>NZ_JBIVTK010000003.1:0-322741 GCF_044756725.1 Paenarthrobacter sp. NPDC091669
GAATCTCAACGACCTATACGCCTTTCTCACACAAACCGTAGGAGCCCTAAATGACATCCGCAGCCTGGAAGTGACGCCGATCTTAAGTTCAGTTATGCGAGCAAGTCTGTCGTCTGATCAATTGCCGATCCTCTATGGCAGGGGCCATCTGAAAGTCCGGTTGATGTGCCATCTAGGGCAGGTTCGCCCGCACGCGTCCATCGATTTCAGAACATGGACGCCGCTCACCCTATAGCTGTGAAGACTCCCTCTTGCCGCACCACCGCTGAGGTTGACTGGTTAGTCTCAGAAATTTGCGTGGATTATTGGCGGCTTACTCCCGGCTGAAGGGATCAGTTCTTTGGCCATGTCGAGCCTGGTTTATATCCCAGGCGGTGCGCTAGCTGTACCAGCTGATATTACTGACGCGGCGAAGTTTGCCATCATTGCGTCGACGATTAGCCCATAAGCCGCACCCGGGAAGGAACCCTCCGTCAGCCGGCCAACCAACCTCCCTGAGCAGCAGCTACTCACTTTGAGAAGGAACTCAGACCCACAGCCAGGAAGCTCCTTCGGTAGGCGCCCCAGCAACCATCACCGACGAATTCTTTCAACCCGAAACTTGTTTCTTCTCTGGAACGAGACAAGTCGCTTTCGCTCGGAGGTTTGGTCGCGGCGTCTGGGTTTCATCGCTTGGTTGGCTAGCCGCTGGCACGCCGAGGGCGGCCAATACGGCTACCCTAACGCCAGCAAACATCATCTAGGGTTTGTTGGCGGGAGCGGGTTGAGACGCGCATGCATCTTCGTATGAGCCGAGCCTGACTAAATGTAACATCAAGTTGCGGGACATCGCCGCTGGTGTTGCACACGGCCTTGGCGGATACGAGGCCACGCTGAAGGGAGGGACGACGTGCATTGGAAACCACGAGCACTCATTCTTGACTTGTACGGGGATTACCTTAGGTACGTGGATGGCGGGGAAGTTCGGATGGCTGAAATTACTGCCCTACTCGCTGTTTTCGACATCGAGCCAGCTACCGTGAGAGTAAACCTGTCCCGATTGCGCAAAGAGGGGTGGTTCACCACTCGGCGTGTCGGCAGGGAGACCGTCTACTCCCTAACCCCGCACCTACTGGGAATTCTTGACGAGGGGCGCGAGCGAATCTTCCACCGCCGGGAGGAAGAATGGGATGGCAGGTGGACGATGGCTATTTACCAAGTCCCCGAAGCCGAGCGTGCGGTCCGCGAGCAGTTGCGCAAACAGCTTGCCTGGCACGGTTTTGGGCAACTTTCGCCCTCGACCTGGCTGAGTCCACATAACCTCCTGTCAGAGGTCCGCGAAATCGCGGATGAGAACCCCCTGGCCAAAGTCGATGCTCTTTGGTGTGGAACAGGGAATAGGGACGACGACAGGGCACTAGCTGCCCGGTGTTGGGATTTGGACCTGTTGGGCCAAGACTACGAAAGCTTCATTGGGACTTACGCAACCCTCAACGATCAGCAGTTAAATGCCGCCAAGAGCGGACAGGCGGCATTAATTGACCGCACGCGCATCATTGGCGACTACCGTCGGTTCCTATTCCGAGACCCTTACTTACCGCTGGATCTCCAGCCCCGAGGCTGGCCAAGTGATACTGCCTATCGACTCTTTAGCGCGGTGCACAAGCAACTTGGTGCTGCAGCGACCGATTACGTGACTTCCGTCTTAGGGGAACCGCTCGCCCCCGGGGCAGAGGTTCTGAAGGAGCGCGCGACTCACTGAACTGTAACAAAATCTTGACGCCTTGCTAGAAATGGTTTCATAATGACTCCAGAGACCTCTCTGAATGATTTCCCAACCTCTAGAAGGTGGCACTATGGCACTTCGCATAGCCTGCATCGGCGGCGGTCCCGGCGGACTTTTCGTCTCAACCCTGTTCAAACAGACAGTTCCCGACGCTGAAGTCGTACTATTCGAACGAAATCAGGCAACGGATGCGTTTGGTTTTGGCGTGGTGTTCTCTGACGCCACTCTCAGCCGCATCAACAAGGCGGACCCCGCCGTCCACAATGGCTTACGGGATTTCGGCCGTCACTGGGACAACATCGAGGTCTGGCTTAAAGGTGAGAAAAAAACCTTCGCCGGCAACGGCATGGCCGCGATTTACCGGACGACTCTACTTCAATTGATGCAGGAACGGGCTACGAACGCCGGGGTTGACATGCGTTTTGGAGAGTACATACCGGACCTTGGACAGCTTAAGGACTTTGATCTGATCGTCGGGGCCGACGGCGCAAACTCCTCTACTCGCGCACAACTGGGAGAGGACGTTGGCCATACGACGGAGACGGCCACTGCGAAGTTCATATGGTTCGGCACAACGCATCTCTTCAAGGGCATGACGTTCCTTCATCGCAAGAGCGAGTACGGTAACTTTGCCGTCCATGGTTACCCGATCAGTGATGAACTGAGCACCTTCATTGTCGAAACCGATGAGGAAACGTGGCTCAAAGCCGGGCTTGACGAATTTGACGCCACCCAGCCGCCCGGACCCTCGGATCTCAAGACGCAGCGGTTCCTGGAAAGACTCTTTGCAGAGGACATCGACGGTCAGCCGCTGGTTGGAAACAGTTCCCGCTGGGCCAATTTCCGCACACGTAGGACCGATTCATGGCATAGAGGCAACGTTGTTCTGCTGGGCGATGCAGTCCACACCGCGCACTTCTCTGTGGGTTCCGGCACCAAGATGGCCATGGAAGATGCCATCACGCTGGTCCGTGAAGTGGCGGCGCATCAGGATGACCTTGAGCTGGCCTTCACCAATTATGAAGCCGAGCGCCAGCCGCAGGTGGCCAAAATCCAGAACCAGGCCCGCGGCGGGCTCAGCTGGTGGGAACATTTCGGCAGGTACTATGACGCCTTCGACCCAACCCAGTTCTCGTTTCACTTCTTCTCCCGCAGCATCGACATCGACAAAATCCGTCAACGCGACCCGGGTTTGGTTGAATCCGCGGAACAGGACTGGCTTGATCGTCACGGTAGTACGCCTCTGGAAACGCCTCTCACGGCAGGTTCTACGGCCTTTAATGGCCGTCTATTGAGGCTCACCGAACAGGGGGGCGGGTTCGCCCTGAAGCACGACGACAACAACCTCGCCTTGGTCACGGACCCGGCAAAAGCGAACGCCAACACCGGACTCCTGCTCACCGCGCCCGACCATGAAGAAGGACTGGCCGCAATTTTCGAGAAACTGCCGGCCGATGCTGCTGCCGTGGTCATCCAGGGCGGCAACCCGTTCACCCGCATCCTGCTCTCGGAAGAAGCCAGGCTTGGACGCGGCCTGACCACCGTGATCGTGGACGACCGGGGTCCGGCATCCAATCTGACCCTGGTCCTCTCCGGACGTGCTGACGCTGTAGCTACTGTCACCGAGGGAGTTTCCAATGCATAGTCTCTCCTCTCTTTTCGCACCGCGGGGCATCATCGTCGTCGGCGCCTCTTCCAGCCCGGAAAAGCTTGGCGCCGTCATGGCCCAGTCGCTGTCCACCTACCCGGCTCCTGTTGAACTCGTGAACAGCCGCGGAGAGAACGGCATGCACACCACCATCGCCGACGCCGCGGCAGCTATCCCGGGCGGTCCGGATCTCGCAGTTCTGTGCGTGCCGGCGTCCGCCACGGCACAGGCCCTGCGTGACAGCGCCGCCAGCGGCGCCACTGCCGCCTTGGTCTGCGCCGGAGGATTCGCAGAAGCCGGCGGTCCCGGCGTCGAATTCGCCCTCCAAGTGGAGGCCGCTGTCCGGGAAACCGGCATCAGGCTGCTTGGTCCGAATACCTCCGGATTCTTTGTCCCACACTGCAACCTTCGGGCCAGCTTTGTGCCCGGCGTCGCTGAACTGGAGCCCGGTTCGGTTGCCGTGGTTGCGGCCAGCGGTGGAGTCAATCACGTTCTGGCATTCCATCTCCAGCGTTCCGGGGCGGGCGTCAGCCTGGCTGCCGGAATAGGGGCCGGCACGGATATCACGGCGCCCGACGTTCTGGACTACCTCATGACCGACGATCAGACCAAGGCAGTTGCCCTGCACCTGGAAACAGTCTCGGACGGGCCTGCACTTATAGATGCCGTGTCTCGCCTGAGCGTCGTCAAGCCGGTTGTCGCACTGGTGGTGGGCCGGAACGACGTCTCGGAGTTCGCCCAGTCCCATACAGGTGCTTTGGCCACCTCTTGGCGCACCACACGTTCAGTCCTCAAGCAGGCCGGTGCAGTCATTGTCGAGGATGAGAACCAGCTCGTTGCTGCCGTTACAGCCTTGGCGGGCCAGCGGCTTTCGCCCATGCCAGACCCCGGCGTAGGGCTCATTACGGGACAAGCAGGCCCCGGTCTACTGATAGCCGATGCCCTGCACACTGCCGGCGTAACGCTGCCCCGTCTGTCGCAAAGCAGCCAGGACACTATCGGCGGGCTGCTTCCACCGCTTACATTCCAGGCCAATCCGGTGGACACCGGTCGTCCCGGACCCGGGTACGAGAAAATCGTTGCCGCCGTGGCTCAAGACCAGGCAATCGACGTCGTTGCTGTCTATGGACTGACTGAACCTGTAGCCGATCTGCCGCTGGCTGTGGCCAACTCCGGGGCGGCCCGGAGCATGCCATTCCTGATCGGCGTCGACGGACCGGACGGGGACCTGGAACGTACCCGTAAGTCCGCACAACAGCATGAGCTTCCCCTGATCACCGGGCCTACGTCGCTTGCCCACGGCATATCCGCCTTGGTGAACGACTCCCGAGGGCAATACCAGCGCGCAGAGGCGCCCGCAAGCTCGTTGGAATGGCCTGACGTCCAGGGCCCATGGGACGAAAACCGCTCCAAGGAACTTCTGGATGCCTTTGGTATTGCCACGCCGGGTCGGCGCGTGTGCACCACGCGTGCGGCCGCCCAGCAAGCGCTGAAGGTCCTTGGTGGACCTGTGGCTGTCAAGTTGCTGGATGCCGCAGTGCTTCACAAGACCGAAATCGGTGGTGTGCATTTGGGGATCAAGTCCGCGGAAGACATGGACCATGCCTTGGAAAAGCTTGAGGCTGCTGGAGCCCGCGAGTACCTTGTGGAGGCCATGGCCCCCTCGGGTGTGGACCTCGTTGTGGGCGTTCGACGCGATCCGGTTTTCGGACCGATCGTTGTTCTGGGACTCGGCGGAACCGCGGCTGAGGTGTTCGCGGACATCGCCATACGCTCCGCCCCGCTGGCCAAGCGGGCTGCGGAGGGCATGCCCACTGAACTTTTGGCCCGCGAACTCTTGTACGGCTTCCGTTCGGGGCCGATGCTGGACACATCGGCGCTGGCAGAACTGTTGGTCAGGCTAGGCGACGCGCTGGTTTCCAACCAGGCGATCGCCGAAATCGAAATCAATCCCCTGCGCCTGACCCATAGCGGTCTCGTAGCGCTGGACGCAGTAGTTATCAATGTCGAGGAGGACATTTAAATGACCAGCCACACCAGCGAAGGCACCCTCGCCTGGCCTGCAGACCTTGCTGCGGAGTTCCGTCGTAAGGGTTACTGGGAAGACCGGACTTTGGGCAGCTACATCCATGAGACCGCAGATCGCCTTCCGGAGAAGATTGCCTTGGTGGACGGTGATGTCCGGATCACGTATTCGGAACTTGCCGACCGCATGGATGCTGCCGCTGAGCGACTCCTCCAACTGGGACTCAAGGCGGACGACCGCATGATGGTCCAGCTGCCTAACGGCTGGCAGTTCACCGTCCTGACGCTTGCTTGCTTCAGGGCTGGAATTGTTCCAGTCATGGCCCTCCCCGCGCACAGGAAGTACGAGCTGTCCTTCCTCACGGAGCTTTCGGAGTCCCGGGCCATCGCTGTGCCCGACGTCATCAAGGACTTTGATCACCAGGCCCTAGCGGAGGAACTCGCATCTTCCGTTCCGTCGCTGGACATGGTGCTTGTTTCAGGCGCGGCAAACCCTCTGAATGCGCGACTGGAAGAGATTTTCGCACCGGGCGCGGACCCGGCCGGCGCCCGTACACGACTGGATGCTTCAGCGCCGTCCCCGGACGCGCCGGCCCTGTTCCTTCTCTCCGGCGGCACCACTGGGCTCCCCAAGCTCATCACCCGCACCCACAACGACTACGCCTACAACATCAAGGCCACCTCCGTTCCAACCAATGTCTCCGAAGACACTGTCTACTTGGGCACGCTTCCGGCCAGCCACAATTTCCCGCTCGCCTGCCCGGGCATCCTGGGAATCCTGTTCGCCGGAGGCCGCGTGGTGATGCTCCCCAGCCCTGAGCCGCGGAAGGCCTTCGCAGCGATCGAACGGGAGGGCGTCACGCTCTCCGCGGCAGTTCCGGCTGTAGCTCAGCGCTGGATTGAGCATCAGGAGGAAACCGGTGGCAACCAATTGGCGAGCCTGGAGGTCATCCAAGTAGGGGGCTCGCGGTTGCCGGATGAAATCGCCCGGAAGGTGAAGCCAGTGTTGGGTGCCACGCTGCAGCAAGTCTTTGGCATGGCTGAGGGGCTCATCAATGTCACCCGCTTGGACGACCCCGAGGACGCAATCTGCACGACGCAGGGACGCCCTGTCTCTGAAGCCGACGAGGTCCGGATCGTGGACGAGGCCGGCAATGACCTTCCCGACGGGGTTCCCGGTTCCATCCTTACCCGGGGCCCCTACACTCCCCGAGGTTACTACCGTGCACCCGAAGCCAATGCCCGGGCATTTACTCCCGACGGCTGGTACGCCAGTGGCGACATCGTGGAACGGCGACCGGACGGGAACTTGATTGTCCAAGGCCGTGATAAGGACATGATCAACCGTGGCGGCGAAAAGATTTCCGCCGAGGAGATCGAAAGCCTGGTGTACCGCATTGAGGACGTCACTATGGCCGCCGCTATCGCGATGCCTGATGAAGTACTCGGTGAAAAGCTGTGCCTCTACATCACCGTGAAGCCGGGAGCGGAAGTGACACTGGAGCAGATCCAGGCGCTTCTACGCGATACCGGTGTTGCAGCCTTCAAGATTCCGGAACACCTGGTGGTAGTTGATGAGCTGCCGGCAACCAAGGTGGGCAAGATCAACAAGAAGGAACTGCGCGCCGATATCGCCGAACGGCTGGCTTCTGCCAGCGCCCACTCAAAGTAGAGAGGAAAGCAATGATCGAGAACCCAACCCATGAATCTGTGGCCGCCGCGCATGTTGTGCCGGAGCCCACTCCGGAGGAAGCTGCCCAGTTGGAGCAGCTCTATAAGGATTTCGATCGGGAGAACCTGATCCCGTTGTGGACGGAGATCGGTGACCTGATGCCGATGGTCCCCACCCCGAAGGCTGTCCCGCATGTGTGGCGCTGGGGTGACTTGTACCCGTTGGCTGCCCGTGCCGGGGATCTGGTTCCCGTGGGCCGGGGTGGGGAACGCCGCGCGATTGCCCTGGCGAACCCCGGCCTGGCCGGCACACCGTACGCGACTCCAACGTTGTGGGCAGCGATCCAGTACCTGGGCGCCCATGAGGTTGCTCCGGAGCACCGGCATTCGCAGAACGCGTTCCGTTTCGTCGTCGAGGGCGAGGGCGTCTGGACGGTAGTGAACGGTGATCCGGTGGCAATGCGTCGCGGCGATTTCCTGTTGACCCCGGGCTGGAACTTCCACGGCCACCACAATGACACCGACCAGCCGATGGCGTGGATCGATGGGCTGGATATTCCGTTCGTGCACTATGCCGATGCCGGGTTCTTCGAGTTCGGCACCGAACGCGTCACTGATGAAGCCACCCCGGACATTTCCCGTTCCGAACGGCTTTGGGCCCACCCCGGCCTCCGGCCCCTGTCCGGGCTGGATGACACCACCAACTCCCCCATCGCTGCCTATCGCTGGGAACACACCGACGCCGCTCTGCGTGAGCAGCTGTTGCTGGAGGACGAGGGCCACCCGGCCACGGTGTCCGAGGGCCACGCCGCTGTCCGGTACTCGAACCCGACCACCGGTGGGGATGTCATGCCCACCATCCGGGCCGAGTTCCACCGCCTCCGCGCCGGAGCCACCACCGAGCCGCTCCGCGAAGTTGGTTCCAGTGTCTGGCAGGTCTTCGAGGGCACCGGCACCGTGATTCTGAACGGTGAAACCAAAGCACTGGCAAAGGGCGACCTGTTCGTGGTCCCGTCCTGGCAGGAATGGTCCCTGACCGCGGACGCTGTTACACAAACAGACTTTGATCTGTTCCGTTTCAGCGACGCCCCCATCTTTGAACGACTGAACTTCAACCGCAGCTACACCGAAGGACGCAAGTAAATGAGACTCCTGACCCTCCGCACCGCTGAAGCCACCACGGCCGTCCGCCAAGACGGCGACACCCTCACCGAGATCCCCGGGTTCGCCGATGTCGGCGCGCTCCTGGTCGACCCCGCCTGGGAAACCACCGCTGCGGCGGCCAACGGCGCAACGCACGCGCTCGACGGCGCGGACCTCGCCGCCGTCGTTCCTGCACCAGGGAAGATCATCTGCGTAGGCCACAACTACCGTAACCACATCAAGGAAATGGGCCGGGACATCCCCGAGCACCCCACCCTGTTCGCGAAGTACACCGAATCGCTGATCGGCCCGAATGATGACCTGGCGTTGCCGCAGGAATCGGACACGGTGGACTGGGAAGCCGAACTCGCTGTGATCATTGGCAAGAAGGGCCGCCGGATCGCCGAAGCTGACGCCGCGGACCACATCGCCGGATACTCCGTCCTGAACGATGTGTCCATGCGGGATTACCAGTTCCGCACCATCCAGTGGCTCCAAGGCAAGACCTGGGAGAACTCCACCCCGTTCGGCCCGGCCCTGGTCACCAAGGACGAATTCACCGCCGGCCCGCTCATGACCTCCGCCGTGGACGGGGAAATCCAGCAGTCCACCCCCACCGGCGACCTCGTCTTCACCCCCGAGTTCCTGGTCTCCTACATCTCCACCATCATCACCCTGAACCCCGGTGACGTGATCGCCACCGGCACCCCCGGCGGCGTGGGCCACGCGCAGGATCCCAAAAGGTACCTGCAGGAAGGCCAGCTCCTGGTCACCACCATCGAGGGCCTGGGCCAACTGAACAACCGCGTGGTCAAGGAAGCCTGATGGCAGCCCGCCAGGACCTCGCCACCGATCCGGGCCTGCAGGAAGACCTCCTGCAGGCCCGGCGGGGCACCGCGTTCTTCGCCCGCAAACTCAACGAACTCACCGATGCAGAGCTCGACGGCGGGACGCTCCTGCCGGACTGGACGCGCCGTCACGTCGTGGCGCACGTTGGGTACAACGCCCGCGCGATTGCTCGCCTGGTTGAATGGGCGGCCACCGGAGTGGAAACACCCATGTACCCCTCACCCGAAGCGCGGAACCACGAAATCAACTTCGGCGCCACACTGTCCCCCATCGCCTTGCGGAACCTCTTCGACCATTCCGCAGTCTGCCTGTCGGTCGAATGGCGCGACCTCCCGGATGAGAACTGGTCCCACCAAGTCCGCACCGCCCAAGGACGGACAGTTCCCGCGTCCGAAACGGTCTGGATGCGCACCCGCGAAGTATGGGTCCATGCCGTGGACCTGGACAACGGCGCCACGTTCACCGGCATCCCAGCCCCGGTCCTCGAACGGCTCCTCAAAGACATCACCGGCGCCTGGAAAACCCGCGGAACAGACACCGGGCTCCTCATCAAAGTGACCAACAGCGCCGGGAACGGCACCGGCCTCATGTTCGGCGACACCACCGCTGCGGACCCGACGACGATCACCGGCCCCCTGCCCGCCATCGTCGAATGGGCCACCGGCCGCGGCAGCAGCATCAGAGCCACCGGCCCCGACACCAACGGATCAGCCCCGGCGGCTCCGAAGTGGATCTAGCCAATCCGGTTCAGCGGATAGTCAGCGTTTTGAGGGCCGGACGCTGACTATTTGCGTGTTTACTCCTCAACTTTTGGAGATGCTTCGCGTCGACTCTAAGGAGAGTAAGCCGTCTGAACGGTGACTATAGTCATGAAATCGTGCGCGAATATTTGTCGTCATTTGGAAGTCGGCCCATAGGACCCAACACCGGTGTTGGCTGGCCATCCTGGCGCGTGTGGCCACTCCCTACACAGCGTCGACAGCACAGACCTGTTCTGGGGTTCGGCATGGCCGAGGCATGCCTCCGCCTACGCGACATATGGGTGCTTATCGGCGTCAGATCACCGATGATTCACGGAGTGATTACGATTGTGATTCGGCTCTCATTCGGTAATCACGGGAGGAGCACGAAGGCTGCTACAGCAACCCGCGGACGAAGAATCAAGGGGCCCCAGATTCACTCCGGCCGCCCGAGGCTGAACTCATCCAGAAACTGAGTGACAAGGGGGCCCGTGGACTGGGTTGCACGCAAAGTCTTGGCTGCAATCCGAAGCTTCGCGGAGGTTTTGAAATGGGCAGAGGCCCTGTTTGGGGCGAGATATTGACACGGTCCCCGACGCTAAGGATCTGCACAAATGGTTCCATCCGCTCAGAGGGTTGTGATTGCTTCCTGATGCGGGCACGGTGAGGCGAAGGAAGGCGCCGTTTCGTTTTCTGGGCCAGATGAAGCGCCACTTCCAACGAATCGAATGCGATCTAGCCTCGCTCAGGAACTAAGGGGGTCACCAGGGGTGCGCCTTGGCGTAGCAGTCAGCGAATTAGCAGACTCACCGGTGTTCCGCGCTTTTTCACGTCGCAAAGCGGCAGTCTGACGAATTGCATCCAGTCCACGTCGAGTAGCTTCGACGTCGCGCTTTCCCGCCGCCCTTCCGAGTAAGGAGCCAGCGCCGGAGTCTATGACAATTTCGACAGCGGGCGTGCGTGTTCGAGCCAACATCTCTGCTCGGTGGTGACTAGAGCGCCTCATCGTTGCCTGCCCTCTCTCTGTCTTTGCGGCTTCTTGCTTTCCAGTCTAGGGCCTTCGTCAATCTCCTGTGGATGGCCAACCTGAACGCGATGAACCAGCCGAGCGACACGAAGGTTCCGCCATAGATCATCAGCCACAACACGTCCCAAGCTTCATGAGTGAGAGGGAAAGCGGCCACAGCGCCGAGGGCCAAAAAGACTGCAGCGCACATCAGTAAACACAGCCTAAGGGGCCCAAGAAGCCTTGCCACGATTTCATGCTCAGGCGTTCTCGCGATCCATGAAAGGAACAGCGCGGGACCTGCGAGAAGGAGAGAAACGGCAGTCGTAGGTATCTCCCGACCGCTTTTGACTATGTCTGTGAACTCAAAGCGCTCCATTAGTGCCAACCCAACGATCGCAACGCAAACCGTTACGGAAATGGCCGCGAAGGGAAGAATTCCTCGTTTCGAGGGAGCCACTTCAACAAACACCGATGCTTCGGCAAAGCGGTCTGTGGGCGGGAGGGAAACATGACTCCGTGCGCGCTCCGTCGAAGGAATATCCTCATTTTTCGGGGAGATCTCAATGCCAGCTGTCTCAGCAAGACTGACTACACGCAGGGTGAGGGCAGGTGGTACCACTACCTCGACGTGCTCACTTGCCGCGAACCCGTAGTCAGGCAGGTCGTATCGAAAGGCAGTGGAATAGTCCCAACCGTCGTCAAACTCAAGCTCGTGCTCGTACGAAATCTTTACAACGCTTCTGGTTCCGAGAGACTCTTCTTCGAGCTCCCCAACCAGAAGGAAGTGCGTTTGTAGGGTGTTTGCTAGGTCAGAAATGGTCTGGACCTGCTCGGCGTTTTCTTGTCGTGACTCTGTTAGGTAAACCAAGAGCTTCTGCAACTGATCTGCTGGGCTATCAGTTCCGGCGGTTCCGAGGCCGTCGTACTGTACGACCAGACTTAGTGCCGCCTCCACAGAAGATTCCTGTCCCCGGATCCAATCCTCCGGGATCATGGTAGACAGCATTTCTAATGCGATCTTAGAGTTTTTTTCCTTCTCAAGAATCGGAAACGGATTCTTGGACGGGCCAACGGTACTCACTCGACGCAGAACACCTTTGCGGATGAACGCCAACGGCACCAAGACCCGCTTGTCGGATCCATCCACACGCCGGTTCTGCGGAAGCGTTATGTCAAGAGATATAGATCGGTGCGTATCGCCATCGGAACCCAAGGTTAGTGTGTCAACTCTTCGGTGAACCCATTCCGGCGACCCCAAAACAAGGTCCACCATATTCGCCCCTCGTACGCTTGGGTCCTGACTGGGGTTCTCGAATTCGGTGGCGGTCACTCACTGACCCTTTCGTTATAGAAGAGCTTTACCGCCTATTGATGGCCACGGTTCGCCTGGCGCCCTCCCCCGCCAAAATTGACGGAAGGTCCTCTATCGGCCATCAAACCACGGAAGTGGAAGTGGATGCGAGAACTCCCGTCCCAAGACGAAACAAGCCTTCGCAAGGGACTCTACCGCCGGAGTTGCGTGGTCTTTCAAAGCGGTTGCCCACCTCTGCGCACAGTGGCACAGCAATGGCGGCCTTCCAGGGTACCGCTCTGGACAACGGGGGTGGAAGTGGCTGAACTGTTACGACCACGGGCGAACAAAAGAGGGGCCGCATACCAGCTTCCACTACTTCACCGCCCGAAGTAAACATAGGGTGCTGATACCAGATGCTGTCCATCGATGGTGAGATTGGTCATGCAGAGTGCTCCCGGGTTTATTCCTTTCGCGGTTGCATTCATGGGCTTCGCGATGACCTTCATCTATGACCGGGTGAAAACCAGATGCAAGAAGATGGTTCTCCTCTATAGTCACACTGCCGTCATGTCCAAGCATGTGAAGGTACGGGGGCTGCATGTGAGATTCTACGATCACATAATTGCCACTCCGGTTCTTACCGGGCTGGCTTTGATCAACTACGGAAGAAGGGATCTGCTACGAAAGGACTTCGACGGGGGTAGCCTCCGCTTTCGCATCTATTCAAGGGTCGTGCACGGCACGTCTGCCGATGCTGGATGCGATTGGTCATTTAAGTCAGCGGCTAGCAGCGTTATTGAACTCAAACCGAGTGTGGTCCAAAGAAAAGCGACAGAAAGTCTCGAATTACTCTGTGATGGTTTTGGTAGAGTTGAACTGCATATAGAACTTGGGGAAATCGATGTCGCAATTTATGAGGAAGGAGACTTCCTCAATCGAATCAAGATCCTAAAAATCCGCATGGTCCGCTTTCTGGGGATATCTCTTGCAGCGGCTTGTATTGCAGGGATCTTGTTTGATGTGCCATTCTCCCTTTTGGCAATATTTGTCGGTGCTGCAGACTTCGGAATTGGACCATGGTTTGTTGAGGACTAGCAACTGCGGGGCAGATCCCGTCGCACCTCTTGCGAGAAAGAGATGCCCAGCGTCCACATCGGGAACCGCGAAGCCGACACCTGACAGTTCTGGCCGGCCTGGGCCTCGGTGCTAGCGCGAGGCCTCAACGACCTTCCGGCGAACCGCCGGGTTGCACTTCCTTGAGAATGGCTCTCCCTAGCTCCTTTGCCATGATGCTGTCGGCGATATGCTTCTCCACCGGAGCAAGCCATTGCACGATCGTGCCTTGCCCCATCGAGTCTAAGACGGCGAGCACAGCAGCAACGACTCCTGCAGCACCGCCAAGCCAAGGGACCCAGTCAGGGAGCGCGGTGAGCCAAGGCGGATCTGTGAGTTTAACGACCACCAGCGCAATGAAAGGTACGGAGAGTATCCACAGCGCGCTGCGGACAAAGGTCTTGGCCTTATGGTCGGCCGCCGCCCTGGCTTTCAGCTGACTCTGAGCCTGCTGATCTCGTATTTCATTCAACCGACGCTCAAGCCGATTAGTCGTAGATGTTTGGCTCTCGAGCTTGGTGGATAGGCGGTCCAACTCTTCGCTGGATTCGATCCAAGCTTCGGCCGCAGCGTTGGCAGATGACGTGGCGTTAGATTCAACAGTTTGCTGGGTCCGAAGCTGTGCAACTAGAGGCTGTTCAATCTCATGTCGCAGGCGGCTCAAGACGGCCAGCGGCGAGTCTGCGGTGATTTCATCTTCCACTCCCAGCGTCTCTTCCATCACTGCGGTGCGGCCCACAGTTGTCGAGCGAAGGACTACGGCGTCATCTGCACTGACTGCTCCGCGTGCCTCCAGAGCAGAGACTTCGTCTAAGTACTTTGACCAGAAATGCGGGTCAGGTTGCATTCCGGCATAAGCGGCGGCCAACACCATGCTGCGTGGAAGATCAGCGGCTACGGCCGGGCTTCTGGCCCAGAGGATGCCAGCAACCGCCGAATCGGTCATGGCAAGAGGCCATTCGTGACGTTCATCGCCCAACTGCTGGACCGCTCGCACGAGTTCCAAGTTGGCAGTCAGCAGCACAGCGCCGCAGCGGTCGAGCGTACCGCGCGAGAAACCTCTGCGAAGCCTGTGTATTGCAGAGATGCTCTCCACGTCGAAGCTGCGGGTGTAGACAGACTTGTAGTGAACAACATCCTGAAGAGACTTCTCTAGCTCGTCTTCATCCAATCCATACTTCTGATAGTCGCCGGGCTTGGTAGCTGTTTTGATGTCAAGCTCAGAAATTCGTTCGGGTAGACGCTCGCGGGCAAGCACGATGTCCGCAGCCGTCAGTCCGGCATCCTGAAAGAGGAGGTCGATTGGGCGGGCTTCTCTGCGCTGGGAGTTGCGCGAGAAGTTCTCCGCACTCTGGAGTACTCCGTCCAATTCACGGAGAGTGTGTTCGAAGACCTTCAGGGACGCACCTTGACTACGGACCAGCTCAAAGAGTTGCGTGCTTGCTTTTTCTGCAGCCTCACCTGAATATCCTAAGCGCTGAATAAGGACTGGTGTGTCGAGATATACAGACAGAGTACTAAGCGAATTACGGAAAGAAGAAGTGTCAAGTGTCACAACAGCAGCAAGTATGGCGCCTTTCGCTGACTCTTCAAGGTATGAAAATCCCACGTCATCGCATTCATGCAAATGAGCCACGAAACGCGCAGTCACCTATTCCAAACCAGGCGCTTGTGGCGCGTCCCCAGCAGGCCTGAAGGCCCGCCCTTTCATTGAGCTTGCCAGCACAGGAACTGCATGGGTCTCTAGGTAAGTTCCTAGCTCATCCACCAAGGAAGCCGTTAAGACGTCCTGATGTTCTGGGAACTCGGACTTCACAAACTTCCGGAAGCGATTCTCCAGGTCCCGCTGCTGGCGCAAGTACTAATCACGCATGCTGCGAACAGCCGGCGCGTTCTTGAGACCTAAGGGGGTAAGCACATAGCCGTTACCAGAAGCTTCTATATGCTTTGTATGCTTGGCACGCTTTAGTATCTTGCCCACAACAAGATCCGGAATATTCATGCCGAAACTGTCGTTGATCTCCTGGGCAATGGCATCCTGAGTCAGGATCTCAACCTGATGCTCAGCTAAGACGCCTAAAACAAAGCCCCGGAAGTTGTCGATATAGCTGGGGGCGTCGGCGTTGTAGTTTGCCCGAAGGACGGCAAACCCAACAAGTGCACTTGAGTAACCGCTCATGCTCTCCATCAACCAAAGACTCCCGAAGATCGTTTCGTCATAGCTTATGCAATAAAGGTCGGGACTGCCCCCGGTGTTGTTGACTCTGGATCATAGGCCGCTGTGGGTGCTGTCCGGTGGATTCTTTCACATTGTCCAGTGGTGCAACCCTGAGCAGAGCGCTACTCGACTCGCAGCTCGGGACCCGGGAACGGCAGGCCGAAGGCTTGAGGATCTGCCGACTGGCTGCCTGAAGCGTCTCCAAGATGCTATTAATTCAGCTCGACGGGCGAGTCTCAGAGGGGCCTAGCAGCCTCTCCCAGCGCAATCGCGGCTGCAGAGGGCAAGTAAGACTACCTAGTTTCCCACTCCTGCCACGACACGTTCGGGTTCGGTTGAAGGATCAACACGGGCTGCTGCAAGAATGTCACTCATTGATTCGATTGACTTCTGGCTGACTGCCGGGTGTGGGGGTAATGGTGGGGTTTTACGTTCGGAAGAGCCTGAAGGCAGGTCCGTTCAGGTTCAATCTGAGTAAATCCGGGCTCGGCGTTAGCGCTGGTGTTCCAGGTTTTCGGGTTGGTTCCGGTCCTCGTGGCAACTATGTACGTATGGGTGCCGGCGGTGTCTACTATCAGGCTTCAGTCGGTGGAACGAAGCAGGCCGGACAATCTTCCGGTCCCCCCATCCTTCCCGATTCAGCATCCTCAGAGGTGGTCTTTGAGGACCAACGCGGAACCAGCGTCCAGGCGCTTGCTCCTACATCCTCAGGTGACCTTGTGCAGCAGCTAAACGAGGCCGGAAAACGTAAACCGCTGACTCGCTGGGTCGTCATCGCGGTCGTGTTCCTGGGCCTGATCACGATGCCTTTCGGTTTCCTAGTGTGGCTGCTCGGTATTCCTGCCATCTGGTGGGTTGTTCAGCGGGACCGTGCCAAACGGTCCGTCGTGATCTTCTATGACGTCAATGACGGGCACGCCCGCCAATTTCAGGCGCTCCTTGACGCTGGAAGTATCTTGGGGCAATCCCAGAAGATCTGGCGCATTAACGAGGCCGGGGCGTTGCAGTCCGGGCACCAACAAAAGGTCAACGCAGGCGCTTCATCCTTGGTTGGACGGTCCATCGCTGGCTTCAGCCTCAACGGCCCACGGGAGCTGGTGACGAACATTGCCGTACCCGGCGTAACGGCCGATAAGACGTCAATGTATTTCCTGCCGGACCGGATCCTCCTCGCGCATAACGGCACATTTGCGGACGTCACTTATGACTCGCTGCGTATTCGTCTGCGCTCGACAAACTTCATCGAATCCCCCGGCGTGACTCCTTCGGACGCGGTCCAGGTTGGATCTACGTGGCAGTACGTCAACAAAAAGGGCGGTCCGGACCGTCGGTTTAAGAGCAATCCCGTGTTGCCCATCATGAAGTACACGGAGTTGGAGCTCGAAAACGCAAACGGCTTCAGATGGGCCCTCCAAGTATCCAGCGCAGAGGCAGCATCTCGATTCGCCGGAGAACTGGAATCAGCTGCAGACAACGAAGTCTCCATCCCCAGCCATGCCCTCGCCGCTCCAGCGACACCTCAGCCTAATACGACGCCTTCACCCACGGTACACGCACTCACCCAAGCACCTCAGGTTCAAGCCGCGCCAGCTAATGACCCAGCGCCGGCCGTGCCGGTTCAGCGCAAGGCACGGTGGTATGGGCCGGAAGAGTTCCTGGATCTCGGCAATGGCGGCGGCATCCCTGGCATGATCTACGCCGGTCAGGAACTCACGTCCCCGCGAGGAGGCACGGAGCCGTCCTTGGTCAACCCCACGCTACGGGTCGACTCCCGCAACCCGGACTGGGCGGGCCAATGCCTGAACTACTGGCCCTCCTATGCCGATATCACGCCGGCCGGGCGAGCCGCTTACCTCTCATGGCTGGCCCAAGGCCGCCGACTTCCAAGTACACCGATCGGTTACGTTTTCCTCTTCATGTATGGGCTGGAGCGCCGGGTCCTGGTCGACATCGCCAAGCAACCAGAGTTGGCTTCCGAGCTGACCGGTATCAAAGCGGAGATGTCGGCGCTGCTTGAGGTATACGAGGACTCAAGTGGTTCCTTCCGATCGTACGCATCACGCTTTGTGGACGTCATCGACTTCATGATGCTGCAGGCTGAGGACGGCTCCCCCAAGGTCCCTGCCCTGACCGAATCACGGTGGGACGTACCCCTAGCTCTCCGAGCACACCTTGGCTCCTTCGCCGCCGACGGCAAGGCCATCCCCGCCGAATGGGCGATGGCATGGGGATGGTTCCACCCTGAAGTCGCCGTCCGCACACCGGCAACCCGGTGCACGGAAGAATTCACACAGCTATTCCGCCTCCGCTACCAGCAGCGATTCGGCGAAGGATTCACCGTCCGGCCCGGCGCATCGAATCTGCAGCTCAGCTACACAACGGCCAATTCCCAAGTCGGCGGCGCCACCATGACCATGGGTGAAATCGCCGACGTCTTCAACCAGCGTGCACCACAAAAGAAGCTCTCAGCCTTGTTCGATGACGTCACTTCAGAACTGGACGCATACAGTCGCTGGCTCGGCCGCAACACCGACAAAGCAGGAACACTTGCGGCAGCAGCTCTCCTGCCCGGCGACCTACTCGTCGACGCGGAAGGTCCGGTAGGTGACTTCCGAACCTGGGTCGCACAAAAACTCGCAGAACGCCGAAGCGTGGAACTGACAGGTCAGGAGCTCTTCGAACACTGGCCCCCTAACAACGGCCAGAAACTCTCCAAGCCTGAAGCGGTTAACCTGGCGACACTTCTCGACGGCTTCGCCATCGGGCTCGAACCCGACGTACGTTTCGGCGGCACTGCCATCACTCCCGAACTCCCCGTCGTCCTCTTTCACACGGAGCCCGGAAGCCCCCACTCTCCAACACCGTCGTATAGCACCGCCCTGACCATGACGCACCTCGCCGCCGCGGTAATTGCGGCCGACGGCGACATCTCCCCCGCCGAACTGGACCACCTGACTGCCCACATCGAATCTTCCCTGCAGCTAACCTCGGCCGAACGCACTCGGCTCCACGCACATCTCCAGTGGCTCGGGGCATCAGAGGTGAAGCTCACCGGACTGACAAAACGGCTCAGCACACTCACCACAACGCAGAAAGCAGCTTTGGGAGACATGCTGGTGACCGTCGCAGCCGCTGACGGACAGATCGCGCCGAGTGAAGTGAGTACCCTCCAGAAGATCTACAAACTTCTCGACTTGGACACCGCCGTCGTCACCAGCCGCCTCCACGCAGCCATGTCCGCACCGAACCCAGCCGCAGCGGGACCGGTTACCGTGCGTCAGGCAGGAAAACCTGATCCGGGAGTTCCCATCCCCGCGCCCCTACCGCTGACTCAGTATGCGCCGCCGGCCAGCACGTACCTCCTCGACTCATCGACGATCCAAGCAAAGATGGCCGAAACCGCGGAAGTCTCTGCACTTCTTGGTGACATCTTCAGTGAGGACGATCCGGCCTCTGCCGAACAACAGGCACAACCATCCCCCGCACCAAGTCCATCCGTCTCGGCGCCAAGCAACCAGCCCAGCTCAACCATCGGGGACCTGGATGCATCTCACTCCGACCTCGTCCGCGCACTTGCCGGGGTCACGCAACTCCCCTGGGCCGACTTCGAAGACCTCTCCGCACAGCACGGTTTACTGCCGCAAGGTGCCATGGACGCCGTCAACGAAGCAGCACTGGACGCCGCCGACGAGCCGCTCCTTGAAGGCGACGAAACCCTCACCATTAACCCGACCGCACTGCAGGAGCTCCTGGCATGACCGTCTCGCCTCAAACCACCATCCGACCACGCGAACGTGACGCGCTCCTGCAATCCCTGCGCGCCGGCGTCGTTCCCAGAATGGGACAACAACACGTACAGGTAGGACGGGTCAACGAAGTCAAAGCACTCCTGTCCGATATCAACAGAATCAACGACGGCGGCTCGGGCAGCCGTTTCATCATCGGAGACTACGGCTCCGGTAAGACGTTCTTCCTACACGTCGTGCGATCCATCGCTCTGCAGCAAAAGCTCGTCACCGTCCATGCCGACCTCTCCCCCGACCGGCGCCTTCACGCAACCGGAGGACAAGCCCGCAGTCTCTACGCCGAACTCATGCGCAACATGGCCACGCGAGCCAAACCCGACGGCGGCGCCATGTCCAGCGTCGTGGAACGGTTCGTATCGCAGGCCCTGACGGAATCCCGGGACACCGGCGCACCTGTCGAGAGCATCATCCGCAGGAGCCTGTCTGAACTCTCCGAGCTCACCGGCGGCTACGACTTCGCCGAAGTCATCGCCAAATACTGGCAAGGACACGACACCGGCAACGAACAACTCAAGTCCGATGCTGTTCGGTGGCTGCGAGGCGAATTCGCCACGCATACCGACGCTCGCGCGGCCCTTGGCGTCCGAACCATCATTGATGACTCCAACTTCTACGACCAACTCAAGCTTCTCGCACGCTTTGTCCGCCTGTCTGGCTTCGGGGGGATCCTCGTCTGCCTCGACGAAATGGTCAACCTTTACAAGCTGGCCAACACACAAGCTCGAAACTCCAACTACGAACAAATCCTCCGGATACTCAATGACTCCACCCAAGGCAGCGCAGCAAGCCTTGGTTTCCTCTTCGGCGGAACACCAGACTTCTTGTTGGACCCTCGCCGCGGCCTCTACTCTTACTCCGCGTTGCAATCACGACTGGAAGAAAACAGCTACGCCGTCGACGGACTCGTGGACTACTCCGGACCCGTCCTGCGCCTGGCCAGCCTGACGCCGGAAGACTTCTACGTCCTGCTGACCAAACTCCGGCACGTTCAGGCCGCCGGCGACGAATCAGCCTACCTGATCAGCGACGAAGGCATCACCCAGTACATGAACCACTGCGCTCAGCGCATCGGCGACGCGTACTTCCGAACACCCCGAAACACGATCAAAGGCTTCCTCGACCTGCTGGCGGTGCTAGAACAGAACCCAGACCGCGCCTGGGAGGACCTCGTGACGGGCATCAACGTCCAACGGGAGTCCAACCCGGACCTAGCTCCGTTGGCTCCCACCACGGACCCTTCTTCCGTACCCACCCGAACCCGCGGTTTACTCACTGACCAGGACCCAGCCGACGACCGCCCCACAACGAACGACACCGATGACGAGCTTTCAGCCTTCAAGCTCTAGGGCGTCAGAAGCCCACACAGCGTTTAATCGGCTCCATCGAAGTGTTCAGTCGTGGATTTGGGAACAGAAATGGGAACATCTGCGCCCTGCCCAGGCCGCAGCCATCGACCCCATCCTCCGCGGCGACACCGACGTCATCATCAGTGCAGCTACCGCCTCAGGCAAAACCGAAGCGGCCTGGCTACCAATCTTGTCGTCCCTAGCCGCGGCTCGGGACAACGAAACGCTGGCGCGTGGCGTGAAGGCACTCTACATTTCCCCGTTGAAGGCCCTGATCAACGATCAACACGGCAGGCTCGAATCCCTGGCCGAAAAAGTGGACATGCCGATTCATCGCCGA
The DNA here is from genome assembly GCF_044756725.1 of Paenarthrobacter sp. NPDC091669. NCBI lineage: Bacteria > Bacillati > Actinomycetota > Actinomycetes > Micrococcales > Micrococcaceae > Paenarthrobacter > Paenarthrobacter sp. NPDC091669. Next base: position 20,968 of record NZ_JBIVTK010000003.1, read on the forward strand.
CACGGAGACGTAGGCGACAGCGCCCGCCGCGCCCTCAAAGAAGCACCCGACGGACTCCTGCTCATTACCCCGGAGTCCTTGGAAGCGATGTTTGTTATCCAAGGGACTCGCCTCCCGGTCATGCTCAGCGGGCTGCAGTACATCGTGATCGACGAACTACACTCCTTCATCGGCACTGAACGCGGAGCGCAGTTGCAATCGCTGCTGCACCGGGTCGAACTGGCAATCCGCCGACACGTCCCCCGCATCGGGCTCTCCGCCACCCTCTCCGACGCCTCCATCGCCGCGCGCTTCCTCAGACCAGGCAACGAAGAAAACGTTCATGTGATCGGCGGCCACGACGATGACGCCGCTGAGCTCCGCATGCAGCTACGCGGGTACATCACCAGCGGGGGCGGTGTGTCCGACGGCGAAGAACACATAGAGGTCGAACCGGACAAGCTGGCAATCGCCGACCATCTTTTCCAGAACCTGCGCGGACAAGACAACCTGGTTTTCGCCAACTCGCGTGCCAGTGTCGAAACCTACGCCGACCTACTCAAAGGCATCAGCGACCGTGCGCGGGTCGTCAACGAGTTCTTTCCCCACCATGGCAACCTGTCCAAGGACTTCCGGGAAGACGTTGAGTCCCGGCTCCGGTCTGCCGGGACTCCAACAACGGCGGTCTGTACCTCCACACTCGAGATGGGCATCGATATAGGTTCCGCCGACGCCGTAGCCCAAGTCGGCGCTCCAGGCAGCGTTTCCGCGCTGCGCCAACGTCTGGGAAGGTCAGGCAGACGGGGCAAACCGGCAACTCTACGCATCTACGTCTCTGAACGGCCAGTCGATCACCGGACCCCTCCCGTCGACCAACTCCGTGCCGAGCTGTTCGAAACGGTCGCCACCATCGAACTGCTGCTCGAGAAGTGGTACGAGCCACCCAATACAGATGGTCTTCACCTCTCCACGCTGATCCAACAGACTCTCTCCGTGATCGCCCAACACGGCGGCGCGACGGCGGCCGAGCTCTACAGCGCCCTCTGTACGGAGGGCCCCTTCAGCCATATTGATCAACCCATGTTCATCCAGTTGCTACGCAGCTTGGGAAACAACGACATCATCGTGCAGTCATCCGATGGCACCCTGTTGGCCGGAGCCAAGGGGGAACGGCTCATCAACCACTACAGCTTCTACAGTGCCTTCCACACGGCCGAGGAGTACCGGCTCGTCTCCTCGGGCCGCACGCTCGGATCGATCCCCATAGACCAACCGCTCGTGGAAGGCGGCCTCCTGATCTTCGCCGGACGTCGGTGGCGCATCCTTAACGTCGACATCGCTGGCAAAGTCATCAACCTGACCAAGGCCGGAGGCGGCCGGCCCCCATCCTTTTCAGGTAGCGGAATCCTAATTGCCGACGGCATTCGTCAACGGATGAAACAGCTCTACGAAACTCGGGATGTACCCGCTTACCTCGACGAAGCGGCACGAACGCTCTTCCAGGAAGGCCGGACTGCGTACGACAGACTAGGCCTCCGACAGAACCGTCTCATCACTTGGGGCGATGACGCTATTCTGTTCCCTTGGGCCGGCGACCGAACCATGAACACACTCCATGTCCTTTTCAGCAGTGAAAACTACGAGTCAACCATCGACGGTGTAGGAATGACGCTAAGTAAGACATCGCGTGCGCAAGCAGCTACCGCTCTCAAGTATCTGGCAGCCCTCCCCTCGCCCAATCCATCTGAACTAGCGAGCAACGTCATGGTCAAAGAGCGCGACAAGCATGATGTCTACCTTGACGACCAACTACTCACGCACTCCTACGCGACCACAGCGCTCGACGTTGAGACAGCATGGCCACTCATCAAACATTTGGCCGAGGCAACCACCCAATTTGCGGAAGACCTGCAAAACTACCGGCCAAAATCAATCGTCACGACGAACACCGAGCCCATGCTTGAACTAGCTGAAGCTGGGCCATATGCCGTGATCGACGTCGAAACAACCGGGTTCTCACCGCAGCGGGACCGTATTGTCGAAATTGCCATTGTGCATGTCGACGAACAAGGAACCGTTCAAGGCACTTGGTCAACCCTTGTCGACCCCGAGCAATCAACTGGCCCTAGCCACGTCCACGGAATCACTGATCACGACGTCCGCAGCGCCCCACGGTTCACTGACGTCCTCCCTCACATTCAGCAACAGCTAGTCGGACGAACTGTGGTCGCACACAACGCAGCCTTCGACCTAGGATTTCTCAGATCGGAGTTCCAGCGAGCGGGAGTGATGATCCCAAGCTGGCCTGTTGTCTGCACGATGCAACTAACAAGGAGCTATTACCCTGGCGAGAGCGCATCCCTAGCCGACACCTGTAAACGACTCCATATTGAAACCGGGAAAGCGCACACCGCAGCCGCCGACGCCCTCGCAGCGGCTGGAGTACTTTCCTCGTACATTGCCAGAGACTCTAAAGTCGCAGCGCGGCACGCCCCACCCATGTCATCTACCGCTGATGTCACCGAACAATCCCGATGACAGCGGATAGGGCGTTGAGCAGCACCCGCGACTTCCCGTCGACCACGGCTCCAAAGTTCCTGCGTCCACTCCTACATCGGGAACCCCCACCAGCCAATTTGCATAGGTTGCACAGCCGTGCATGCAGTACACGGTTGCCCTATCTTGATGGCAGGGCGCGCCTTCACTGCTCAGGTTCCCGCGGTAGTCCCAGGCGGATCACCCGCCGGTTCAATCACCGCGAAGGATGCCACGACATTACTGCCGTCGATCTTAAGAAAGGGACGATGCACATGGATATCCACTGGTTACGTGACCAAGGCTTCGAAGGATTCATCCGATTCAGCGAAATTCCCTTATCCGACATCCCACTGATCATGGCGTCTACGCTGTCGTACGGGAGACGACCACAGAACCTGTCTTCGTCGTCCCAGGAAGCGGACGCCCAGAAAGGCACTACCCACTCGAAAAACTCCAGGCGACCTGGGTGCCGGGCGCAACGATTCTCAATTTCGGCAAAGCAGAGTGCAACGAAGGGATATTCGAGCGTCTGGACAAGTACCGGCGCTTTGGCCGCGGCCGGAACAGCGGTCATAGCGGTGGCCGGGCAATCTGGCAGTTGGAAGACGCCAATGATCTGAAAGTCTGCTGGTTGAAAACGCCCGGCCTCAAGCCTGAATCAGTGGAACAAACCTCATCGCCGCATTTAAGATCAAACACCGCGGCGTGTGCCAGTCCCCTTATTCGGAGGCGTTGTCTTCTTGGCCCCAGGCCGTCTTTCGGAAATGTCAACACCACATGACGTTTGCGGTGATCATTATGCGGCCGATGTGCTCAGCGGCAACCACCGCGGACGCTGAATTTGAGGGCCTTGGTGGAGTCCCGCCCGAGTACGGGCCGGACTCCACCCGAAACCTGCTCCAAAATCGGGGCAGTGGGACGGTGCCTTACCTAGAATCGGCTGTCGCTGCAGCTATCGAGTCATTAGCATCCGCAATGGCCCGCCGCGATTACACACTGGAAAGAGGCGAAGAGGACGGACTGCCTTCTCCGGAGATGGAGTCAACGAGGCGTTTCCGGTCCAGCCCCCGTCGGTCATGGCGTGAGACGACGCGGCCTGATTTAAGAACCAGGACGTTGTCCGTGAGAGCAAGCATCTCGTCTAGGTCATCAGTAACCACTAGTACGGCAGTTCCCTCCGATGCCACTTGGCGAATGAGTCCATGAATTTGAGCTTTGGTCCCTACATCGACGCCGGCAGTAGGTTGATCGATGATCAGAACCCGAGGTTTTGCTAGAAGGGCTCGTGCCAGCAGGATCTTCTGCTGGTTTCCTCCGCTGAAGCGTGCCGCCGGCAAAGACGGCGTGTTGGGCCTGATTTCCAGTTCGGCGAATTGCTTCTTGGACTCACCGAGGATGGTTTTACTGCGGACGAGGCCGAACCGAGTAAGGCCACGGTCGAGGGCATTCAGGATCATGTTTTCCCGTGCAGAAGCAATGCCGATTAGCCCTTCGGTCTTGCGATTCTCTGGAAGCATGACTATTCCCATTTTCAGTGCCTGCCGTGGGTTCCCTACGGTTTTTGGTATCCCGTCCATGTACAGGGTTCCCGCTGTCATGGATTCCGCCCCCGTGAGGGTCTTTGCCAATCGGGTCCGCCCGGAGCCGACCAAGCCGGCAAGACCTATGATTTCTCCTTTGTGGATCGAAAGGTCTACATCGGCAATTCGCGGACCTGAGACGCCGGTGAGCTCAATGACAGGTATCCCCGTAGCAGGCGGGCGCCCGGTATGTGCCGGATCAAACTCTTCTGCAGCGAGTTCGGCGCCAAGCATACTTCGAGTCAGCGAGCCGATTGTGAAGTCTGATGTCCGACCCCTATCGACAACAGTGCCGTTACGCAGCACCGTAAGTGCTGTGCAGTACTCGAAGATTTCCTCGAGGAAGTGCGAAATGTAGATGATTGAGATGTCATTAGCTGAAAGCTCACGTATGAGGTCTCGAAGATCGGCGCGTTCAGGGCCTGATAGCCGTGCTGTTGGCTCGTCCATAACGAGCACCCGGGCATCGCGGGCCAGTGCCTTAGCGATTTCCACTCGTTGCTGGAGTCCTGTGCTGAGCTCGCCTGCTGGGACATTCAGGGGGAGCTCCGAGAGCATGGGCACTCGTTTGACGACCCTCATCGCGGCGGCAAGGATTCCTCGGCGGCTGTAGCGTCCTTTTCCCGGTTCTATGCCAAGTAGGATGTTCTCGGCCACTGACATGGTGGGGATGAGGCTGAGTTCCTGGTAAATCATCCCGATGCCGTGCTTCAGTGCTGCTCGGGGATTCGCCAGTTGGGCAGGGTGGCCATCGATCTCGATGAGTCCTTTGTGCTCTGGGTAGAGACCGCCCAGAATTTTCATGAGCGTGGACTTACCGGCCCCGTTCTGTCCCACGAGAGCGTGGACTTCACCAGGGCTGACGATAAGGTCCACTTCGTTGAGGACCCTCGTGGTGCCGAATGTTTGAGATATTTTCTCCATTCGTACTCTTGATACTGTGTTGCTCCCTGTAGGCGGGAGGTCTTGATGCCCTGTTCTTGTCACGGTGGTCCTGTCATTTGATCGCTTACGTCTCGACGCTGCGGGGGAGGCGTTTTGCTCCCGGCCTTCCCCGCAGCAGGTTCTACCAGTGCCAGCTGGTTTGGAAGGTGGCTACGTTCTTGCTGGTAATTGAGGGAAGATCTATGAAGTCTGTTGGAGTGGGGACGGACTTTCCGGTGATGTGTGAGCAAAGGTCATCCAGGCTTCTTGCTCCGATGGTGGCACCGTCCTGGAGAATGGTGCCGTAGAGGTGGCCTGCTTCTATTGCGGCTTTGACCTCCAGCGGGTAATCACCTGCGATGAATTTCACGTCGTTCCTGCCGATGCTCGCTGCGTATTGAGCACCGACGTACATTTCAGGCCCTTCAGCTACCACGGCGTCGAGGGTTCCCTTGGGATATTTGGCGAGAAGATCCTGAACAGCAGCCAAGTTGTCTGCGTTGTTCCAGGAGTCGGTCACTGTGGTCACGACCTTGATCGAGGGGTTGGCTGCAAATGTTTCGTTGATGCCCTCAGTTCTGTCGATCTCAACAGGATTCCCGACGACACCCTGAATTACGGCGACGTTGCCGCCATTGGGAAGAGCTTCCTCTACAAGCTTTGCCAAGGCAATGCCATAGTCTTTTTGATCTACCCCGACGAAGGTGACTACGTCAGCGCCTTGGCCAACGTTGGCGTTGACCGTCACTACAGGAACCGAACTGCGATTGGCGATTTTCACTGCTGGCACGAGGCCGTCGGACTCAGTGGCCTGAAGGAGAATTCCATCTGGCTTGGATGTCACAGCCTGCTGCAGCTGAGAAGTTTGCGTGGAGATAACGCCGGCAGCATTTTGAATGGTGAGGTTAACGCCGAGCTTAGTGGCCTGGTCCGTCATGCCTTGGGCCAGAGTTGCATTCCAAGGGTTCTGCACATCGTTCACCAGGGCGGTGACTTTGGAGCATTGTCCGGAGGCTGCGGGGTCCGTGCTCCCGGGGGCGGCGGCTGATGTGCAACTGCTGAGGCAGATCATTGCCAGGGCACTGACCAGTGCGACTGGCGCGGCTTTGCGATTGGTACTGAACCACGTCATTGTGTGTCCTTTGTTGGGTCGTGATGGATGGATGGTAAAGAGCTAAGCGCTGTTGCGAGATTTTGTGAGCTGGTCGGAGACAACAGCGACGAGAATGATGGTTCCAGTCACCGCTGGCTGCCAATAGGGCGAGACACCCAGTTGGTTAAGGCCTGTGGAAACGACTCCAAGGACGAAAACTGCGGCCACAACATTGCCAACTCGCCCCACTCCGCCAGCCAAGGATGTTCCGCCGATGACGCAGATCGCGATCGCGTTCAGAGGCCAGTCTGCTGCCGCCGTGGGTTGTCCAACGGCGGATTGTCCGAAAAGGAACATCCCTCCAAGCCCGACCGCGAGGCCGCCGAAGGTGAAGGCGGCGATTTTGATGGGTAGTACGGGGACACCGGAGAGATAACTTGCCTCTGCGTTGGCGCCAACGCTGTACACCCAATGCCCCCATTTTGTCTTAGAAAGCAACAGGTAGGTCACGATGGAAAATGCGATGAACACCAGAAAGAGTACGGGGACGCCGAGGACTAGCTGAAAGGCAAAGTCGGTCAAGGCATCTGATGAGCCTCTAATAGATCGGCCCGATGTCAGTACAAACAGGATGCCGGTGATAATACTTGCAACCGCGAAGGTGGTGATGAAAGCGTTGATACGGAGCCGGGCGATGATGAGACCGTTGATCAACCCGATGAGCATCCCGAGTGCTATCCCGGCGACTATAGCGGCAGGCAGGCCTAAGGGGCCGGACAAGTAGGCAACTAGGACGCCGACCGCCCCTCCCGCAGCGCCGACGGACAGATCGAATCCGCCACCGATCATCATTACCAGCATGCCGAGCGCGACGATGCCAATGACGGAGTTTTGCATGAGGATGTTTTGGAAATTCGCCGGGTTGCGAAACGGCTCCGAGATGATGGAGAGCGTCAAAACGAGGAGCGCTAATGCGATCCATAGCGTGTTGCGACCAAGGAACCCCACCCACGCAGCTTGATCGGCTCGTGCGAGTTGCTTTGCCACCGGGGCGGGGCCTGTTTGGGTATTTGGATGAAGTGCTGACGACATGAAGACTCCGGGAGGATGCAGGGGAATGTTGTTCCGCGCAGGACAAACACCGACCATGGGCCGGGATTTAGGCTGTCTTTGAACGGTTCAGAACGGGGGTGTCAGGGAATCTCCTGGGATGCGGGAGAACTCGCAATTCGTAATTCCGAGATTCTTCTCCGCCGAGAGCCGAACCTGACTCACTTGATGAGCGATAACTGATCATGACACGACCATTCAATCCTGTCTATATGCAATCAATTTCAAATAGTACAAGTTGACGGCCCACCTAGCCCTCTATCGCAGTCCGAAGAAGTGAAGTAATATGAAGGAATCTTCAAACTATGATCCAAAGACGACAAGGGAGTCGCTATGGAAACGATGCAAGCGTTGGTTCTGGCCGAGGTTGGCCGGGTCGCACTGGTCGAGAAAGCAATCCCTGAACCAGGCCCTAATGACGCCGTAGTTAGGACGACCGCCGCAATGATCTGCACATCGGACGTGCACACGGTGGGAGGAGCGCTGTCGGTTCCAGACGGTCGAACCCTCGGCCATGAGCCAGTGGGTGTCGTACATGCAATCGGCTCTGCGGTCGAAGGCTGCAATGTAGGCGACCGGGTTGCTGTCGGGGCCATCACCCCGTGTTTCGAGTGTCTCTTCTGCCAGTCCGGCCACACCTCACATTGCGGGGGTGCTGGCAGGCTATATGGCAACAGGAGCCAGAGACGGCAATCTGGTCGAGTACTTCTTCGTGAACAACGCTCGCGGCAACTTGACCCTATCCCCGATGATGTGACCGATTCGCAGGCTGTCTATGTTTCCGACATGCTCACCACCGGTTTGATGGGCGCTGAGAATTGCGAACTGCGTTTGGGCGACACCGTCGAACAGACTCTGGGGCTTACCCACGGGGACGGGATCGATGCCTCAATCGAAGCCCTCGGGAGCACAAAAACTTTCGATGCCGCGTTCCGGGTCCTTAACCCTCGGGGCCGGCTGTCGAATGTGGGTTACCACGAAAGCAAGGATGCTCTTCCCATTGATGTTGATGCCTTCGGACTGGGGCACGGAGATCAGAAAATATGCGGTGGTCTGTGCCCAGGAGGTAGCGAATGACTCGGCCGTATCCTGCGTCTCATTGCAAGCGGTCGGTTCGACCCATCGCCTCTGACCAAGCACACTTTTAGTTTCGGGGACGTCGAGAAGGCCTTCGAACTGATGCGCACCAAAGAGGACGGAATCATCAAAGCACTTATCACGTTCTGATCGGGCTGGGAGTCGGCGGCGAAAGTGACCGCAGACGAAATTGCGCCGAGGCAATGGGCCAGGGGGTCCACCGCCCCGGGGTCCGCATGATCCCTGGATACGTGGGGGACCGCATCGTCTGTTGAGCTAGGCATAGCGGCGGAAATTGCGATGCTTCCGCTGATCAGCCGGCTGCCCCAGATTGACCGGGTCATCGGGGACCCGATCCGCCGCTACCAACACACAGTCCCGGGCGAGATGCTCCACGTCGATGTCAAGTTCGGGAACATTCCCGACGGCGGCGGGCACCGCTCCCTTGGCCGGGTCGAAGAACGAAAGAACTCAAGGGTTTTCAGCTGCACGCTACGGCCATAAGCGGACCCGCAATCACCCCCGCAACGGCACCGCCTACGTTCACACGGTGCTGGATGACTACTCCCGCATCGCCTACGCTGAAATCCATCCCGACGAGAAAGCCGTCACTGCCATTGACATTCTTCAACGGCCGTGGCAGTGGTTCGCCACCCAATGGGTCCTCTCGGACAACGGATCGGCCTGCGTCTCCGACGTCTGGAAAGCGGCATGCGCCGAGCTGGGCATCACCCCGAAACGACCCCGCACTTACGGGCCACAGACCAACAACTGAATCGAACGGTTCCACGGAATCCTCAACGACGGATGGGCCTACGCCAAGTTCTACGGCACCGAAACCAGCCGCAGAGGGAGACGCCCCGCCAGTCGGCAAACCAACTCCCGAGGCAGTACACCTAGCTATGAAGGGTACGTACACCTGAGTCCGGCGGCAGCGTCGCGTAAACCCAAACACTATATGAGGCCGACTATTCGTAGAGCCTCCGCTGATCCGACGGGGGCTGTATTTAGAGAATTGTGCCATCGGCAGTGACTGAGTCAACAACTCCAGCGCAAATGACTCGATCACCATTGCGTATTTCAACGAATGAATCCTCTAATTCCGTCCAATTGTGGATACACACCGGAAGGAATGACAGTTGGGAACTCGCCTCCGATGCGCTCGGTCCCTCCGACGGTACACGTGACGGCATTCTTCACTCACTTCTGATTCCAGCGCCGGAAGACCGTCGAGTTTACTTATGGAGGAGCTATGGATTGCGGAATCCAAGGCAGCCGGTCTGCAATAAGGACGCCCGTGGCGTCATCGACCACCTGCCTCCCGTCCCGGCACCAAAAAGAAGGTTCGCTACCCAAGCCCCACCCAGGACCGGTGCCCGGCAGTGGCGCGTCCGGCTCCGCTTAACGGGGTTTACTTCGAGCGATATGATCCTACGAATCCGAATAGATCTTGCTTTATCGAAGGATGGGGTTTCAACGACCGGATAGAGCTGACGGTTATGGGCTCGGACGTTGGTCATGAGACTTTCCCATTTGCACAGCGGCCAAGAGCCGCGCCGGAGGGAAGATATGTCAAGGAGCTCGGTGCGGGGCCCGCACCGAGCCCCCATGAAAGGCGTGAGACAGGAACGTCGGCGCGGCAGACACCAAGGTCACATAGCGCTGGCCTGCTGCTGCAAGCCAGCGCTATGTCACGCTCTAGCGCTTGCCGACGTAGTTTGGATCATGGTTCTGTCCCGCTGATTCACCACGCGAGGCAGATGCTTCCCGGTAGACGATTTCTTGTCGGACGCCGGTAGTGGCGGACCGCTCGATAGCGTCAGTGACCTCGGCGCAGCGGTATCCGTCCTCAAGAGTCGCGCCGTGGGGGCCGATCTCGGTGTCGTCTGCAATCGCCTGCAAGAGATGACCGAGTTCGTGCAGGAAACTGTCTTCCCAACCAATCATGTGGCCGTGCGGCCACCAGTGCTCCCAGTAGGGGTGATAATTTTCCGAAACGAGAACGGTACGGAATCCCTGCGCTTTGGGTCCGGGTGTTGAATCGGCAAGGTGCAGCTCGATCTCATTCATGCGTTCCTGGTCGAAGATCACGGTGCCCTTCGTCGTGCTGATTTCGAAGCGCATGTGATTCTTCCGGCCGGGTGCAACCCGGGTGGCCTCTAGAGTGCCGAGGGCGCCGGTATCAAAGGAGATGATGGCGTCGAAGGCATCATCTACGTCAACATGCCCACCGGGACGGTCTTCCACAAACGTTTTCATGTTCGCCGAAACGCTCACGGGCTCGCCCACAAGGTAACGGGAGAGGTCGATGATGTGTGCGCCCAAGTCCCCGAGCGCTCCTGAGCCGGCGATACTTTTGTCGAGTCTCCATGAGCTGGGGCTTTTGGGGTCGACCAGCCATTCCTGGTGGTAGCGTGCACGGAAGTGTCGTACTTCCCCGAGCGTTCCGTCGTCGAGCAGCTCTTTGATCAAACGGATGGCAGGGAAAAACCTGTAATTGAAGGCGGTCATAGCCTTGACGCCGGTCTTGGCGACCTCGGTCCAGATCTCGTACGCTTCATCGGCGGTGCGGCCAAGAGGTTTCTCACAAATTACGTGCTTACCAGCCTTGGCGGCGGCGATGGTTGGTTCCTTGTGCTGGTCATTGGGTCCGGTGTTGTCAAAGATCCCTATCGCTGGGTCTTGGACGAGTTCGCGCCAGTCCGTTGTCGATTTGGCATAACCGTATCGCCGAGCTGCTTCGTCGACTGCATCCTGGGTGCGACCAGCAATGCCGACCAATTCCGGATGCATCGGCGGCGGCCAGTAAGTGTATGTGATCTTTTTCAGCGCGTTTGTATGTGCCCTGCCCATGAACGAATAACCGAGCATCCCAATGCCGATGGCTGGGACTTCCCGTTTGTCATCTTTCATCAGCCCCTGGGTAAAGAAGGCTGGAAGGTCCTGTGTCATCGCAGTTCCCTTTCCTTGTCTCAGACGAGCCAGAAGTGGTGGGCTTCGGGATCCATCGGTTCTTTCACAATGAGGGGGCGCAGGTAATCGATGGCCTTTTCAGCACCGTCGCGTTCACTCATTACGGGGTCCTCGTGCTCGTAGGACATGACGTAGTCGTAGCCAACTTCCAACAAAGCCGTGATAACCCTCTTCCACGGCACCTGGCCCCAACCGACCACGCGGTACCGCGCGGCCCGGTGCATGTTCCGCCATGACCCGGTCGAAAGTACCCCGTCGCGGCGAATCTCGTCTTCCTGCACTTCAAAGTCCTTGGCGTGGACATGAAGGATCCGGTTACCGAAAGTCTTGATGAAGACAACAGGGTCGATTTGCTGCCAGATGAAGTGGCTGGGATCGAAATTGAAGCCCCAGTCGTCACGGTCGAGCTTTTCGACGGCGGTCTGTGCCGTGGAGATGTTGTATGCAATCTCGGTCGGGTGGACTTCGTGAGCGAACTTAACTCCGAGCTTGGCAAATTCATCTAAAATAGGATTCCAGCGCTCTACGAACAGGTCCCAGCCTTCGTTGTAGAGTTCCAGGTGCTTGGGCGGCCACGTGTACCACGACCCCCAGACGGTCGAGCCAAAGAAGCCGTTAACGACCGGGATTTCAAGATCAGATGCTGCGCGCGCCGTGTTTAGCAGGTGCTGTTTCCCATATTCGAACATCTCCTGCTTGTCGGTTGTAGGGGACCAATCATCAAAACTGGCATCGTTCGGCGGAAGCACTTGCTGGGCTGACAAGTGGTCCGACAGCGCCGAGATGGACAGCCCCCGCGAGTCAAGCATTTTCTTCAGGTTCCGGCTGTATTGAGGATCCTTGATGGCTCGGTCGAGATCGAAATGACCAGAGCCGGCCCATGTGGTGAGCTCGACAGCTTCGTAGCCAAGTTCGGCAACATACGTTGCTACCTCGTCCAACGGCTTTCCGTCGAACAGCGCGGTCAGGATTCCTATTTTCATTGCGTTTCCTCTTCTTTGAGATGGTGATTTGCAAGGGAACAGATGGATACGGAAGTAGGTTTCATAGGGACCAGGTCCGAGCAGCACTGGCCGATGATTGAACTCTTGACCAATCGAGAGGGAGATACAGACCTTCGTGCTCGGGCGGGGACCACGTGCCGCCCACGATGGGCAGATCCTCAAGAAGAAGGTCCACGACAGGATCGGCTCCGACGTAACCAGGAATGGTTTCAATCATGGCGACACGGTTGGAGATGTATGAGATCGGGTGATGTATATGAGGCCAAACGTGGGGAGCGACCCATGCGGCTGCATCTTCGGCGGCTGCGATGCTTGCTGCAGCGGCAGTGTAGCCGCCAGTGGCGGTTGCATCTGCCCGGAGGTAACTGACGCCACCGTCCAACAGTGCCCGGTGTGCGGCTGGGGTCATCACATCTTCCCCCGCGGCGGAAGGGGTGCCCGAAGCGCGTGCAAAGGCGGATACAAGATCACCCTCATAGCTCGGGAAGGCATCCTCAATGAACCGAAGCCCACACCCGGCCAGGCCTTCGCTGTACTGCAGTGCCTCCGCGACCGAGTGAAAGGCACCGTGGAAATCGGCTGCGAGGGCTACGTCAGATGGGAGGATTCGGTTAATGTCCTGGATCAGTCCCCGATCGTGATCCAAGTCGTGTCCAGGGATTATGAGCTTTATGGTCGTGTAGCCCTCGCTGACGAAACGCTCGATCTCCTCCAGAACGGCAGTCTTGCCCCTGGTCTCCAGGAAGTAGCCGGCCACTGCCATCAGCGGAACCGGCGACTCGCGCGATCCCATGAAGTCCTCAAGGGATTGCCGACTTCTCCGTGCGTTGATATCCCACAGGGCTATATCGATCAAGGAAGCAGCTCGGACAAGAGAGCCCCATCCCGGGGAGAATCGACCCTTTAGCGTGCGCTGGACTTCGCCGGGGTTGACTCCGATATCCCTGAGCTGAGGGATTAGCAGTTCGAGTGCCTCCATCAAGGGCGTGTGCCGAGTGTAGCCGACGGCCATACCAGTGAAGCCCGACTCCGTAACTAACCGCAGGACGACGTAGTCGCGAGTCGTGTACGTTATGGGCCCGAGCACCAATTCGTGGGGCATGGGCAGCTGAACCAACCATGCCTCGGACCTAGTGATCCGGTCAGCCATGGTGCACCCTCCCGGACCGGTCGACACCAGTCACGGGCTTATCTCCGCTTGTCATCAGAGTCATGGTGAACCAGGAGGATTCGGTCTGCCCGGGGCCGAGGGTTATGGCCTGTCCTCGCTCAATGGCCCCTCTAAGCCCGTCGAAGGGCCACGCGCGCTGGGGCTCGATTCCCACCATACGGGCTCGTCCATACCAAGGAAACCCATCGGCTCCGTCTAAAGTCCACAACCACAGGTGCGGATACGCAATAGCGTCCCAAGAGATCGCTACGCTTGGCGCGTCTCCAGTGAGGTGACGAAGTGCCGCCCACCCCTCGGGGAGGTCGTGAACGTACACTAGCCGCTCAGTTTGTTCCCCGGGTGATCGAGCCAGGTCTTCCCATGTGTCATCATGTCCCTCGAGCCGTGGCCAATGACCAGATCGAAGAAGATGGCCGCCTGCTTTGCTCGGTTCAACCTCAGTCTTTGCAGAAGGTGCGTCAATAACGCTGCCCTCAGTAAGGGGAAACACCGGGTGATGACCCCACACAAAGGATGCCTGCCCAATGCCTACGTTCTGGACTGAATCTTCAATCTGCACAGTAGGCGCACCCTCTGAAATCCGTACCGTTCTCGTCAGTTCAAGAGGAAGCCGAGAGCCGACCGACAGTGTGCACGACGTGGGCGTCTGATCAATCACGTAGGCCCCGGATATCGATCCCTCTCCATGGAACGCGACCGGAACCCCATCAATAAGACATTCCGCACCAGCGTTCGGAAACAGTACCTGCCATCCCCCCCGATACCCGGCCAGCCAGTCAAGCTCTGTCGACCCATAGCGGATGTTTCGATCTGGAGGATTAGGGGAGGCCCACGCGTAATGGGCTAGCCCGTTGCTTCCCCCCGGCCGAGCAAAGCGGACTACCTCCCCTCCCCTTTCGGGGACCAGCACCAGTTCTGCATACTCATTTGCAAGAACTATGCTCATGCTGCCGACTCCGCCGTCGCCAGGCGCCTGTGACCGACAGACCCGTTAAGCAGAAGGCCTCCGTCTACGGAAATCGTCTGGCCAGTCACATAGCGGGCTGCGTCCGATCCGAGGAACAGTGCAACATCGGCGATCTCCTCGGGAGTAGCGATCCGACCCAGCGGAATGCGGTCTCGATAGGTCGCCCGGACTTCGTCGGTCCAACTGTCAGTATTAAGTGGCGTCTCTGTCGCGCCAGGGGATACCGAGTTCACCGTGACGCCCAAGGGACCGAGTTCCACTGCCAGCGACCGTGTCAGGCCGGAGATGCCACCCTTCGCAACGACATACCCGGTCATTTCTTTGGGCGGCTGATCTGCAACGACCGAGCTGATGTTTACTATGCTTCCCCGTCCAGCTGGAACCATGATGGCAGCGGCTGCCCTTGCGCCCCGGATATAACCCATCAGATTCGAGTTGATGATGGACATCCAGTCCTCATCTGCCATCGAGAGAAACGGCTGAACCAGAAGACTAGCAGCGCTATTTATCCAGACGTCAACCCGTCCAAAGCGCTCTGAAACCGATCCAGCCAGCCGGTCCACATCCGCTGTAGATCCGGTGTCGCCCGTCAAGATCAGCGGCGTTCCGCCGAGCGCGGAGATTTCCGTAGAGAGACGCTCAGTCGCCTCTGGATCACTTCCGCGGTGGATACCCGCTACACAGGCACCTTGCGCCGCGGCACGCAGTGCGATGGCTCTCCCGATCCCCTTGGAAATACCCGTCACTACTACAATCTGTCGATCTTGCATCTGGATCTGTATCCTTCCTACCGACAAAAAGTCGTCGCATCATTGCATTTTTCGGTCCAGATTTCGTTGGACGTCTCCAGGAGATGGTTCCTGCGCGCAGTCCCCCACTGCAGCTTGCTACGGGAACGTCTTACAACCCGTGGCTGCAGCCTCTAACCAGTTCCCCACTTGCCCCTGGGGTTTGAAGACCTCAGCGGTGGCGCATTGCCGGTGGCGGGCCTTCGCGAGCCACAATCCGAGTCTCTTGCCCGATGCAGTGGTAGCTCTGGTCATGAAGCACCATTGCTTTCTCAAGTCGACAACTGGTCGAGTACCAAAAGTACAACTTATCTCTATCTTGAATCCATTTCACATAGTAGCGTCATGGGGGGAAGTTGGGAATGGCAGTCACGAAAAACTGAGCACAGGAAGGCAGGTAGGCGGACTCTTCCCGTGACTCTCATCCTGTAGCCAGATGGTCCGTGCAGTAATGGGCGCAATCCGCTGCCGCGCCGAAGGCACCAACTCATTAGGGAGAGAGGAACCGAGGATGCAAGTCAGAGCAAGGACCCGAAACAAGGTATGCGATGAGGCCGAGTAACCCACGACCTAAAGTACTTCAATATAGTGAAAGGTAGAATGAAGCTGTGGTTATAAAAATCGAGGATCCCGACCTCAAGAGCCAGACCCGAATCCAATCGGTCAGTCGTGCAGTGCAGATTCTGCTTGCCATAGCCGAGTCTGAGGGACTTCAATCTAGAGAGGTCTCTGAGCGCTTCGGGCTTTCACTCCCCACCACCTACCACCTTCTGACAACGCTGGCAGCAGAGGGGATGGTGACGAAGGACGAACGGCGCTACTTCCGCCTTGGACCGAGGGCCGCGATCATCTCAGACGCCTATTCGCGGGCTGACATCGTTCCGTCGAACTACGCCCGTGCCATCGCCTCACTCGCCCAGAGCACAGGAGAAACAACCTATCTAAGCGTCTGGCGCAGCGGTGCTGTAAAGGTTCTAGCGACGGCAGAAGGGGCTCATGCAGTCCGGGTCGTCGGACTGGATACAGGATACTCCAACAATATTCACGCAAGGGCCAGCGGCAAACTACTGCTGGCTTTCGCAGCCGAGGATGTGCGGGAGTCGGCTATCGAACGGATGCGTTTTACGGCTCTTACACCGAACACCATCACTAAGAAGAAGACCTTCCGTCAAGAACTCGAGACTATTCGCGAGCGTGCCTACTCTTTCGATCGGCAGGAGTTCCAACTCGGCGTAGACTGCGTCTGCTTTCCAATCTTCCAAGCCGACCACGTAGTCGCCTGCATTACGATTTCCTCGCCGTCCCCACGCTTCGCCGATACGCAGGAAGAACTTATCGGCCGATTAGCAGAAGCCAGTGCCAGACTAAGCGTCGGCTAACAGGGTCGGGTCCTTGGCGGAACACAAGTTTCGCGTATATTCCCATTTTGGATGTGTCACCACTCGATTTGCGCAGAGGCTGCATCTGACGATAGGCCTTGTCCCGAGGCTCTTCTCTGACCCGAATATCTGGGGCACCCGTAGGGGTATCCCTATCCAAGCCCAAAGCCTTTAGGGGCCTGAACTTAGAACCAACGGCAGGTGTTTCAAAACCTCTGCTGCATCATAGTCTCGCGCCGGCTGCGCGCGACGAGCGGGCGGATAGCACCGTCGCCCAATCCCTGTTCAAGGAATCCTTGACCCCCTCAACAATCGGCACGCGGATCGACCCGGAGTTGGCATAACCAACGGCTCCGGGTTAGCAAGCCCGGCTTCGACTGCAATTGCTGAGGCTAGGCGTCCTAGAAACGAGCAGCCAGACATTACCTCTGTACACAGTCAACGATGATTTACGAAGGGTAGACGATGAAAGCAGCACGCTATTACGGCCGCGGACAGATCCAGATCGACAACATTCCAGAACCGACTCTGACGCCAGGCAGTGTAGGGATTGAGGTGGCCTGGTGCGGCATTTGCGGCACCGATTTACACGAATACCTTGAAGGGCCCATCTTTTGCCCCCAGCCGGGCCAACGTCACGCCGCATCAGGAGAGTCCTTGCCAGTCACGCTCGGTCATGAGTTCTCCGGGACGGTCTACGCGGTCGGGCCAGGAGTCGAAGATATTGCCCCCGGCCAGAGAGTTGTCGTAGAACCCTACATCGTCCGCGACGATGTCGACACAGGACCTACCAGCAAGGATTACCACCTGTCCAAAGACCTCGGCGTTATTGGTTTGAGTGGTCGGGGCGGCGGACTTGGGGAAAGAATCGTCGTTGAACAGCGGTGGGTCCACCCGATTCCGGACTCCTTGCCTCTGGATCAGGCAGCTTTGGTTGAGCCTCTGTCTGTTGCGTATCACGCTGTGGAGCGGTCTGAAGTTAGCAAGGGAGCAGTCGCCGTCGTAGGAGGAGCCGGTCCGATCGGCCTTCTGACATCCGCAGTGCTGAAGGCCTTAGGAGCAACCGTCATCGTTTCCGAGCTCAGCTCCCTCCGCAGGCAAAAGGCCTTGGACACTGGCGTCGCAGATTATGTTCTGGACCCAAGAGAGATTGACGTAACCCAGGAAGTATTTCGACTGACCGAAGGGCGCGGCGCAGATGTAGCTTTTGAATGCAGCAGCGCACAGCCCGTACTCGACACCCTCGTCGACGCTCTAAAACCTGCCGGGATCTTAGTGGTGATAGGAATTTGGGGCGATCGGGCAGGGATTGACATGTTCAAAATCGTGGTCAAGGAGATCGATCTGCGAGGCGCGTTCGCATACGTGAACTCGTACCCCGCAGTGATCAAGCTCTTGGGTTCTGGCGCCATTGACCTGCAACCCTTTGTGACACACAGGATAGGTCTGGACGGTTTGATAAGTGAGGGTTTTGACACTCTGCTCCACCATAGTGAGAGCGCGGTGAAGATAATCGTTTCGCCATCAGGTAAGGGCCTCTGACGAGGCGCTTTCAGTAGGTGGAGACTGAGTGATGCTTCAGCTCCGACCGCCGGTGGGGTGCCTGTCTTGGCGCCCCACCGATGACGAGTCGATGCAGCTCTGTATGTGAGGAACAATCCGGAGACCGCTTAGAACTCTTTGACGAACCTTTTCCCTCGTGCGTGCCGGACTAGGTCGTTAAGAGCACGGGAGTAGAAGTAGCTGCGAGAACTCCCGTCTGCTGAAGATTTCGGCGTTTCCGCAGCTCAGAAGCAGTTTTGTATACCTTCATGATCAAGCGCGCGTCATCTGGATTTGATCCACTACGGCTGAAAGCTATAGGTTTCCTGCATCTATTGCATGTTTCCATGGTTTAGGGGTTGCAGTGAGTGGTGCCGTTCCGGGTTTCGTCCCGCGGATGCTGGTGGATCCGGACGTTGGGCTGTACAGGGCCGACGAGCGTGTTTTCACGGCCACGCTGGATCGCTGGCGGGCGCAGATGCTGGCCCGTCGGGGATCAGCTGAGGACGTGGACATCCGGCCCGACGGCGGAGCCTGCGGCTACTGCTACCACACTCGAACCCGTCACGACGGGCCGTCTGACGGGTCTTGAACCTCAGCGATCAGTATCCAGTCATCGTTTGTAGTCGGCTTCGGAGGACCGTCGATCCGACCGGCAAGAGGCTCAACGTCCTCTGCAACGACGGCGTAGTCGCCCGTGCGGGGGTCGAACCAGCGAAGTTTGTACGCCGTGGGCAGCAGTCCGGTGTACGCCGGCGCGCCCTTGTCGCTCCGATAATCTCCCCGAAATACGCCACCACGGTCCGTCGCTGGTCATCCGCGGACACGACGGGCGGATAGACGACGGCATTGACGATGCCACCAGCGTCGAATGCAGATGGGGCGGTAAGAAGGTTCATCCAATCGATCGACTCGTAGAACCGCCGGAGTAGCCCCATCTGCGCGCCCCCGGGCAGGTCGACTCCCAAGTACCAGGGAAGGTCGCCCCACATCGTGGCGGACTCCCCGTACTCCCACGCGTTATTCCAGCAACCTTGGGCGCCGTAACTGTAGCCGCAGCATCCAGATTGGATCGCCCGTTACGCGACCTGTCGCACCATAGTATCTGACGCGGCTCTACGCGCCACAGGCTGGACGCTCGTGACGCCCTCGTACATACTTTCCCCTTCGATCAAAGGAACGCCGGAGAAGGAAGCGAGGTGATCACGGTACTGGTGCACGCTCATATCGAGGTCACCGTGTCCGTGCTGATGCGTGGTGAACGTCAGCCACTCCTCCCCCTGGTAATAGTCCGCGATCGGACGTTAGTTTGTGAGATGTGCCGTTAGCGGCTGCCCGTACCCGTCTTCGTCACGAAGAGCGAGATCGATGTGACGCCACCCTTCGATCCGACTCTGTCGCAGGAGCCGGTCATAACCCGCCACCTCGCCGCCCAACGTCCAAACCACCGGATACGACCCGTACCTGGCGAGGACGTACCGGGCGAATCGGGCAAGACCGTTCGGGACTGCGTCGACCGCGCCGTGCCAGGCTAGCCGAGAGCATTGACCAGCCCGGCGTCTGCGACATAGGCCATCCGGGGATCGAGCACGGCTTGGAAGTACGTCACGTTGAGCTTGCCGTAGGTCGCTCCGTTCACCCATACCTCGGGGCTCTCCCATCCGCCGCCGAACGACAGGATGTTCGACTGGTATACGTTGAAACCCTGTTCGACGCGGCGGTCGACTGTGCCCCTGAATTGTGACGACCAGCCCGGCTTGTTCGACGCATCCCAAGACTCTTTAGCGAACCGCCAATGGGTATCGCCGAGCCAGAAGAAGGGGAGTCCCGTCAGCGTACTGGAGGTATCGTCCATTCGGCGCCGCTTCAAGGAAACCATGCACGAAGATCGCTCGATCGTCAGGATCGTCCACAACCGGAATCAAGCCCCGGCAGGCGTCGAGACCCGGATCGCCGGTTAGCTGTTCCACCGCATAGGACCAGTCACCAATGGAGGGGGCGGCGAAGCGAACCCGCCACGTTCGGTCCCCGTCCCAAAATGCTGGCCGGTCGAGGCGACGGCCGTCCGGTCCGGTGAAGGTGATGATGGGCTCCACATCGCGGTAGGGATTGGCGTACGTCCGCGCGCTGAGCATCGACACTTCGGTCGTCTGCCATGGTCTGGTCAAAGGTCGTCTTTCTCTTCGCAGCGTCGCTTGCCACGCCGAAGCAAACTTCTAGCATTCTCACGTCGGAATAACTCAGTCGGCAACGACCGGCGACGGGGAGGCGTCGATTCTCGCCCCGTGCAGACGCATACGAATCTAGTACCGGCTCGTAGCGGACCGAGACGATTCGACCGTCGGTGGACGCCGAGCCGACAGCCATTATCCCGCCAGTAAACCCTCCGGTCGTGCGATCTCCGTGGCGTCGAGCCCCGAGTCGACTGAGAAGACAATCTCGTCTGGCCCTGAATGCCCGAACGGTGTAGGCGCATCAAGTAACTCAGCCGCCTGAACGCGCAAAACCACCAGAGGCGGCGGCACCGACACTTCGGCGATGCTCTGCCGCCCGTCCCCAATCTGGACCACAACTCACCCTCCGCTCTTCGAGCACCAGTGAGCACCAGTGCCGGTCATCGATACGCACCCTCACCTCGCCTGCGCCCTCAGCCGCCACTTCGGCGACCTATGCGAGGTCGCCGACATGGGTGCAAACCAGGTCGTGCCCGGATCCTGATGAGAAAAAGCGGAGTCCGCCCGCAGAGTGATAACCAACCGCTGTATTCAGCTCCCCATCCGGCCATTGTCCGTCGGGATCGACTATCAGGTCGGCGTGCCCCGTGTTCTGCATAGGGTGAGCGCTGCTTCGGCGCGTCCGGATGAGATTTAACGGGCAGGATTCGAAAGGATCGCGAGGACCTTCGCTTCAGGCGATCGTCACGCGATGGCCGCGCTCGGTGCCAGACTTAGCAATATCTGGTGCCACGAGCTAAGCTCAACCTCCTCTCGTCCCCTCATCGTTAAGGTTCCTCATGTCATGTACTCTGCCTGTTCCCAGGGTCATCCACCCCGGCTCCGTCCCACACCTCCGCTGGGGCATCGTCGGAACGGGGATCGCCGCAAGCTTTGTGCACGCACTGCATGCGCATACAGCGCAGCGCGCGGTCGCAGTGACTGCCCGTAACGCTGCCAAGACCCAAAAGTTCGCGGCCGAGCATGGCATCCCTGTGGTCCACCACAGCTCGTCGGCGCTCATAGCGGACCCGGCCGTCGACGTCGTCTACGTCGCGACGCCGCACACCCTGCACTATGAACTTGCGCTCGAGGCGATCCAGGCCGGCAAGCATGTCCTGATCGAAAAGCCTGTCGCGATGTCAGCGGGTGAGACGCGCTCGATCACGGCCGCTGGCCGCGCTGCCGGGGTGCTAGTGATGGAGGCGATGTGGACGCGCTACCTGCCGCAAACGGATATCGTCCGCCAACTCCTCGCGGACGGAGCCATCGGCGAGGTTCAGCTGATCCGGGCCGACTTCGGCTTTGCTATGCCTTTCGACCTCACCCACCGCCTGTGGAACGCAGAACTCGGAGGAGGCGCACTGCTCGATGCCGGCATCTACCCGATCTCGTTCGCGTCGTCGGTACTCGGCTCTCCGACGTCCATTACAGCGGCGGGAGTGCTCGCACCGACCGGCGTGGACGCACGCGCCGACCTCCTCCTCACCTCGGCGAGCGGAGCGACCGCTCTCGTGTCCACCTCGATTATCACCTCCATGCCTGTGATCGCAACGATCATGGGTGCCGCCGGGCGGATAGAACTGGCGAGCCCTTTCTTTGGTCCCTCCGGCGTGACGCTCACGACCGGCCCGATCGGTTCCGAGACGACCGCGACCTGGCGCGACGAAGCTTTCGAAACCCTGAACGAGGGGCTGGGATACCAGGCGACGGCATTCGCGTCCTACGTTGCCGAGAGCCGGACCGAGTCACCGCTGCACCCGCACGATGAGATGGTCTCGATCATGTCCACCATCGACGAGGCCAGGCGGCAGGTAGCGGTCGCGGCCGCGCCGTGAGCGCTCGGCTCATCGGCCACGAAAAGGCGCCACCATGATCACTCTGGCCAAGCAGGCGAATAATCTGCCGCCGCTCGGCTACTCAAAGGGCGCATCGGTGCTTGCGCGTTGGCCCCAAACACTGAGTATTCAACCTGGCCGGGATGCGCTGGGTCGGCCAGCGCGTCCAGGGACCGACCTCAACCAGCGCTGCCGATAAATACTTGAGGTGGGATTTGCTTCGTAGTCCTCAAGTGCGCAGCTCAGAATCTTCAAATCAAAGTGGTCCAAGGCCATCAGACCGAGAAGGTAGGCATCAAACTGGCTCATCGTGGTTGCTGGGGAAATGAGTTCGTGTCGTTGAAGACAAGGGGCCCGTGGCCCTGCTGGGATGAGTGTGTCTAAGCATTCAACCTAGAACAGGACCGCGAGCCATCGAGCCTACCGTGGTCCCAGTTGACCCTGCCATTCTTCAATCTGCTCGACTACCGTGTCGTTTCCACCGCTGTTATCGCCGGCCGGCGGCAAGTGATCGTCGAAACCGACCAGCTTCCGAGCTGCCCGAGCTGTGGGGCCATTGCGTCCCGGAGGAAGGAACATTGCCTTCAACGACTCCGCGATATTCCCGTCGCCGGGCCCGTGGACGTGCCCTGGCCCGAGTACCGCTGGTACTGCGAAGAAGTCGCGTGCGACCGGCTGTCCTTCTTTGAATCCACCCCTCAGGTGCTGCCCCGTGCCCGCTCCAGGGCCAGTGTCGGAGCCGCCGCCGACTTCGCCGTTTCCTGGTGGATGGTCCGGGCAGCGGTGACCGAGGTCTGCCTGCTACGGCTGCCCGAAGTGGACAAACTCAGCCCGCGGATGCTCGGCATCGATGAACACCGGTTCCGTCCGTGCGCTACTTTCAGGACCCGTCACAAAGGCGTGGACCCGGTTCGAGCCCTGGATGACAACCATCGTCGACCTGGACACCTGACAGGTCCTGGGCGTGGTCGACGCCCGCGACCCACAGGGGCGTCGGGGAATGGCTGTTCGCCCGGCCCTTGGAGTGGCGCTTGGCTGTGCAGGTCGTCGCGATCGACCCCTCCGGGGCGTTCCGCAAAGCCTTGTGGATGTGGCTGCCCCGCACCGCGGTCGCTGTTGATCATTTCCACCTGACCTCGCTCGCAAACTAGGCGATGACCGAGACTTGGGTGAACCTCTCTCAGCAGGTCAAGGGTCGACGCGGCCGGGCCATCGAGGCCTGGGCAAGCAAACAGCAGGCCGAAGGGAGGCTGCGCTAACTACGGTCGGGGAATAGAGCAACATCAGGGATATCCATCGTCTCCGCCCTGTGGGCCCATTGACTAGAGGTCCAGCAAAGGCACTAGGGCGAAGACGAAGGAATCCATAGTCACCCACGTGCGCGAGGCTGCCGCACCCACTGCATAACAACCTTAACCCAGGGAGAGAACACCTGTCTTTCTTCGAAATTGCCCGCTGGAGCCGTTGGCACCAGGACATCATCGCAATCCAGCAGCAGGCCTCGCGCCATCGGCTCCCCCTACACGGCAACTTCTTCATCAGCCGGGACCGCACGAGGGGCACTCAGATCGACATTGGCTCCCGTCGCATCCTCAACGTCTCAAGTTTCGACTACTTGGGGCTGTCGCAGCACTTGGAAGGCAGCGTACGACGCCCTCGATCGGTTTGGCAGTTCGTCGTCTGCGAGCCGAGTGGTGGCTGGCCAGACCGCGGCACACGAAGTTCTCGATGGGCGCATAGCTCAGTTCCTGGGCACCGAGGACGCGATGAGCTTCGCCACCAACGCCAGCACCATCGGCTTCCTGTTCGATGCGCACGATCTGGTCATCCACGACAGTCTGCTGTACCTAAGCGGGTTGGAGGGCATCCGACTATCGGGCGCGACCCTCGTCGGATTCGCGCACGATGACAACACCTCTCTCGAAGACGCACTGCGCCGGTATGCGCCCCAACACAGGCGCACTTTTGTACTGGTTGAGAGCGCTTACAGCATGGGCGGCGAATCTGCCCCTTCGCGAGATCGTCGCACTAAAGAAAAAGTACGACTTCCAGTTGATGGTCGACGAAGCCCATTTACTCGGCACTCTGGGTGCAACGGGCCGAGGCATTGCCGAACACGCCGCCGTTGCCCGCAACGACGTCGACCTGTGAATGGGCACGCTGTTGAAGTCACTCAGCAGCAGCGGCGGCTACATTGCTGGCGACGCAGACCTCGTCGCATACCTGCGCGGCCACTGCCCAGCTTACGTTTTCGCAACAGCATTGGCGCCAGTAAGCGCAGCGGCCGCATCAGCGGCACTGTCGGTGATCGATCGCGGACCTCACCGATTACGGACGCTACAGCAGCGGGTGAGCGACGCGCGCGCAATTGCCAACGATTTGGGGCTGGACAAGGCACCTCCGCAGAAACACCCATCATGCCCGGTGATCTTGGGAGAACGCGGATCGACGTTGGAAAGTTCCTTCACCCTATTCCGCCGCGGCCTGCTGGCGCACCCGCCACTCTACCCCGCTACCCAAAGACCAGGCGCGGCTGCGCTTCTTCATCACGGCACTACACACCGAGGACGAGCTACGCAGTGCACTGACCCTGGTGACTGAGGCTGTCGAGAAAGTTCTCAGCAGCGCAGCGACGTCCTCGTCTACGACCATGCTTCCGGTCACAGCCCTTGGGACCGATTTGGCAGAAGTCTAGATAGGCTGGCTTGCCTGACTGAGCAGCGCTCACTTGCCCACACACGTGGTGTAGTGACCAGCACAGAACCAGCACGCAGGTGGTTCTCAATCCATGAACAGGCTCGCAAGAAGCGGAGCCCGGGTGAATGCCTACTGAGGATCTCTTCTTCTGCCCACACCTTCCGAATCTGAACAGGTGGGACTGCCCCCGGTTTTGTTGACTCCTTGACCTAGCGAGCCTGTGCTCGTGGAAGGATGTTGACCATGCCCACGGCTTATGGGGCGGAGTTCCGCCAGGATGTTTTTGATGTGGCCCGCAAGGGCGAAGCGCCTCTGGCGCAGATTGCAAAAGATTTCGGGCTGTCAGTCACAATGCCTAAGCGGTGGATTGCCATTGCCGAACGTAAAGAATCCGGAGCCGGACCTGCCGGCGGTGATTCGGCCGAGATGCGGGAGCTAAAGAAGCGCAACCGCCTGCTGGAGAGCCAGCCCGGTAACAGAACGGGACTGGATCGATGCGCACGTGGTCAACGCCGCCTTGGACATTCACGCCGACGACCCGGCATTCGGGTACCGGTTTATCGCCGACGAACTTCCTGGGAAGGGCATCACGGCGGGCGAGAACAGGGTCCAGCGCCTATGCAGGGACCACGGAATCTGGTCGGTGTTCTCGAAGAAACGCGGCCTGAACCGCAGACCCGGGCCGCCAGTTCATGACGATCTGGTCGAGCGGGACTTTACCGCCGTGGCACCGAACGAGCTGTGGCTGACAGACTTCACCGAACATCCCACGGCCGAGGGCAAGCTCTACCTCTGCGCGGTGAAGGACGTCTATTCCGGCAGGATCGTCGGGTATTCGATGGACTCGCGGATGAATCCTCGCTGGCCGTGGCGGCACTGGAGAACGCGGTGAGGGCACGCAAACCTGCAGGGACCGTGGTGCATTCGGATCGTGGGTCCCAGTTCCGGTCCCGCCGGATCGATGGGCCGGGTCGGGGCCTGCGCGGACAACACCGCGATGGAGTCGTTCTCCTCACTGCTGCAAAAGAACATCCTGGACCGTCAGCGGTGGCTCACCAGACAGGAACTTAGACTGGCCATCACAACCTGGACCGAGAGAACCTACCACCGCCGGCGTCGGCAACGACGGCTGGGAAAACTCACGCCCATTGAATTTGAAACAATCAACCGGACCGCGCTCATAACGGCCTAAGACCCCGAGTCAACGAAAGCCGGGGCAGTCCCGCACTGCAATGGTCCCGCGTCGAGTGGCCGCAACAACTACTCCTCCATGCTACACACGGACCAGCCCCCAACACGCAGCACCTATCCTCACCACCATCGGCTACATCAACTGGTGGGAAGGCCGAGGATCCAAAGCACACCAATACATGCAACTCGCCCTCGACACCGACCCCGGATACCGCTTCGCCCGACTCACCGACCAATGCTCGGAGCCTGGATCATCGCAGGCTGAAACACCAACTAAAACACCGCCTACAAAACCCGACTCGACATGCCATAAAACATCGCTGCCGAGCTTGAGTAGTTTGACCGAACGTCGATTATCGGCTTTTTAGTGCTTCTGACCAAGTTGGTTCCGAGTGAGCAGATACGTCGAACACCCAAGGCTCGGACCGCGGCATGAATTCCCTGCCACAACAGGGGTCGCTCCAGAAAACGGATTTGCCGTGTCCCAAGGCGCTGCCGGGGCCTAGTCCAACGCGATTCGGCGTCATAGGAGGCGGCCGGGTCCCGTGTGCCGGACTCGGACTGCTTATGAGGGAACTGGCAGCGACACCCCGCCGGCAGATATCGGAGGGGCTGGACTGAGGGAACCTGATGGACCGCACGCCATCTTAATGGCGGAGGGAAAGCAGCAGCACCTGGATGAAAAGAACCCGGGCCCTGCCAAACCCTTCAACCTTGCGGACGATGGCTTAGCCCGGTAGAGCTGTAGATCGTCCCCACCCGGCTTCGCTGGTCAAGTGATCCAATAGAGGCTGTACACGGTAGGGCATGGGAGTGCTGATTGACATTGTCGTGTTCGAATGCCGAACTCCCCGGATCGCGATCATCCGCCCCACGGCTTGCTGCAGCTGCGTGAGAGTTGCGGCTGCTACTTTGACCAGGAGATCCTCCCTGCCGGCCTGCGTTGTCACCTCGAGAACTTCTGGGATTTCGCCTAGAGCGGTGATTACCTGTGCGAGTTGGCGTTGATCCAGCTCCAGCCCTACGAAAGCCTGGACGGGAAGCCCGGCGGCTTCGAGATCGATGACAGGTTGGTAGCCCTTCAGTATCCCTAAGTCCTCGAGTCTCTGAAGACGGGCAACCACGGTATTCCGGGATATTCCGAGCTGCCCGGCCAGCTCGGCAACCCCCGCCCGCGCGTTGAGGTTAAGACGCTTCAGTAGTTCTGAATCGAGGCGATCAATTCTGGTCATAATGTCAAGAAGCCTTCCTGGTTGGATCAATCACATTGGCGAGATGTGCAGTTGTTGGCAATTGAGTTGACCATATCAAGTCGTAGATTGACAGTTAGTCCAACATATCCGTTTGTTTCCCTTGGACTACCTGACAGAGGAGCCAGCATGTCTTCCACTTTGACAACAGATCTCGGAGGCGGTGTAGTAACCGACCTCTCACGTGAGCTGGCAGGAACCCATGAAAGCGTCAAGGTCTTCAGGGACGAGGCAACGGGCCTGCATGCCATCGTCGCCCTTCACAATACGGTCCGCGGTCCGGCTCTCGGAGGAACGAGATTCTTCGCCTTCGAAAGCGATGCCGCCGCCCTGAACGATGTACTCCGGCTTTCCGAAGGCATGACCTACAAAGCAACAGCAGCGGGTTTGCCGCTGGGTGGCGGAAAAGCTGTGATCGTCGGAGAGCCGGCCACCATTAAAACGCCCGAATTGCTGAGGGCCTATGGGCGTTTTGTCGACTCCTTCGCTGGTTCCTATATAACCGCTGGCGACGTGGGCACCACGTCCTCAGACATGGACCACATCGGTGAATCGACCAAATGGGTGGTCGGGCGAAATGCAACAAAAGGAGGGTCTGGCGACAGCGGTTACTCGACCGCGCTCGGTGTTTTCACTGCGATGGCCGCCGCTGCGAGCACCATTTGGGGCAGCGAAGGCCTCACGGGCCGGTCAGTTGGCGTCGAAGGAGCCGGCAAGGTCGGCAAGCAGCTGATCACCATGCTTCTGGAAACCGGCGCTGACGTAGTCCTCGCTGAATCCCATCCGGCGTCGTTGCAACGTGCGCTGACAGAGCACCCTGGCATCCGCATCGCACCGTCAGTGATCGACGCTGAAGTCGACGTGTACGCGCCGTGCGCCATGGGCGCCACCCTAAACCCAAAAACTGTCCCATCGATTCAAGCACGTCTGGTGTGCGGGGCAGCCAATAACCAGTTGCTGAACGCAGATGTGGAGAATCAGCTCGCGGCCCAGGAGGTGCTGTGGGTGCCTGACTATGTAGCCAATGCCGGGGGACTGATTCAGGTCGCGTCCGAGATTGACGTGATCCAGCCCGACGAGGTCGGGATGCGCATCGGTCACATCGGATTGACCGTCACGGAGATCCTCCGAATTGCCCTGGAACGCTCGACCACGCCCGGCAATGCTGCCTACACTCTGGTCCGGACCCGGCTCGGTGCCGGGAGGAAAGAACAACCATGAACGGCGAACCTATCTCGTTGTTGAACGCTGGAGGAAGCTTCACTTCCAGCCCGGAACTGCCGTTCGAGACGGACTCGACCGATGTGCTTGCGCTGTACAACGACATGCTCATGGCCCGAACAGTCGACACGGAGGCTATCGCCCTGCAACGACAGGGTGAACTGGGTCTCTGGCCCTCAATGCTGGGACAGGAAGCAGCACAAATAGGGGCAGCTCACGCGCTCCTCCCCCGGGATGTCGTCTTTCCCACCTACCGGGAGCACGGTGTTGCCTGGTGCAGAGGCGTTGATCCGGTGGATCTTTTGGGGCTCTTCCGCGGAACTACCCTCGGCGGGTGGAACCCCACTGAAAACAACTTCAACCTCTACACGCTGGTAATTGGCGCCCAAACTCTTCACGCCGTCGGATATGCTATGGGCATCCTAAGAGATGGCGACGTCGGCACCGGAGACCCCGCTCGTGATCGGGCCGTCCTGGTATTCCTGGGCGACGGCGCCCTCAGTGAAGGCGAGACCAATGAGGCCTTTGTCTGGGCGGCAGCTCAGAACCTCCCTGTGGTCTTCTTTTGCCAAAACAATCAATGGGCTATATCAGCGCCCTACTCAGTACAAAGCAGGGTATCTGTCGCCCAACGCGCCCAAGGCTATGGATTCAAGGGTGTTCGCGTCGACGGCAACGACGTCTTCGCCTGCTTGGCAGCAACACGCGAAGCGCTGGCAGCCGCGCGTGCCGGCCAAGGGCCAACCTTGATTGAAGCCCTCACGTACCGCAGGAACCCGCACACCACTTCAGACGACGATGGCCGCTACCGGACCCTTGCTGAAAATGATGCGTGGGCAGCTTTGGATCCCATCGACCGTCTCCGGACCTACTTGCAGTCCATAGGGCTGCTCAACGACGCAAATGTCGAAGACATTTCCCGTCGGGGAAAAGCCCTCGCCGAACACCTTCGGTCAGGATGCCGTGCACTTCCCGTCCCTGGGCACGCGTCACCATTTCAAAACACCTACGCCGAATTGCCGGATGAACTCGAGCGGCAGATGAACGAACACCTGGAATTTGTGGAGGCAGCGGAATGACCGCGGTGACAAGCCGGATGCCTATTGCCCACGCTCTGAACCTCGGGCTGCGGCACGCCATGGAGGCAGACGAGAAAGTGATGCTTATTGGGGAAGACATCGGTCAACTCGGCGGAGTTTTCCGTGTGACCGACGGCCTCCAAAAGACCTTCGGGGACCACCGCGTTGTTGACTCGCCGCTCGGTGAGGCCGGCATTGTGGGAAGCGCCATCGGGCTTGCCATGGCTGGCTACCGCCCCGTCTGTGAAATCCAGTTCGACGGATTCGTGTTCCCAGCGATGAACCAGATCATCACGCAACTGGCAAAATACAGGCACCGCTCGGAAGGCGCAGTTACCCTACCTGTGGTCATTCGGATCCCAGTCGGCGGTGGTATCGGGGCCATTGAACACCATTCCGAGTCCCCCGAGGCCTACTTCGCACACACTGCCGGCCTCAAAGTCGTGAGCCCATCCAACCCCCAGGATGCCTACGACATGATGAAGCTCGCCATTGGCAGCAACGACCCGGTCATCTTCCTGGAACCCAAACGCAACTATTGGCTCAAGGGCGACGTAAGCACCAACACCACCACCCCGGCAAACCTCGACAGAGCTGTGACGGTCCGGAAGGGCACCGACCTGACTCTCGTGACCTACGGCGCACTCGTGCCGGTAGCAATGAAAGCCGCCGACGTCTGTCAGGAAGAGGGCCGGAACATTGACGTGATTGACCTTCGATCCCTGTCACCCATCGACGACAAGGCAGTCGTTGCCTCCGTCCAGAGGACAGGCCGTCTCGTCGTGGCCCACGAAGCATCACGATCCGTCGGTCTGGGAGCAGAACTGACCGCACGGGTACAGGACGAAGCATTTTATTCGCTGATTTCGCCGGTCATCCGCGTAACAGGATACGACACTCCGTATCCTGCCAGCCGTCTCGAGGAGGAATGGCTCCCCGGGCTGGACCGCATTCTCGACGGTATCGACCGAAGCTTCACCTACTAGAAGACAAGACGCAAACATGAGCATCAAACAGTTCTCCCTGCCGGATGTCGGCGAAGGCCTTACCGAGGCCGAGATTGTCACCTGGCTCGTCAAACGCGGCGATATTGTCGAGGTTAACCAGGCCATCGTCGAGATCGAGACCGCTAAGTCATTGGTGGAGCTTCCATCTCCGTTTGCCGGAGAAGTCCACGAACTTCATGCCGTAGCCGGCGAGACCGTAGACGTTGGGAACCCCATCATCAGCATCGAAACAGGCGAAACCGGGTCAACGGAAACCCCACCAACACCGGCAGAGGAAGCCCTAACGGCCAACGAAACAGGAGAAGACCCCAAGCTCCTGGTCGGGTACGGTGCCCGGGAAATCGGCACGCACCGGAGGCGAAGGAAAGTGAAAGGTGAGGTGCCCGCGGAGCGACCCTCTGTTGCACCCGTGACACCCGTGGTGGGTCCGCCAAAAGCGTCCCCACCGGTCCGCAAGCTGGCCAAAGATCTTGGCCTGGATTTGGCCACTATCGCCCCTACAGGGGAAGGCGGAGTCAGGACGCGCGAAGACGTCCTCAAAGCATCCGCAAGTACAGCGTCCAATGCGGCTGGGCAAGACTCCCCGGGAGCCGGGACTGATGTTGCAGACAATGATGAACTGCGGATCCCCATCAAGGGAGTCCGCAAGCACACCGCGGCGGCCATGGTTAAGTCCGCATTCACTGCGCCGCACGTTACTGAGTTCGTCAGTGTCGACGTGACGAAGTCTCTTGAGCTTATTCGGCAGGTGGGCCAACGCCGGGATTTCAGGGAGGTCAAGCTGACCCCGCTGACGTTCGTTGCCAAGGCATTCTTGAAGGCGCTCCGCGACACCCCGGAGGCAAACTCGCGCTGGGACCAAGCGGCACAGGAAATTGTCCAAATGCGAAAGGTAAACCTCGGGATCGCAGCCGCTACGCCAAGAGGTCTGGTCGTGCCGAACATCAAGGGCGCAGAGGCCCTGTCCTTGAAGGAACTTGCCCTGGGAATCAATGCCCTCGGCTCCGCGGCCCGAGAGGGAAAAACACCCCAGACTGCCATGACCGGCGGGACGGTGACCATTACCAATATCGGTGTGTTCGGAATCGATACGGGCACGCCGATACTCAACCCTGGCGAAACAGCCATCCTCGCTGTGGGAACCGTCCGCCGGATGCCTTGGGTGATACAGGACGAAGAGGGTGAACGGCTCGGTATCCGGTCGGTTCTGCAGCTGGCTCTCTCGTTCGACCACCGTGTGATGGATGGACAGCAAGGGTCTCGGCTGCTGGCTGACACTGCCGCAATCATGACCGAGCCGGGGCTGTCGCTACTCTAGCGGGATAAAGCCGCAATCTCGCGCAAACCAGTTAACCCTGGAACACATTCACCTCCAGTCCGGGGAAGTCGAGGAAGTAACGCGAGACGGATGTGCTCTATGGGTTGCGTTCGAAGGAGGGTTCCGCCGAAGCCGGGCAGCCCTCGCCGCCAAACCCGTGCGGTCCTACACAAGCCAAGAAGAGACATACGCCATGACACCGTTCAAAGAAGAAGCCCTGCCCGCCGTCACAGACGCTAACCACGGGACACCCTATCCGGACGGGGACCTTTTGTTGCTGGAAGATCTCCTCACCGATGAGGAGATCGATCGATACAACACAGCCCGCGCCTTTCTTCAGCGTGAGGTACGGCCCATTGCAACGGACTACTGGAACCGTGCCGAGTTCCCGTTTGAGCTGCTGCCCAAACTTGCAGCTCAGAACCTCTCCGGCCTGAACGCTTCCAGCCATCTCCTCAGCGGGCTTATCCAAATGGAGTTCGCACGGGCCGACACATCGATTTCCACCTTTTTTGGCGTCCACCACGAGCTCGTCGCAACCGCGATTCAGGATCTGGGCTCTGACGAGCAGCGGCGGAACCTCCTTCCGGACTTCCTGGCACTGAAGAAGATCGGTGCCTTTGCTCTGACCGAACCTGAGAACGGATCGGATATATCTCGATCCATTGGTACTACCGCTGAACGCGTTGGAGATGAGTGGGTCCTAAACGGTGCCAAGCGTTGGATCGGGAACGGCACGTTCGCCGACTATGTCCTCGTCTGGGCAAAAGACGTGTCCGATAACGAGATTAAGGGCTTCCTCGTAGAGAAGAACCGGGAAGGATTTCGGACACAAGCCATTGAGAACAAGACCGCTGTACGCATCGTGCAGAACGCTGACATCGTGCTCAAAAACGTCACGATCCCGTTCACAAACTGGCTGCCCGGAACGACATCATTCAGGGACACCAATGTCCTGCTACGCAACTCGAGGGTCTGGGTCAGTTGGCAGGCTGTCGGACAACAGTTTGCCGCATTTGACGTCGCCAGAGAGTACGCCCTAAAACGGCACCAGTTCGGAAAGTCAATTGCCTCGTTCCAAATCATCCAAAGCCAACTTTCCAAGATGATGGCTAACGCCACATTGTCCCTATCGCTGATGATTCAGATGGCCCGGCTTCAAGACAGCGGAAAACTCACCATGGACCAGGCGGCTCTTGCCAAAGCCAGCTGCACCGACAGAATGCGCGAGTCTGTCGCTCTGGGCAGGGCGATGCTCGGTGGCAACGGAATCAGCACCGACTTCGAAATGGCGAAAATTTTTGCAGATGCCGAGGCGATCTACTCCTACGAGGGAAGCTATGAAATCAACAGCTTGCTCGTTGGTCGAGCCGTCACAGGCATTTCTGCATTCATCTAACCCGAACACCAAATAATCCCACGTCTGGCCCAATTACCCCTTGGACCAAGACGTAGTCGAGAGGAAAAAGCTCATGGACATCCAGAGCACAGCCGCCATCGTAACTGGCGGAGCTTCCGGGCTGGGAGCGGCTACCGCCCGCGCCTTGGCAGCACGGAATGTTGAAGTATTTGCCATTGATCTGGAACAGTCTCTGGCAGATGCCCAGCCGGTGGAAGGCATTACCTATCTGGCTGCCGACGTAACTGACCCCGAAACTGTGCGAAGGGCCGTTCAGCGGGCCGCAGCAGAGCTCCCTCTGCGGGTGGTCATAAACTGCGCAGGGATCCTACCCATGGCGCGTGTTCTTGGCCGGAATGGCCCACACGACCCATCTCTCTTCGCAAAAGTTCTCGAAGTCAACCTCATGGGCTCCTTCAACGTCTTGGCAATAGCCGCCGCTGAAATCCAGAAGACACAGCCGGACGCCCAGGGTCAACGGGGCATCATCATCAACACCGCCTCGATCGCCGCCTACGAAGGTCAAATAGGTCAGGTCGCCTACGCGACATCCAAGGCTGGCATCGTCGGGATGACACTACCCGCCGCCCGAGACCTGGCCACTCACGGTATTCGAGTCAACGCCATTGCCCCAGGGGTGGTCGAAACACCAATGATTGCCACTGTTACACCGGAAATCCGAGAAGACCTCGCAGCCGGCGTCCCATTCCCGCAGCGCCTCGCACGCCCAGAAGAATTTGCTCAGCTTGCGCTGTCCATCATCGACCACGACTACATCAACGGTGAAGTAATCCGCATGGATGGAGCCCTGCGGATGCAACCACGTTGAGCCCCTCAGGCTACAACCCCACGTTACCGTTCTTACAGCCCCTAACTGAGCATGACTCGGGGTTGCCGGCCCCGGCGTGTTTTAGCCCCCAGTCGACGGTGATCCGGAGCTGTTGTCACCGGGGTGCGAAAGGCACCAAGGGGTCGCCAAAGGGGACCAGACCAGACGCAGACGTCGCCGCACGAAGCCGGCCGCACCGTGGATGCCGAGCTGGGCCGCAGGACATGCCAGCTGGCAGGTTGTGGGTGATCAAGGAACACGATCCCACGGATGTCTGCATCGGCGTCGACGTTGGCCCGGATTCGCGCCCGACGGTGAGCGCAGACTGCTACGGGGGCGTTTCCCGTTGGTGAGTAGGCGCAACTGGATCATGGCTGCGAAGCGCGCTTCCGGGTCGTTCAGGTCGATCTATCCAATGGCGGAGAGCCGGCGCAGGCGGTAGCGGAAGGTGTTCGGGTGGGTGTACACGAGCGCGGACGCCGCGCCGACGTCGCCGAAGGCATCCAGCCAGGCGCGGAGAGCTTCAACAAGGTGTGCGTTGCGTGCCCGATGGTACTCTCGCAGCCGTGCGACCGTGCCGCTCGGGCGGTCGCCGCGGGCGGCGGCGAGATCTCCGAGTCCGACCAGAAGCGAATCAACCTGCACGTCGTCGAAGATCACGAGCTGCGCGTGCGACCGGCGCAGTTGAAGCACGCGAAGGGCGCGATCGGCGTTGACGCGGGAAGTTGGGAGTGCCGCATGGTCTTCGGCGATGGTGCCGATACCGAGGAGCAGGCGCCGGTCGCCGCCGATGCGGGCGAGGAATTCTCTGGCAACTCGTGCGGTGAGGAGACGCGCATGTGCGGCGCCGCCTTCCTCGTCCTCTTCGGAGTCGCGGCTGCGAGCGCCAGCACCACACAACGGTGACCGGTGAGGCCTTAGAGCGCGTTGGCTTGCCCACTCCGGTTGTACCGCATTCTGCAGGAAGCAAGACTTTCGTCCTTGGGATTGAGCGCACCAACCCGGACCTCACTGAGAGCAAGACCGTGTACTGGCTTCCCGTCTCTCGCCAGTGACAATTTTCGTGTTCTCTCTGGCAAAAATGCCCATAATGGCGCATATGTCGAGTCTTGAAGCAGCCCCCGCCGACCCAGCTCAGCCATCCTCGCCAAGCGATGCCACAGACCGAAGAACAGGCAGCTTACGTCATGACGCCGCGCATCAGCCTGCCGATGAATAGTCATAAGCAACAACGCTGTTTGTCATTCTGATACCCCGATCACCGCTGGACGGTACGCGCATAACCAGGGCGTTGACCTGGCGGATCCAGACCCATGAGTTGCACTTCGGGGCCCCTATCAGAACGGCCTACAAGACCAAAGACACAACGCACGCACAAAGGAACAGGGCAATGAATGCGCTCACCATCAAAGACCCAGCAGACCTGCTCAGCTTCATCGGGCACACCCTAGGGTTCTGGCCCCAAGAGAGCCTCGTCTGCATCACCCTGGACAAGGGCAAAGTCGGCGCCACCCTCCGCATCGACCTCCCCCGCCAACCCGGAACAGAACTCCCCTACGCCCGCACCGTCAGCAGCTACCTCACCAGCGACACCAGCGCGACAAGCATCGTCTTCGCCCTCTACACCTCAACCCACTCCGAACCAGGCCAGCCCAAACCGCATGCAGCCACCATCGCAGCACTCACCGGAGTCCTCGCCGAAAACGGCATCACCATACGCGACGGAATCTTCGTCAGCGACGACACATACTCCCCCTACGACAGCGAACCCGGACAAGACATCAGCCTGCCCATCAGCACCACCGAATACAGCCGCGTCAACGCCGAATTCATCTACCGCGGCAGCACCATCGAACCCACCAATCGAATCATCCTTCCCACACCGACCGACGAAGCAGACCACGCCATCGCCGTCGAGAATCTCATGAACACCATCCGAGCCCAGACACCCCATCAAGCGGCGCTACAAGCCAGCCAACTCTGGAAGGCCATGCTCGGCGCAAACGACTTCCCGACCGACGAGGACTGCGCCACCCTCATCGCGAACTTCCAATTCCCCCACATCAGGGACCGGCTCATGGCCGACATCCCAGGCATCGACGAACCACCCCAACACATCCTCTTCGCGCAAACGGAGACTGCGCCGAAGTGGCCGCGCATCGAATGGGCCCAACAACTCCTCCTCCACGCGTACACCAGAACCAGCCCGCAACACGCCGCACCCATCCTCACCACCATCGGCTACATCAACTGGTGGGAAGGCCGAGGCTCCAAAGCACACCAATACATGCAACTCGCCCTCGACACCGACCCCGGCTACCGCTTCGCCAGACTCACCGACCAAATGCTCGGAGCCGGCATCATCGCCGGCTGGAACATCAACAAAACCACCGCCTACAAAACCCGACTCGACATGCCATAAGAATCAGGGGCTCAACTGATGGCCTAAAAAGGCCGGACTTTCCCAGTGACACGATTCCAGATCAACAGGTGGAGCCGGAAACGGCATGCGACCCCAGAGATGCATTCACGGCGTGTGGTCTGGATGTATTGAACCCCTAGTCCGGTAGCCGGGCCGCCCCACGAGGTATTCCTTCCCAACGGGCGGAAGATCAGGGAGACCGCAGCAGGAGGTCCCCAACAGAGGAACGATCCATGTCGCGGCAGGCCAGCCGCCGCGCAATTCGTTTTTGCAGAAGCTCAAGAGACGCATCTCTCACACCAAGGCCGGGGGCCAGGCTCAGTGCTACGAACTTAACAGCGACTCTGTGATGTACTAAAAACCTTGCCCGAAACGTCCACCAGTTGCGCCACGATTCGATTCATCAGTGTTTCTGGTTCCTCATTAATGTCCACCGCGAGGTGTGCCTCGTCAGATCCAAGCTGTTCCAGCGTGGCCAGCTGCGAGGCGAGCAAGCTCCCGGGCATGTACTCGTGTTTCCGGCTGCTCAGCCGGTCCGAGATGGTGGCTGCGTCGCCGGCGAGGTGAATGAACACGACGTCCGGGGCGAAGCTCCGCAGCAGGTCACGGTAGCTGCGCTTGAGCGCAGAGCACGCGATGATGCAGGAGCTTACTCCCTCGGGCGGGTTAGCCAGTGCGGCACCGATCTCAGCGAGCCAAGGAGCCCTGTCGTCGTCGTTCAACGGCACGCCGCCGGCCATCTTGGCCTTGTTGGCCGCGGGGTGAAAATCGTCGCCGTCGAAGAAGGGAACACCCAACCGCTCCCCCAGCAGCAACCCGACTGTCGACTTCCCACACCCGGACACTCCCATCA
Organism: Paenarthrobacter sp. NPDC091669; assembly: GCF_044756725.1. Classification (NCBI taxonomy): domain Bacteria; kingdom Bacillati; phylum Actinomycetota; class Actinomycetes; order Micrococcales; family Micrococcaceae; genus Paenarthrobacter; species Paenarthrobacter sp. NPDC091669. Next base: position 58,410 of record NZ_JBIVTK010000003.1, read on the forward strand.
CCACCAGCGGCGGCAGCACCGTCATGATGCGCTCCCTTCCCCGAAGCTCAGCAGCACTTTCCCGGATTTCGCCGAGTTGCGGGCCACGTCGAAAGCTTCAAGCGCATGCTCCACCGGATAGTCGTGTGTGATCACTGGGCCGATCTTCAGGGAACCGTCCGCGAGGGCCGCAATGACCTCGTCCATCTCGTCGTTGAACCGGAACGAGCCTTTCAGCTCAAGCTCCCGCGTGATGGCCAGGGAGATCAGCACCGGCTGCGGGCCGGTGGGCAGCAGCCCTACCATCACCACCGTGCCCCCGCGGGTTGCGCCCTGGATGGCGGAGGCCAGGCCGTGGTGGTTGCCGGAGGATTCAATCACGACGTCGGCCTCCACTGCGGCGATCGCCTCCGCGTCTGCCGCGGTGATGACCTTATCCGCTCCCACGGCTTTGGCGATTTCCAGCGGCTTTTCATGCATGTCGACGGCGATGATCCTGCTCGCGCCGGCGCGTTTCAAGACCGCGACCGCCAGTGCGCCGATGGGGCCGCTACCGATCACGAGGGCCGTCTTTCCGTTGACGTCACCGGCCCTCGCTACAGCGTGCCAGGCCACGGATGCGGGCTCAATCAGCGCCGCGGTGCGCAGGTCAATACCGTCGGGCAGCGCCCGGAGCATCCGCGTCGGGAGGTTCACGTACCGGCTGAAAGCCCCGTCCTTGTGCGGGTAGCGCGCGGCGCTGCCCAGGTACGTGCAGCCCGGCGAGAGATTGGGGCGGTCCGCCGGATACCGGGCAGCACCGGGGCCGGGGGTGGCAGGATGAACCGCCACGGGGGTCTCGGCGGCAGGACCTGTTCCGTCCGCGGCCGGACGGAGCACGGTCCCGGAAATTTCATGCCCCAAGACCAATGGCGCCTTCAGGATCGACTCGCCGGCAGCGCCACGAAGCCAGTAGTGCAGGTCCGATCCGCAAATGCCGCCGTAGTGAACTTCAACGACTGCCTCGTTTGGAGCGGGAGCGGCGAGGGTGAGTTCGTCGATCCGTAAGTCGCCGGCGGCGTGGGCAACCACAGCGGGACCTGTCACAGGAAGAGATGTATCAATACTCATCAGACCACCACCGTCATTCCGCCGTCGATAAAAATGGTTTGTCCGTTGACGAAGTCCGAGCCGCTGGACGCCAACCAAACTGCCGGACCCGCCAGGTCCTGCACTGTTCCCCACCGGTTCGCGGGTGTCCGGCCCAGGATCCAGGAATTGAACTGCTCGTCGTCCACCAGGTTCTGGGTCATTTCGGTGTGGATGTAGCCAGGCGCAATCCCATTAATCTGCAGTCCGGATGCTGCCCACTCGGCGGTCATGGCGCGGGTGAGGTTCCGCAGTCCGCCCTTCGCCGCTACGTACGGGGCGATGGTGGGCCGGGCCAGGTCAGTCTGTACCGAGCAAATGTTGATGATCTTGCCGTGGCCTCGGGGGATCATGAAGCGGGCCGCCTCGCGGCCCACGAGAAAGGCGCTGGTCAGGTCAGTGGAAATCACCCGTTCCCAGTCCTTTACGTCCAGGTCCAGCATTGGCACCCGGTGCTGGATGCCCGCGTTGTTCACCAGAATCTCGAGCGGCCCTACGTGCTCTTCCACCCAGGCAACGCCGCGCGCCGCTCCGGCGTCGTTCGTGACATCAAAAGCAACACTGTGGATCCGCCCGGGCGCGTAGTCGGCTGCCATGGCGGCAGCGGCATCCTTGAGTCGCTCCTCGTTGACGCCGTTGAGCACAACTGTTGCGCCCGCATCAGCGAGTGCCCGGGCCAGCGCGTTGCCGATCCCCCGGCTCGAACCGGTCACCAGGGCAACCCGGCCGGTCAGGTCGAAAAGTGAACTCATGAGAACGGTCCTGCCTGCACCAGGTTGGCCGGGGCCTGCCCATTGGCCAGGGCCTCAAGCTGATGCCGGAGGAGCTTCAGGATCCGTGGTTGGAAGGCCGACGCGTTGCCGCCCACGTGCGGGGTGATCAGGGCGTTGATAGTGGACCACAGCGGATGGTCCTGCGGCAGCGGTTCGGGATCGACGACATCGATGGCGCACTGCAGGCGGCCTGACAGCACCTCCTTGGTCAGTGCCGCGGTGTCCACCACGGAGCCTCGGCCCACGTTGACCACCAAGGCGCCATCCGGGAGGGCGGCCAGGACCTCATCACCGATCAGCTGATGGGTGTGGTGATTCAGCGGCAGCACTGACACCAGGATGTCGTGGCTGGCGGCAAGCGCGGCAAGCTCCGAGGACGCGTGCACGTCACCGTACTCATCGGTACGGGGCGAGCTGCCCACCCGGGTGACAGTGACTTCGAAGGGCTGCAAGCGGCGGAGGATTTCCTGCCCGATCCCGCCGATTCCCACCAGCAGCACGCGCCGGTCGGCCAGGGACTGGCGCCGCTCGGGCCGCCAGAGGCCGTACTGCTGGTCCCGGACTGCTTGGTCGATGCCGCGCAGCTTGGCCAGGATCAAGCCGATGGCTAGTTCGGCTGTGGCGGCCGCGTGGACGCCGGAGGCATTGGCGACTCCGGCCGCCGGACCCGCTGCCTCAATCACGCCGTCGTATCCGGTGGACTGCGTCTGGACAAACTTCAGCGACTCAATCTTGGAGAGCGAACCCAACACCGCGCCGGCGTTGATGTACGGGAGGATAACGCCGTCGATCTCTGCCAGCGTCCCGCCGTCGGGATCGGCCTCCAAGTCCCAGACCACTCCTCGCAGCCCTTCGGGAAGGGGCGAGAGATCATCGAGGAGCTGCCGGTCGGGAAAGCTGACGGTGCGCACTGTTTGCATGGGAAAACCTATCAATTGGCTGGTGGGGACGGAGTTAGCGGCCATCGAAGCTGAGGCCGACTGGGACCTGGAAGGTCGGAATGAGTTCGAGCATGCCCACATTGACGTGGCGCGGGGTTTCGATTGTGTAGTCCAAGGCGTTTAGCATGTCGTCGGTGGTCAGCGATTCGTAGCCCTCGTAGCCGCTCTCCGTTCGCCGATGTCGAAGCCCGGCCCACCGGGGACGGAGTCGATCAACCGGCGCGTGTACGGGTGCTGCGGGTTCCCGTACACCGAATCAACATCACCTTGCTCCACTACTTCACCGTGGAACAGGACCAGGATTTCGTCGCTGACATGGTGCACGACGTCCAGGTCGTGGGAGATGAAGGCCATGGTCAGGTCCAGTTCCTTCCGGAGCCTGCCAATGAGGTTCAGAATTTCCGCCTGCACGGACAGATCCAGTGCTGAGGTGATCTCATCCGCGATGATCAGTTTCGGCTGCACAGCCAAGGCCCTCGCGATGGCTATGCGTTGCCGCTGGCCACCGGAAAACTCATGCGGATAGCGTTCGGCTACCTCCGGATCGAGCCTGATAGTGGAGAGCCAATAGGAGATCTTTTCACTGTGTTCCCTCGGGTTTGCCCGTAAGGGGTCGATTGCCTCGGCAAGGGTTTGTCCGATGGTCCGTCGAGGGTTCAGGGACGAGTAGGGGTCCTGCGGAACCATCTGAACCTCCCGGCGCATGGTTCGTCGCTCGGCACCGGACATTTTGGTCACGTCGCGCCCTGAGAAGGAGATCAACCCGTCGCTGGGCTTCACCAAACCCACAATGGCTTTGGCCATGGTGGATTTTCCGGAACCGGATTCGCCGACGATGCCCAGGGTCTTGCCTGCACGAATACTGGCATCAACTCCCTTGAGCACAGTTGCAGCTGAGCGACCGGACCCAAACGTGACTTTGACATCCTTCAGCTCCAAAACCGGCTGACCTTGCGATGCGTTCATTTGGTGGTCTCCTTGGTGCCCGGGCTGTTGGTGACATCGCCGCCAGCGGTGGAGTCGTCGTCGAAAACTTCATCCAAGGCGAAGTCCTTGGCAGATACCGTGACGAGCTCTGCCTTGCGTTCGGCGATCGACGGCGTCGCGGCGAGAAGAGCCTTCGTGTACGGGTGCTTCACCTTGCCGGCGGCGAGTTCTTCGCCAGTGAGCCGCTCCAGGATCTTGCCGCCGTTCATCACGATGACCTTGTCGCACAAGGCCTGTACCACTCCGATGTCGTGGGAGATAAACAGCATGGCGGTGCCCATCTCGCGGTTGATGGTTCGGAACTGCCGCAGAACATCCGCCTGGACCGTCACGTCCAGAGCGGTGGTGGGCTCGTCGGCAATAATCAGGCGGGGGTCCGTGACCAGGGTCGAGGCGATCATTGCGCGCTGCAACATGCCCCCGGATAGTTCGTGCGGGTGTTGCTTCATGCGTTTTTCGGGCTGGGTAATCCGAATGTCCGCCAGCGCTTTGACCATCCGGCCAAACGCTGTGTTGCGGGACTGGCTCAGATGTACGCGGCTTACCTCGGTTAGCTGCGATCCAATGCGCAGGGCCGGGTTGAAGCTGGTTCCGGGGTCTTGATAGACGAGTCCAATGGAGGTCGCCAGTTCACGCGGGTTGTTCTTCTTCAGGAGGTTTAGATCGCCGAGGCGCATGGTCTTGGCAGTGACACCGAGTTCCTCCGGCAGGAGCCCGGCAATGGACATGGCCGTCAGGGACTTTCCGGAACCGGACTCCCCCACCAGGCCCACCACTTCTCCGGCATGGATACTCAGGGAGACACCCTTGACCAGCGGAACTCCCGACGGCGTGCTGACTGTCAGGTTGTCCACCTCCACCAATGCTTGGGCGTCTGCCCGCATGGAGGCGGGGACTTCGGAGGCCTTGCGGAGGCTGCCGAACTTTCGGCCGCCGCGGGGATCGGTGGCCGCAGCAAGGCCGTCACCAATCAGCATGGCGCTCAAACCCGTGATGGTGATCATGATTGAAGGCATCACGGCTTGAAGCGGCTGCGAGTAGATGTTAACGAGCCCCTCATTCAACAGTCGGCCGAAGTCATACTCAGGGTTCTGCACGCCGAGCCCGATGAAGGACAAGCTGGACAGGTCGATCAAGGTGGTGGCGAAGACTGTGGCGGTCAGCACCAGGAGCGGTTCGGCCATGTTGGGCAGCAGGTGCCGGGTGATGATGTGGGGTCCGGAGACACCAAGCAGCCGCGCTGTGGATACGTAGTTTCGCTGGGAAATTGACGCAGCCATGTTGGCGGTAAGTCGGGCGAAGGCAGGAATGCTGGCAATGGAGATGGCCAGCACTGCAGACCACGTGCCTTGGCCCAAAATTGCGGCGATCAGCAGGGAGAAGATGAGGCTCGGGTAGGCGACGGCTGCTTCGATGACACGCAGGACAGCGGAACGGACGCGGCGCGGGGCCAGCCACACGGCGGTACCAATGGCGATCCCGGCGACGACGGCAATCGCCGTCGTCGCCGCGGTCATCAGCAGCGTCAGACGCGTAGCGACCAATGAACGGGCAAGAACATCGCGGCCAAAATCATCGGTACCCAGCCAGTGCTCAGCACTTGGCCCCTGTGAGGCCTGGGGCGTGAGCTTTTCCGCGGCGTCTGAGAGGAACATCGGCGCGAGGATGGCAGTGAGCACCATGATGGACATCATGACGATGCCGACAATGAGGCCGGTGGTCCAACGGAACCTGCGGCGAGGATGGGCTGTCTCAGCCATTGGACTTTCCTCCGAGCGTACGGGGGTCGATGAGGCCAAGGATGACGTCGACCAAGAGGTTGAGGACTATTGCCAGGAAGCCCAAGACCAGAATGATCCCCTGGATGACGGGATAGTCCTTATTGACGATGGCAGTGACGATCTCGCGTCCAAGTCCGGGCCAGTTGAAGACGTTCTCAACAATGATGGCTCCGCCGAGCATGCCGGCCAGGATGAGCCCGGCCAAGGTGAGCGCGGTGGTAAGCAGGTTGGGCAGGGCGTGCCGGGCATAAAGGCGCAGCGACGGCAGCCGCCAGCCACGCGCTGTTCTCAGGTAGTCCTGTTCCAACACCGTTGACGTTTCCCGGCGCACCACACGGGCAATGGAGCAGATGGGAGCTATCGAGAGACCAATCACAGGCAGGATGAGGGCACTCAATGAGGCAGCGCCGGCTGCCGGGAGAACCCTGAGGATGATGGCGAAGACCACCACCAGCATGGTGGATACCACGTACTGCGGAACAGCCTGGAAGAAGCCGGTCAGCATCCCGAAGGATACGTCGAGCCACTTCTTGCGCCCTCCGCGGGTCAGAATTCCTACGAGCATGCCGACGGGAACAGAAACCAAGAGGACCAGGATGATGCCAAGTACCGCGAGTTCGGCAGTGAACGGCAGCTTCGTAGCAATAATCTGCGACACGGAAGTGCTGTATGCGAAGGATTCTCCAAGGTCGCCGGTGAAGAGCCCGCCTACGTAGTTGATGAACTGGACATAGAGCGGATCATTCAGCCCAAGGCTGTTGCGAATGGCCTCAATTTGCTCGGTAGTGGCGTCGGCGCCTGCCACAGCCACCGCAGGGTCACCCGGTATGAGCGGAACCATGAAGAAGGTCACGACGACGAGCAGGGCGACGGAGAGAAGGACGCCGCCGGCGCGGCGAAGGGCATAGTCGGCCCAGGGGGAAAGGCTCAGGGCACCGCCCCGGGGGCCTTTCGTGGCCCCAGGGGTTGTGCTCTCAAGGATTTGTACTTCCTTGGAGAGCATTGTTGGTTCTGTCATCGTGAAACCTCTGCTACTTGGTGATGCGCATGGTGGCGTAGTCGACGATTCCCGACGGTGCCTGGATGGAGAATCCGGAGCGCTGGGCAACAATCTGCGGCTCGCCCACGAAGGGGACGATGTCGTTGTCGCTCAGGATGCTCTTCTGCGCCTTGATGTAGGCGTCGCAGCGGGCCTCTTCATCGGTGGCGGATTGGGCGGTGGCGATGTCGGCGAGGATGTCGGCATTTTCTCCGCCGCCGATGTTGCGACCGCCCTTCTCGGTAGGGACGCCGGCGATGCGGGTCAGAGATGCTGCCACCGTGCCCACGAAGTTCGCGTCGCCCTGAACAGTGAGGTCCCATGTTTCCGGCTTGGTCTGGGTCATGGTGGCCCAGGTTCCGTTGTCCACGAGCTGCAGTTCCACGGTGGCACCCGCCGCACGGAGAGCTTCCTGAACGTACGTGCTGCCTGCACCGTTGGGGCCGATGCTGGTGGTGCCCACCATCTTGAACGTTTTGCCTGCCAGTACGGCCTTGGCGGCTGCGGCATCCTCCGGGGTCAGGCTTGAGTTATCCGGAAGAACGCAAGGGACGGTCGGGGCGACGATCGAGTTGTAGGTGATGCCCTTGCCCGCATACGCAGCAGAGTTGAAGGCCTGCTGGTTCATCAGCTGCGCAACGGCCTTGCGCAGTGCGGGATCAGTGAAGGGGCTGCCTTCGCGCTGGTTGAAGAGCAGGAAGATGCCGGCAAACGGGACCGTTGTGACCGCATAGTCTTTGTTGCTCTCGAAGCGCTGGACATCTGCGGGGGCGATGTCCGAAACGTCCATTTCTCCCGTCAGAAGTTGGTTGGCCACCGTGGTCTTGTTGACGCCCGGGAAGAACCGCACGGTCTTGGCCGGGGTTCCCTCCAGCGGTTTGGACCACTGAGGCCAGGCCTTGTAGTCCTCACGCAGTGTCATGTCGTAGCTGACGCCGTGGCTGGATTTCGTCAGTGTGTATGGCCCGGAGAAGGCGCCCTTGATGGTGCCTTTGGCCAAGCCGTCCAGGTCCGCCAGTCCGGCGGGGCAGATGATGCCAGTCTGCGCCAGCGTCAAGCCACCGATGAGTTCGGACCACGGTTGGGCGAGCTTGATGTCCACGGTGCCCGCGGCGTCGTCACCGGTGATGGTGGGCTGGCCGGGGCCGAAGACGAGTTTGCCGAAGTTGTTCTTGGTAGCAGGATCGGCGAAGTAGCTGAGGGACTTGGCCACGATGGTGGGCGTAATGGCTGTGCCGTCCGCACAGGCAGCGTCCTTGCGGATGGTCAACGTGGCTTCAGAGGCGGTGGACTTCCATTCGGTGGCGAGGCCACCAATGAACTTCCCATCGGCATCCCGTCGGACCACGGTGTCGTACAGGAAGCGCGCTACCTCGTAATCATCCTTGGCATTGGCCTTGGCAGCGTTGAAGGTGGTGGGGTCGGCGTTGAGGGCCGTCCGAATGGTGTCGGTGGACATTGCTCCACCGGTGCCGCCGGAGGAAGCCTGACCGCCCGTGGTGCAACCGGTCAAAAGGAACGCGGCAGCGGTGACGGTCGCCGCCGTTGCCATAAAAGTGGAACGTCCTTGCATAGGGATGAGCCTCCTGGTCGCCTTCGAGTCCCTGGCCATTGCGGATGCGAGCGCATCTGGGCGAGAAATGAAGGATCTGATCTGCGATAACTTTCGCGAATGAGAAGAGTTTCTCTAATTGACCCGAGGAAGTCAACGCTTTTTTGTGAGTTCTCCCACAGGTGACCCCCGCCACGCCAATGTTTTACATACCTGAAACAGAAGGGGCTTGACGTGGGGGCAATAAAACACGAAACTTTTCTCATATGTGATTGGCGTCTCAAGGCGTACAGCTCATCCGAACACGGACCAACCAAAGGTGGAAGACATGGCAACGACCCTCGAGCTCACAGTCCGCAAGGCACAGTGGACCCGACCCCCACGGGAGCTGGTTCGCGCATTTGAGGAATTCCCGGTAGCCAACATCGGAGATGCCATGGAACGTCTCGGACTGGTGGACGGCAACATCAACCCGGTGTGGGCAGGCGCCAAGTGCGTCGGCTCCGCAGTGACCGTCCTTGGTGCTGCCGGCGACAACGCAGCCGTCATTGAGTCCCTGAACTACATCGAACCCGGCGACATCATGGTGATCAACGGCTTCGGCCACGAACACCGTGCTCTGGTTGGCGAACAGCTCTCCCAGCGTTTCGAGGCCGCCGGCGCAACCGGCGCAGTCATTGACGGCTACATTCGGGACCGCGCAACCATCACGGAGATCAAGTTCCCCGTCTTCGCCCGTGGCACAACCCCTGCCGGTCCGTTCAAGAACGGCCCTGGCGTGATCGGCGAACCAGTCGCCATCGGCGGCATTGTTTGCTCCGCCGGTGACATCGTCGCCGCAGACGATGACGGCGTCGTCATCATCCCCCAGGCCCGTGCAGCCGAAATCCTCGAACTGGTCAAGGCAGTCGCGGTCCACGAGGCAGAGATGACTGCCGAGATCACCCGCGAATACAGCTAGCCCTCCCCTACTCCCCCAACGGGACCCCGCTTAGACTGAGAGAACCCGCAATGACTAATACATCGACGGAATCAGTGACACTGAACACCGCTCAAATCAAGGTCGTCACAGCTGACGGCAAGGTGGTGCGCAAGGCAACCCTGGCCGGCACCATGGGCTCCTTCGTGGAATGGTACGACTACGGAATCTACGGTCTACTCACCACGTACCTGGCGATCAACATCATGGGCTCCAAGGACCTGGGTTCGCTCCTGCTGACCAACGTCGGCTTCCTGGTGAGCTTCCTGGCCCGCCCCTTTGGCAGCGTCATCGCCGGCTACCTCGGAGACAAGCTGGGACGCAAGAACCTTCTTGCAGTGCTTCTTCTCCTGATCTCCGGAGCGACGGCCTGCATCGGCCTCATCCCCTCTTCCTCAGTGATCGGCTGGGCCGCCCCTGCACTCCTGATCCTCTTCCGCATCCTGCAGGGCTTCTCCGCAGGTGGTGAAGTAGCAGGCGCCATGGCCTTCGTCGGCGAATACGCCCACGACAAGCACCGCAACTTCTCCATGAGCTTTATCGCGGTGGGCTCCTTCTGTGCCCTGCTCTTCGGCAGCGGCTTCTCCGCTATGCTCATCACCACGCTGGGCGACGCCACCATGGAAGCCTGGGCCTGGCGTGTTCCCTTCCTGTTCGCGCTCCCCTTGGGCTATGTAGGCTTCTACATCCGTTCCAAGATGGAAGACACCCCGCATTTCGCAGCCCTGCGTGAACGCAACGTTGTGGAAAAAAACCCCCTGCGCGCAGTTTTCACTTCGAAGCGCCACCTCAAGGCCATCGCCCTGACCATCTTCCTGCCTGCCGTGAACGGCCCAGGCTACTACTTGCTCTTCGCCTATATGCCCACCTACCTGAAGACCCAGCTGGGCAGCGGCAACAACTTCAGCATGCTCCAGGCCCTGATGGTCACTGCCGTCAGCCTCGTGGCCATCATCATTTCCATCCCGCTCATGGCACGTCTGTCTGACCGCATCGGCCGCAGGCCCGTACTCACCTTGTCTGCCGTGCTCATGGCAGTGGTGTCCTACCCGATGTTCGCCATGATCACCACCGGCAACATGACGTTGGCCTGCGCAGCAACCGTCGTCATGGCCATTGCCTTCTCCGGCCACGCCGCCGTGGTCCACACGGTCCTGACCGAAATGTTCCCCACCACCGTGCGCTACAGCGCCTACAGCATCGGTTTCAGCATCAGCACCATCATCTTCGGCGGCAGCGCACCGTTAGTGATGACCGAGCTCATCAAGAGCACCGGGAACAGCATGGTCCCGGCCTACGCGGCGATCGGAACGGCCATCATCACACTGGTCTCCATCTTCTTCCTGAAGGAGACCAAGGGACAGCCGCTCGCTACGCACTAACAACATACGCACGACGGCGGCCTGCCGCCATTGCCGACCGGCCGCCGTCGTTGGACCATAAAGCACCACAACGCAAATCCTTGGGAGTCACTTTGGGCATCAACTCAGTCGCCGTCGTCGCAGACCTCGGCGAAAGCTACGGCAACTACACCATCGGTGATGACGACGCCCTGCTGGGCCTGGTCACCGCCTCCAACATCGCTTGCGGCTTCCACGCCGGAGACCCTCGCGTCATGGACGCCACCGTCAAGGCCTGCGTGGACCGCGGGATCGAACTGGGCGCTCACCCCGGATACCCGGACCTGGTGGGCTTCGGACGCCGACTCATCGAAGCCAGCGAAGAAGAAATCCGCACGGATGTCCTCTACCAGATCGGCGCCCTGGACGCCTTCGCCCGCATCCACGGCGGCAAGATCAGCCACGTCGCACCGCACGGCCGCATGGGCAGCATCGCCCAGACCGATGCAAAGCATGCCCGCGCCATCACCGATGCCATCAAGGCTTACGATCCCTCGTACATCGTCATCTGCCAGAACGGCCTGCTGGCCGATGAATCCCGCAAGCGCGGACTTGAAGTGGGCTACGTCTTCCTTGCCGACCGCGGCTACGGCGAAGACGGTATGCCAGTTTCCCGCAACACCGAGGGGGCACTCCTCCACGACCCCGAGGAAATCGGGCGTCGCGTGGTGCAGGTCGTCACCGAAGGCACCGTGCGCGCAGTCACCGGCAAGGTGGTTCCGCTGGGCCACGATGCCGACGTCGTCCTCCTCCACGGTGACCACCCGCAGGTCCTGGAGAACGGCACCGCCCTGCGCGCCGCCTTGGACAAGGCCGGCGTCAAAGCAACCGGACTGCAGGAAGTCCTGGCCGAAAAAGCCCGCCTGGCAACTGTCTGATCCAGCCCCACACCCACCCACGAGTACCCAAGGACGCATGAGCACGCACCCAGCTCCCGGACAGCTGATTCCCTTATCGGACATCCAAGACATCAAGGCAGTTCCGTTCGGAGACTCCGCACTGATGGTCAGCATCGCCTCCGGGACAGTTGAGGAGCGACAGTCGGGAAGCCGGAAGTTGCGAGAAGTCCTGCTGGACATGCGTCCTCACGGCCTGCTCGACGTCGTAGCCGGCGTCGATTCCATCTTGGTGGAATTCGATTGTCTCGCCGTCAGCCACGGCCAGTTGGCGCAAACTATCCGATTGGCCGCGGCAAGCAGGAGCTTCGAGGGAGATGGACCATCACCTACGGGGCAGCATTTCGTCATCCCCATGGTGGTCAACGAATCCTTTGCCCCGGACCTCGCCGACGTGGCAGCTGAACTTGGCATCAGCAAGGAAGCCGTCCTGGCACATCTGGAGGCTTCGACATTGACCATCAACCTCCTGGCGTCGGCCATGGCACCAATGATGGGCCGGGTGGAATTTCCGGGACAAGTCAGCCGCTGCAGGGAACCTCGGACCAACGTGGACCCAGGGTCAGTGATGGTGGCCGGTACCAACGCCATTATCCAGCCATTCCCCGGGCCCACGGGGTGGAAGGTCATCGGGCGCACTCCCCTGACGATCTGCGACATCCGCGAGGAGCCACCCACGTCCTTCAAACCCGGCGACACCGTCAGGTTCAAGGTGGTCCCGGAAAGTGATTGGGAACGGCTTGACGGACAGTTCCTCCGGACCGACTCGTACACGATTGAGGGGGAACACTGATGCCTGCAGCTGAGCGCACCCTCACCATCAAAATCCGTGAAGCGGCCTGGCTGGCCACCTTCCAGGACCTTGGTCGGGAACAATCCGAAGCCTTGGGCGTTCCGTGCGGTGGGGCTGCGGACCAACATTCCGCGTCCGTTGCCAACATCCTGGTGGGCAATCCACGAACGGCCGCCGGCATTGAGATCATGGGCGGCCGGTTCTCCTTCACCACCTCCAAGGCGATTCTTATAGCCGTCACCGGCGCCCCTGCAGATATCACTGTCAACGGCAACAAGGTGCAGATGTGGGAACCGGTGTGTGTTCCCGCCAAGGGCAAGGTAGTCATTGCCAACGCCCGCGGCGGAATGCGCAACTACCTCGCCTTCAGCGGCTCCCTGGTAACTGAACACTTCATGGGCAGCGCCGCACCGGAGGCCCGGATGGGCTTCCCGCAGCAAATCTCCGCAGGGCAACATGTGGAACTCAAGACCTCCTATGCCGGCTTTGAGCATCCCTATCTCACGCAACCACTTTTCCGCCTTCCCGTGCCTGTTCCCTCGTTTGAGCACCCCGTTTGGACCATCGACATCGTTGTTGGTCCGGAAACTGACGCGGCACAGGGAATCAGGGAGCTTCTGTCGTCTCGCGAGTACACAGTGACGGCCAAATCGAATCACGTGGGCCTGCGGCTGGATGGTCCCGTGGTGCACCCCGAGGGGCTGGGCGAGATCGTGTCCCACGGTGTGCCAATCGGAGCCTTCGAGATCCCCCACGGGGACGAGCTCATTATCCTGGGCCGCTACCGGACCCTCACGGCCGGCTACCCCATTGTCGCTTTCGCCACCAAGGCATCCCTGCCCATGCTGGGGCAGGCTCGGCCCGGCCAGCGGATGACCTTCCGCTGGGTCAGCCAGGAAGAAGCGGTGGAAGCCCAGCACGAAGCCCAGCGGCTGCTTAACGCGCTGGAATCGCGTGTGCAGAGCCTTTTCGGCGCCATCGACCTCCCGCATCACTCACGGCTGGTCCCATCGCAGGCAGCAGCCTGAACATGTCATGCCCCGGGGGTACTTGACCCCCACATAGAATAAATGAGAAACTTTTCGCATATGTGATTCGAATCTCACTAAATACCACACTCTAGGAACGGAACCATGGGACTTCTTGAAGGCAAAGTCGCCGTAATTACCGGCGCAGGCACGGGCATGGGCCGCTCCACGGCGGAACTGCTCGCAGCCGAGGGAGCACACGTGGTGCTGGTGGGCCGCCGGCTTTCCGTTCTGGAAGACCTCGCCGCAGAGATCAAGGCCGACGGCGGCACGTCCCATGCGCGGGCCGCTGACATCGCGTCCAAGGACGAGGTGGACGCCCTTGTGGCATGGGTCGGTCAGTCCGTCGGCCCCGTGGACATCCTGGTCAACAACGCAGGCAGCGCAAGCAAGGTCCTGAACGTCCGATGGATCAGCCAGGAGGAATGGAACCAGGTCCTGGACGTCAACCTCAACGCCGTCTACCTCCTCACCCAGGCGGTCCTGCCGGGCATGCTCGCCCGGAACACCGGGACCATCATCACGGTCTCGTCGCTGGCTGCGGTTAATCCGAACCTGCTGGGCGGTGCCTCCTATGGGGCTGCGAAAGCTGCGGTCCGGAACTTCATGACCTATCTCCACAACACGTTCCGCAACGAAGGCCTGCGCGCCATCACCATACTTCCGGGCGAGACAGCCACTCCGATTCTCGACAACCGGGCCCGTCCACCAAGGGCTGAAGAGCGCGACGCCATGGTCCAGCCCGAGGACGTGGCCCGCGCCATCCACCTCGTTGCGACGCTGCCGCAACGCACCGTGGTCCAGGAACTCGTCATTGCCCCTACCGTGCAGCGCGATACCTCCGGAGACATCGAAATCAGCCGATGGGCAGGGGCTCCCGCGGAAGATCTCCCCCGTCCGTGAAACCCCGGCATCTATACGCACCCGGCAAAGCCGACACCCTTCCAACGACGACTCGAAGCAGGACTGTCATGACTCTCGAACCAACCACCGCCATTGCAGCTTTCCAGCCTTCCGAGGCCGTGCTGCGGGTCCAGCGCACATCGTTGCGCGTCCAGCAACCCCAGTCCAAAGGTGACCTTGTCTCCTTGGCCATGGGCGAGCCGGACTTCGACACCCCCGAACAGGTCCGCGCTGCAGCGGCCCGCGCCCTGGAGGAAGGGCACACCCATTACTCGCCGTTGCTCGGCGAGCTGGTGCTTCGCGAGGAGCTGGCTGCCCGTATCGGCCAGCTCCTCGGCGAAGTGGCCAGCCCCAGCGATGTGTTAATCACGCAAGGAGGAACCGCGGGCCTCTCTGCCGCGATCCTTGGCATCGTCAATCCAGGCGACAAGGTAGTCATTCCCGATCCCACTTACTCGCTGTACGCGGACCTGGTGAGCATGGCCGGCGGCGTTACAGTTCCGGTGCCACTGGCTGACGATCTCCACTGGGATCTCGAGGCTCTGGCGACCGCCCTTGAAGGCGCCAAGATGTTCGTCTTCTGCAACCCCTCCAACCCCACGGGAATCGTCCACTCCCGCCAGGAACTGGAGGCCTTGGCGGATATGGTCGCGGGAACGGACACCCTGGTTCTTTCCGATGAGGCGTACAGCGACCTCGTCTACACACCCGAGCCTTTCACCTCCGCCCTGGAGATAGCAGGCCTGGCAGGCAGGACCATTTACTGCCAAACCTTCTCCAAGAGTTACGCCATGACGGGCTGGCGGGTCGGCTATCTCTGGGGCCCATCGGACGTCATCGCATCCGCCGCACGCGTCCACAACACCTTCAACGGCTCCATGAACACCGCGGTCCAACTGGCAGCCCTGACGGCCCTCAAGACCTGCGGGCCGGACATCGAGCGCATGCACGCTTCCTATGCCGTGCGACGCGAACTGATGTTCGAGGGCCTCAGCAGGATTCCGGGACTCACGGTCAGCTCCCCGGAAGGCGCGTTCTACCTCTTCCCGAAGTACGACGTCGACATGCCGGCAGCCGATATGGTGGCGCACCTTCGCGAGTTCGGCGTGGCCGTCCGGCCCGGCAGTGAGTTCGGGCGGAACGGTGAACACCACCTGCGGCTCTCCTACGCGGCAAGCGCCGACGCCATTTCGCTGGGCGTCGAACGCATCGCCGCCGGCCTCGCGGCGCTCAAGTAAAAGCCCATGACAGTTATCGATCCACCGGCCGGGCTGCGCATCGACATGCAGCGGAACCGGATGCTTTTGGTGGACGCGGCCGGCCGGCTCTTCGGAGCCGGCCTTTCGGCGACCATGTCCGAAATCGCTGCCGAATCCGGCATCTCTACTGCTACCGCCTACCGCCACTTCGCCTCTGTTGACGACGTCCTCGCCGCCTACCGCTTCGAAGTGGGCCGGGAGCTCCTGGAGTTCAGCCGGGCGGCGGAAGCGGAAGGCCTGGAGCTGCTGAATGCTGTCTGCCACAAGTGGGTCCAGCTGGTAGTCCAGCATGGGGCGTCCATGGTGCACACACGCTCCGCTGAAGGTTACCTTGCACGGGTCAGGGCTGGCGCCTACTACCTGACCGTGCAGGCTGAAGCCCTTCAACGACCGCTGGAGGAGGCGTCCCGAGCCCTGGGAATCGAACACCCCGGCGATGAAGCTCTCTTCTTGTGGAACGGCTTCTTTGACCCCCGCGAAATCTACGATCTCATCGGGAGCCTGGACCTCACACCGGAACAAGTATCCGCACGACTGGTCAGGACTTTCACGGCCGCCCTGACAGGTTGGTCCGCTTCCAGGACCTAAGCTATGAGTTGACGAAAGGGCATCCACCAATGCGTAGTGACACACAGCGCAACCGCAGGCAGCTGGTCAAGGCAGCGGGACAGCTTTTCGCGTCCCGGCGCGGAGCCATCAGCATGACCGATGTCGCCAAACACGCGGAGATCTCCACTGCCACCGCCTACCGGCACTTCGCCTCAGTCGAGGACATCCTGGCGGATTACCGGTTTGGTGTCGGTGAGAAATTGCGCGACTACAGCCTGAAGCAGCAGGAGATTTCCGGCGTCGAGCTGTTGACGGCGGTCAGCCGCAAGTGGGTTGACCTGGTTACACGTCACGGCGGAGCCATGCTGTACACCCGTTCAGGCGAAGGATACTTGGCCCGGCTCCGCTCCGGCGCTTTCTATCTGACCGTCCAAGCGGATGCCTTGGAGCGCCCGCTTCGCGAGGCGGTTGAAGAGTTGGGATTGCCGACTATCGGCGACGAAGCGTTGTTCCTCTGGAACATCCTCTTTGATCCACGCGAAATTTTGGACCTCATCAATACTGTCGGCCTGTCCAAGGACCAGGTCACTGCAAGGCTGATCTCGGCCCTCAAGGGTGCACTGACAGGCTGGAGCGAGGACCGCGATCAGGCCTAGTCCACGGGACTTAGTGGGCCGCTGCAGGCCGCATGAGTTCCCGGATCCGCTCCGCCGGCAAAGCCGTTAGGGCTGCGACACGGAAGATATCCATCCGGCCCGATTCCAGCCCCTCCAGGACGTCGCACCGGAGTTTCTGCGCACTTTGCTCTTTGTCTTCCAACGCAGCATCCAGTTGGCGGACGATCGCAGCCAACCGCGTGAGGTGCCAGTCATGCCGCACTCCCGAAAAGTGCAGGTCCTGGTAAGCGCCACCAAGCCGCTTTACATCCGCGGCCCGAATTCCCACCACCGTGGAAATCGCAGACAAGGGCACTTTGTCCGCCAATGCAGCGGCCATCGCCTCATTCCGCTGGCTCAGCAGTGTCCGGACGTGGCTGTCGATACGCCCGCGCGTCGCCCTGGACTCCGAGAGCCGCAATTCCAAACGGTTCAACCGGGGCATTGCTGCCGTTACCCGGCGACGGGGCCGTGCTTCAGCTATGTAGGTCATGGCGAGTGAGACCTTGGAGCAGCTGCCAGTCGACGGCCGAGTCGCCGCGCGCAGGCATGATGCTGCCTTCCAAAAGCCGCATGCTCTTCTCAATATCCCCGTCGGGTGCCCAGATGCCACTGATGGGGCAATGGCTTCCGGTACCAGCCGTGAACCGGCTTCTACGGGAACGATCCGTTCCGGGCTGTCCAGCGATGCGCAACATTACTTGCCTCCGGCGTTGTTGTGGTTCTTTCATTAAGCCTATGGCCGAGCTCACTTAAAAGCAAGAAAAGTTTCTCATTTGATTAATCGATCTCATGCTTCACTGCAAGTACCTAAACACGCCCCACGTTTCCTTCAGCAGGGCACAGCCATCTTTGTGCCTGGCACCAAATGCGGGCGTCTTCTTGCGCGACGGCGCACGAAAGAAGGCAGGCGAGCCGCAGCCCAGGCACACGAGTCCACGCTGGCTGCTCTTTCGCCAGAAAGGGTCACGCTCGCTGAATTCCAGGGCGTGCCAATCCCGCTTGTCCGTGGTGCTCAGCGCCCACTTCACGCGCGGGCAGCCTTCCTGAGAGTGCCGAGGTATGCAGACAATGCCTCGAAGCTGTTCTCAGGAGCAAGTTCCACCAGGCGTTCAGATTCCTGGAGACGCGGATGGTGCAACTGCTCCCATGTGGAGACCCTGTCATCGCCGGCCGCAACGTCATCCAGCCCCAGAATGGCCACCGTCAGTTCAGGTACGACGCCGGACACATCGTCCCGCAGCGAGGCTCTGGCCATGGCCTGCCACTTGGTGGAGCGTGGCAGGTAGTCCACGCGTTCCAGCAAACCCTCAATCCCGAACCGGTCGCGGACAGCAAAGTAGACCGATGCGATGGCGTCCAAGGGCCGGCCAGTGACTTGCTGAACCCGGGCGACGTCCAGCAGCGTGAACGCTTCCCGCAGTTCTGCCCAGATCCTTCCAATCTGGGGTGGCAGCCCCCATTCAAGCGCTTGGTCCTGCAGAGTGGCAACGTCCGCCTTGTCAGTTCCCACCAGGAGTTCGGGCAAGCGTCCGCGAAGCGCTTCTACTACCGGCCTGTAAAGGCTTATGCATTCTTCGATGGGGCGCTGATGATCGTACTGAAGGAACCAGCGCATGGCCCGGTCCAGGACACGCCGGATGTCCAGATAGATCCGGCTCCACTTTTCGGCCGGCAGGTCTGCGCAAAGGTGAACCAAACCCACGGAGAGGTCCCGGAGCCCGAAGAGTTCACTGGCAATGACATAGGCCTTGACCGCCGCGGCTTCATCGACCGATGTCTCCTCCATGAGCCTGAAGACAGCCGTTACACCCCCGATGTTGATCACATCGTTGGCGAGGACCGTTGCGATGATGTCCTCGCGGAGCGGGTGCTGTTCAATCCCCTCTCCAAGCCTCTTAACCACGGGACCCGGGAAATACCCGTTCAAGAACTTGGCCAGGTAGCGGTCCTTGAGGAGCGGACTCCTCCGGATACTGCTGGCCAGAGTGTTCTTGGCATAAGCGGCCAGCACCGACAATTCCGGGGAAGTAAGGCCCTTGCCCTGGGAGATCCGTTCCGCCAATGCCTGAGTGCTGGGGAGGAATTCCAGCTCGCGGTCCAGCTCGCCTCGACCTTCAAGGAACTGCATCAGCCGTTCGTAGTTGGGGAACGACGCCGGAGGGAACCTTCTGTCAGTCAGGAGCAGCACGTTCTGGGCTACGTTGTCAGTCAGCACCAATTCTGCGATCTCGTCCGTCAGGGCTTCCAGGAACGCCGTTCGCTCAGCTGCCGGCAGTTCCCCGGCCCTGATGGACTGATCGACCAGAATCTTGATGTTCACCTCATGGTCCGAGCAATCCACGCCGGCCGAGTTATCGATTGCATCGGTGTTGATGAGGACTCCTGCCAGGGCCGCTTCAACCCGACCGGCTTGGGTAACTCCCAGGTTGCCACCCTCCACCACGACTCGGGCCCGCACCTGATTGCCGGTGATCCGGATGGAATCATTTGCACGGTCGCCGGCATCGGCATGGCTTTCTGTGCTCGATTTGATGTAGGTTCCGATGCCGCCGTTGTAGAGCAGATCAACAGGAGCCTTCAGGATTGCCTGAAGAAGGGCAATCGGGCTCATTGACTCCGTCTCCGGGTCCAATCCGAGCACCGCGCGGACCGCCGGGTGGATAGGAATGGCGCGGGCCGTCCGTGGCCAGACCCCGCCGCCTTCGCTGATCAACGACGTGTCGTAATCTGCCCAGCTTGAGCGGGGAAGTGCGAACAGCCTTGCGCGTTCCGTGAAAGACGATGCTGCGTCCGGCTGCGGATCCAGGAAGATGTGGCGATGGTCGAAGGCCGCTACCAGCTGGACGTGCTGCGAAAGCAGCATCCCGTTGCCGAAGACGTCACCACTCATGTCGCCGATGCCCGCAGCCGTGAAGTCGGCAGTCCGGGGATCCAGACCGATTTCGCTGAAGTGAATCTTGGCCGATTCCCACGCGCCGCGTGCAGTGATGCCCATGCGCTTGTGGTCATATCCCACCGAGCCGCCAGAGGCGAAAGCGTCCCCCAACCAGTAGCCGTAGCTGGCGGCAACCTCATTGGCTATGTCCGAGAAAGAGGCAGTTCCCTTGTCGGCCGCCACCACAAGGTAAGAGTCGTCGCCGTCGTACCTCACGACGCTCGGTGGGGCGACAACCTGACGTTCGCCATCCACGAAACGAATGTTGTCCGTGACATCGAGCAGGCCGCGGATAAAGGTCCGGTAGCATTCCTGCCCCTCTGCCATTTGCTGGGTACGGTCCTTCATCCCCGTCGTGAACTTGGCGAAAAAGCCACCCTTGGCACCGTCCGGGACAATCACGGCGTTCTTGACGGTCTGGGCTTTGACGAGTCCAAGGACTTCCGTGCGGAAATCTTCCTGCCGGTCCGACCACCGCAGTCCGCCCCGGGCCGTCAGGCCGAATCGCAGGTGTACGCCTTCCACCCGTGGGGAGTACACCCAAACCTCATGGGCGGGACGTGGGCTCGGGAGCATGTCGATACCGGATGGGTCCAGTTTGAAGCTGATGTGCGGCTTGCCCTGGTAGAAGTTGGTTCGCACGGTTGCCCTGATCAGGGAAGCCAGCGCCTCCACTACGAAAGCCGCGTCCATGGTGGCCAGGCTGTCCATGGCCGCCCCCAGGGACGCGTCGGCTGACGCCAGAGACTCCGAACGTCCACCCGGCAGATCGGGATCGAACTTCGCTGAGAACACTTTCGCCAAGGATTTGGTCGCCTCGGGATGGGACTGGAGGGTGGACGCTATAAATTCGAAGGAGTGCTGCGTCCCGAGTTGCCTGAGGTACTTCACGTAGCTGCGAAGGAGCGCCACACTGCGCCAGTCGAACCCCTGCTGCAGGACCAAGGAGTTGAGGAAATCAGACTCCGCCTCACCTTGAAGTACTGCCCTGAAGGCCGCGGGGAGCATATCCCATGCGTCCGGTGAGCCCGCGCCGGATGGTGTGCTGACCAGGAGGTCGTAGAGGTGGACCACCACGCCCTGGGAGTCGACGATCCGGTATGGACGCTCCTCGTGGACCGCCAAGCCAAGATGCTCAAAGTACGGCAGGAGGCGGCTTAGGCTCTCCGCTTGGCGAAGATATAGCCGGATCCGCAAGTCTGGGTCGGTTGTTCCCTTGCCTCCGTGCCGTACGGCAAGCCGTGCCGCCGTCGTGCTTTCTTCTGATACGAGGTCCTCGAACCGTTCTATGTCCTCGGCTGCGTCCTCCACGCTGTACCGGACTTGGTACTCCGGCGGGAAGGCTTCGCTCCAGCGTTTGGCAAGGGCCTCCGCCACAGCTGCCGGGTGGAGGGATTGCAGGGCATCGAGTACACCTTCCGGCCATGACCTGATGGCGCGGTTGACCCGCTGTTCCACAGTTTCCGCGTCAATGTCTCCAAGAGTTCCGGAGGATGTCCACACGGTGAAGAAGATGCGCGCCAGGGCAGAGGAACTGACTCGTGCTTCGTGTTCGATATCGACAGCGTTGTAAGCATCCCGTAGTTCATGTTCAATCCGCTGCCGGACCGCAGTGTTGTATCGGTCGCGAGGCAGGTAGACCAGGACGGTCGCGAATCTGCTGTAGGCGTCTTGCCGAAGGAACACGCTCGAACGGCGCCGCTCCTGCATCCTCATGATGCTGTCGGCAATCTGGAACAACTCCTCGACGCCGATTTGGAACAGTTCGTCGCGAGGGTAGGTTTCCAGAATCGCCATCAATTGCCGGCCTGAATGACTGGTCGGATCCAATCCGCTGCGGTCCATGACGGCGGTGATGGTTTCAGCGACCAACGGAACGCTGTCCACCGGCGCGTTATAGACGCTCGACGTAAGGAGTCCCAGGAAGCGATGTTCCCCGGTCACCTGCCCATCCGGACTAAACGTCTTAATGCCGATGTAATCAAGGTGCGCGTCGCGATGGACGGTTGAGCGGGACCGGGCCTTGGTGACCACGGCGGCAATCGGCTCACGTGCCGAAGTACGCGCTGGGCCAGCCAGGACACGGACATCGGACCCGCCGGCGGCCTTGTTCCGCAGAACACCTAATCCTGTTCCATCGATGGCAGTCAGACGATCCTCAGTTTCTCCGCATTCCAGGATGTATTGGCGATACCCGACGAAGACGAAGTGTTTGCTGCTGAGCCACTCGAGAAGATTGCGGGCCGTCCCATTTTCGGGCAACTGGGCAGCAACTTGGTTTAGCCGGCCCCGCATGGCGACCAAGTCATCAGAGGCAGCCATAACATCGACCAGGACGCGTCGGATGGCGCTCAGCAACGGGCCGAGCTGTTGCTCGGCGAGGAGATCCCGGAGTTCGACGGCGACCCACGACTCGGTCCCCGCAGATGGAATGGAGGTGCCGGGCTGGAGCTCCCCATCTGCACCTCGTTGCGTGGCAAAACGGGGATGGACCACGAACTGGATTCCCAAGCCGCGACGGGTAACCTCAGCCAGGATCGAGTCCACCAGGAACGGCGAGTCCTTGCAGACAACTCCGATCACGGTGGCGCCGACATTCGGCAGGACTCCGACCCACGATTCAGCGCCGCGGGTTCGCGCGGCTTCGAAATGCGCGGCCGCGCGTCCTTCGAGTACGCCAATGCCATAGGATTTCTTGTCCTCCGGCGACGCTTCGGCATAGTAATCGGCTACGAAATGATCAGGCAGTGTGCGGGATTCCATGCCTTGTTCCGTGGACACGTTGTGCTCCCTTGAGGTTTGGCGGGCTTCTTCATCACGTCAAGAAGATATGAGAATCTTTTCTCATATCGGAGACTGCGTCAAGAGCTTTTTCGTGATGGACAAAACCCTTGACGCCCCCTTCGGTATTTGAGAAACTCTTCTCACTTGTGAAATGCATCGCAGACCGCGAACTACCTCACGAACCAGACTCCCCCGGCGAAAGGAAACCCAGCTTTGGGTAGCAGATACCTCCCCCCTTTGATCGTCATGGGCGTTTCGGGCTGCGGTAAGTCCACCGTGGGCTCGATGCTGAGCGCACGCTTGGGGGCGCAGTTCAAAGACGGCGACGACCTGCATCCGGCAGCCAACAAAATCAAGATGGGCGCTGGCATTCCCTTGAGCGACGAGGATCGGAAGCCTTGGCTTGAAGAAATCGGACGCACTCTGCGCCGCTTACAGGACGCCGGCACGCCGCTCATCATCGCCTGTTCGGCGCTGAAGCGAAGCTACCGCGACCTACTCCGCCACCACGCCCCTGACGTCGTTTTCGTTCACCTCAACGGGGACCGGGAGACACTCCTGGCCCGTATGAACGCCCGGGAAAACCACTTCATGCCAAGCAGCCTTCTGGACTCTCAGCTCAGCGCCCTGGAGCCCCTTGACGTGGATGAGAAGCATGTGAAGGCCGATATTCGGCTTGCGCCAGAGGTGTTGGTGGGGGACATCGACGAACGGCTTCAGGTGGCAATCAAGCTTGACACAATGCTTGTAGCCGCGCCCAGTCCTCCAGCGCACCTAAAACCCGGTTACCCCATCGTTTGACGCGGGTCCGCTTGAGCGCTTCTCCTCCCCGTCTCTAAGTGCCCGACGTGGGACTCGAACGGGATTGATTCCAGGCCTTGCAAACGTTGGGAAGTGGCGGTACACGGGGAATGTCCAGTCCAGGGCGGAAAGTGTGGACATTGTCCACACTTATTTTTGCTCGATCAAATACAGAAAAAAACGAGGACTTGACGCGTCCCGCCCACTCATTGCCCGCGCCGAGAACTCGGCACTGTTACCACTGCAAATTCCTGCTGGATGGCACAGCTCCAACCCCGAATTCGTCTGGGGGCAGCACCATAGCACCCACCAACCGAATCGCCCTCCCCGCGCAAACCTCGAAACTGATCACGCCATCACCGTCGAGAATTACATGGACACCATCGGAGCTTTGGCACCCCATCAAGCCGCGGAGAACGCGAGCAAGCGCTGAACCGAGATGCTCGACTCAACCGACTTCCCTACCTGTAAAGACTGCACCGCCCTCATAGCATACTTCCAGTTCCCCCCATTTCCGCGACCGGCTCATGGCCGACATACCCGGCATCAACCAACCACCCCCAAACCTCTTATTCGCCCGAACCTAGACCGCACCCTATTGGCCACGCATCGATTGGGCACCGCAGCTCCTCATCCACGCGCACACCAGAACCAGTCCGCAACACGCAGCACCAATCCTGACCACCATCGGCTATATCAACTGGTGAGAAGGCCGCGGACCAAAAGCACACCCATAGATGCAACTCGCCCTCCACGCAGACCCCAGCAACCGCTTCGCACGACTCACCGACCAAATGCTCAGAGCCGGAATCATCGACGGCTGGAACACAAACAAAGGCAGGCCTACAGAACGCAACTCGACATGCCCTAATCAACCCTGGATATATGCAGGATCTACGGCGGTTTAGTGCTGTCCACGGCGCCAAGGGTAGTTCAGCTCTGGAGGAAAGCTCGGATGGCCCTGCTGCCGCGTCAGGTGGTCCGGCCGTCCGATACGTTTGCCGTTGGACGAGGAAGACGACGCACGCCCGCTATAGGACATTACAGCCTAGAGGTCTTGCCGTGTCCCCAAGCGGAACGGCTAGCGAGATGCCTGGCGGTCGGCCTGAAACAGGAATTCCGAATTGGGTAAGCAAGCAGACCATTACTGCTGCCTGACGCAGACACGGCCGCATCGACCGGCGTTGGCTCCAGCACGCTCCGACCCGTCGATGCCAAAAGTGGGTACTCGAAAGCGGCGGTAAAGGTTTAAGTCAGTCGCTTGACTTAATCTGATATCGCCTGTTGAACTTAGTCAACCCACCATAGGAGTTGCACCATGGCACTTTACGCACACGAGGCACGCGCCAATCGGGCGGATGCGAACCGGGAATTGATACTCCTCGCGGCCGAGCGGCTCTTCGCCGAACACGGCATCACAGCTGTCTCGAACCGTCAAATCAGCGAAGCCGCTGGGCAGGGCAACAACTCAGCTGTGGGCTACCATTTCGGCACCAAAACGGACCTCGTCCTGGCGGTGACCAGGCGGCACCAAGTCCCCATTGAAGCCCTCCGCAGCGAAATGTTGGCCGAGACCCTCGGATCAGGAGACGTCAGGGACTGGGTTGCATGCCTTGTCCACCCCCTCACTGAACACCTTGAATCCCTCGGCACGCCCACTTGGTTCGCCCGCTTCAGCGCCCAGATGCTGACCGACCCACAATTCCTGCCAGCGGTGACGCAGGAAGCACTCGAAGACCGCACGCTCCGCAAAGTGCTGGAAGGTTTGGAAACAAGCCGCCCAGACCTACCGCCTGAGGTGCTGGCGGAACGTGAGGCCATGGTCAGGCAGCTCCTGATGCACACCTGCGCAGAAAGGGAACGCGCCCTTGCCGAAGGACGCCCCACGCCACGTGCATCATGGTCCGAGGCGGCCACCGGACTCGTTGACGCCATCACAGGCCTCTGGCTCGCGCCTTTCATCCGCGACAGGCCCAACCAATGAATAGA
Organism: Paenarthrobacter sp. NPDC091669; assembly: GCF_044756725.1. Lineage (NCBI taxonomy): Bacteria > Bacillati > Actinomycetota > Actinomycetes > Micrococcales > Micrococcaceae > Paenarthrobacter > Paenarthrobacter sp. NPDC091669. The sequence goes on from NZ_JBIVTK010000003.1 coordinate 83,565, forward strand.
CTTGATCAGGACGTGCTTATCGTCGGCGCCTCGGCTGCGGGGCTGTCAACAGCGGAGGCACTCCGACGGCGCGGGCACCGTGGGCGACTCACTCTGCTGGATGCCGATGCCAACCAACCTTACGACCGCCCTCCCCTGTCCAAGCAGTTACTCGCCGGACAATGGGCGCCGTCGCAGACAGTTCTGCGCTCCGACGAAGCGCTCAGAGCACTCGACGCCCAGTTGCTGTTGGACGAACGGGCAAGCCACCTTATGACAGCAGCCAGGTCCGTCCGGACGGATTCCGGGCGGCTGCTGACGGCAGACGCGATTGTGTTGGCCACCGGAGTTTCGCCCCGGCGGCTCCCCGGCCAGGAAGACGTCGATGGTGTACACGTGCTGCGCAGTATTGATGATGCCCTCAAGCTTCAACAGTTGCTTCAACCTCGACGGCGACTGGTCGTCGTCGGCAACGGCGTCCTCGGATCCGAGATCGCCGCGACAGCGGCCACCCTGGGTGTTGACGTCACTCTTGTTGGTCGCTCGTTGGCTCCCATGGACCGACAGTTGAGTCACTTCGGAGCTTCGCTGCTTGCCGCCAAACATGAAGCTGCTGGTGTCCGCATGCTTGGTGGCCGAGATGTGGAAGTCCTCCGCAGCCTCAGGGGCCGCGTCACTGGAGTCGCCCTGTCATTCGGGGAAGAATTAGCAGCCGACGAGGTGGTCGTGGCCATCGGCTCGGAGCCCAATACCGGGTGGCTTACCCACAGCGAGCTCGACATCGAAGACGGCGTCGTCTGCAATGCCTTCTGCCGCGCCGCTCCGGGAATCTGGGCCGTCGGGGACGTTGCCCGGTGGAACCATCCCCGCCGTGGCATCGTCCGGCTGGAAAACCGCACTAACGCATCAGAGCAGGCGATCGCGGTGGCCGCCGATATTTTGGGCTTTGGAGAGCCGTATGCCCCCATTCCATACTTCTGGACTGACCAGTACGGCACGAGAATCCAGGTCCACGGCGAAATTCCTGCCGACGCGCGCCTCCGTATCACGGACGGTGATCCGCTGTCCGACCGCTTCGTCGCAATCGCGCTGACCTCTGACGGGGAGAGCCCAGTCGGAGTACTCGGCTGGGGCATGCCTAAACAGACACGTCTGAGGCGGGCGGAACTTGACGACTCCCTGGCGCCCGTCAGCTAACACACCAGCCACCCACTTCAGATATCCCAACCAGACTCCCAACTGAGAAGTTAGTCCGAGCCTGGCGATTCATTCGTCCGGCCTTAGCCCGGAGGTACATCATGTCCACAGACCGCAGCCGACTCATGCACGAAAAAGTAGACGCTGTCGAACCGTTTCCCATGACACGTCAAGCACGTTGCCCCTTCGATCCTCCCCCGGCCGGTATCGCAGCCCAGCAAGCTGCACCCCTCCTTCGTGTGGAACTAGCGGACGGCAGCACTCCCTGGCTCGCAACCCGGTATGCAGAGCAGAGGGCGTTGCTCAGTGATCCGCGTATGAGCGCCGACATCACACGCCCTGGCTATCCGATTCCCGGCGGCGGGGAAGGAGCAGGCTCGGCCTTCAGTTTTATCCTGATGGATGACCCTGAACACGCCAGGTTGCGGAGGATGGTCACGGCGCCTTTCATGGTCAAACGCGTCGAGGCCATGAGGCCCGCGGTCCAGGAGATCGTAGACGGCCTGCTCGATGACATGCTTGTGACAGATGCCCCTGTCGACCTCGTTGAAGCATTCGCACTCCCAATGCCCTCGCTCGTCATCTGTCGGCTGCTTGGAGTGCCGTACTCAGATCATGACCTCTTCCAGTCCAACAGCAAGATCCTCATCAACCGTGAGACCAGTGCAAATGAAAAGCGTCAAGCCGTGGGTGCCCTGGTGGACTACCTGCACGGACTGCTACGGCTCAAGGCAGAAGAACCCGGCGAGGACGTGTTCAGCGATCTTGCCCGCCGTGTTGAAGCCAATGAACTGAGCAGCGACGACGCCGCCATGATGGGAGTCCTGCTTCTGGTCGCCGGACACGAAACCACAGCCAACATGATCGCCCTGGGCACCCTGGCGCTCTTGGAACACCCCCACCAGCTCCAGCGCCTGCGTGAAAACAATGACCCGGCCTTGGTCACCTCCGCAGTCGAGGAATTGCTGCGCTACCTCACGATCGTCCACGATGGCCGCAAGCGCGTCGCCTTGGAAGACATCGAAGTCGCAGGCCACCTGATCCGTGCAGGCGAGGGAGTCATCATGGCCACAGACCTGGGCAACCGCGATCCCCAGGTCTTCCCCGAACCGAACACCCTGGACCTGCGCCGCGACGCCCGCCACCACATCGCCTTCGGCTTCGGCGTCCACCAATGCCTCGGACAGCCGCTGGCGAGGATGGAACTCCAAGTTGCATACACCACCCTGTTCCGGCGGATCCCAGAACTCAAACTCGCCGTCCCTTTAGACGAGGTGCCATTCAAACACGACGGCTCCGTCTACGGAGTGTATGAGCTACCCGTCACTTGGTAGCGCCACCGTTAACACAATGACCTTCAACGAGAAAGCAGGACCACAATGACATTTAAAGTAACCCTCGAACAAGACAAATGCGTCGCCTCAGGTCAATGCGTCACGGCCGCAGGTAGCGTGTTCGACCAGCGGGACGAAGATGGCATCGCCATCCTACTGAACCCACAACCTTCAGCCGAACTCGAAGATGAAGTCCGCCAGGCCGCAGCCGTCTGTCCAGTCCTCGCCATCCACGTCCACGGTTGAGGACGGCAAGCTGAGCATGAGCGGCCATGGGGCGGGACCCAACGCGTGACTCGCACGTTGCGGAAACTTCTTCAGTTCGCGGGGCACGAAACATTAGCTGAGTGAAGAAACCATCGGACTTCACGGTCCGTTGCTTCCCTAGACAGCACGGCACGGTGTCGCTTTCTATGTTCTGGGAAATCAAAAAAATAACGTGCACGCCTCCTCTGGCGGCCGTTGGGCATCGAGCCTTACACGACACCTATAAGTCCCGCAGAGCCGAGTGGTTGGCGTGAGAGCGGCGCTACCAGCTGGCGGCGTTTGTCGAAGGTGCTCCCCTTTCTGCAGCCCGGGCGGATTAATTCGAAGACGTCGGGCGGCAGCAGACACTCTGGGCCCGCTGGCTCGTAGCCGCTGGAGGCAATGGGCAGCTGTCAGGCCATCGGCAACCAAGTGCATGTCAGCCACGAGCCGAGGGTCGGGGAAGGTGATGATCCACTGGCAGCCACGATTAGGCGAAAAATGTTTGGGCAATCGGTTGTCAGGGGGTCTTCAGGGTGGTTCACTAGACACAGCATGAAATTAGCAGTGCGTTACTAATTTGGACGATCGTCCATCTAATTAACTGCTCGCTCGAAGGCGTCTCATCCCTGGACCAAAGGAGTTCTTATGGACACCCGCACCCGCATGACCCGATCGCGATTCCGTTTCGGGATCGCAACTGCGCTTACGGCCGCAGTTCTTTTCACGTCGACTGCCTGCGCTGGGGGCGCAGAGCAGGAAGAGGCGGGTACCGCCCCTAACGGCGCCTCCTCAAACACCACGCTTGCCTTGGCCGTGACGGCCGCCCCGGCGTCTCTGGATCCTGCACAACTTCAGGAAGGCCAGCAAACGTACGTCTGGGGATCCGTGTTCGACACTCTTCTCTATGTCGACAATGACGGAAAGCTGCAGCCCAATGCTGCAGAAAGCTGGAAGTTCTCCGACGACGGCCTCACCTTGACCCTCACGCTGCGCGAGGGCATGACCTTCAGTAACGGCGATCCAGTGACCGCCAAAGACGTTGCGGGTACCCTCGACCGCACCAGGACAACCCCGGGCCAGCAGCAGAGCAAACTAGCAGCAGTTGCATCAATCGAAGCTCCGGACGACAGAACTGTAGTCCTCAAACTGAAGCAGCCTGAACCGGCACTGCTGACGAATTTGGCACTTGCCGCCGGTGTCATCGGGGACGCGGATACCCTCAATGAAAAAACCACAGCCTTGGACCCGACGACATCCGGTCCCTACACTTTGGACAAGGCCGCAACGGTAGCAGGAACCACCTACGTCCTCAATCGCAGGGACGACTACTGGAACGCTAAGGCCTACCCCTTCAAAACCGTTACTGTTCGCGTCATTCAAGACCGCACCGCGGTTTTCAACGCGCTGCAGGCAGGTGAACTGGATGCTGGCAACGTCGAACCCGCGCAGGTCAAGCAGATCGAAGCCGCCGGATTCAAGACCGCCAAGGTTGAAGCACAAGCGGTCGCGAACCTCGTCCTCGCTGACCGAGAAGGCACAATTCTGAAGCCGCTGGCCGACGAACGTGTCCGCAAAGCCATCAACATGGCGTTCGACCGCGAAAAAATGGTTCAACAGGTATTGCGGGGCGGCGGCAAGGCCACTATGCAGATCTTCAACCCAAAGGGCGCCGCTTACGACCCCGCGTTGGAAGGAACTTACAAGTTTGACCCCACTGCGGCCAAGAAGCTGATGGCAGACGCAGGATATGCCGACGGCTTTGATGTAACCATGCCGGCCACCGTCATCTCAAAGTCCTTCGAGCCGCTGATCACCCAGGCTCTGAACGACATCGGCATAAGGGTGACCTGGGAACCAGTTCCTCCTCAAAACGCTGCGGCAGCAGTTTCCTCAAAGAAGTATCCAATGATCTTCTTCCTTGATGGGCTCAACGTGACCCAGCGGGAACTGCAGAACAACTTCAGTGACTCCGGCTTCCTTAACCCGTTTGGATCCAAGTACCCCGAGCTGACTGAGCTCATTTCGAAGGTAAGCCTCGAAACGGATGAAGCCAAGGCCGCAGAGCTCTACAAGGAGATCAACGCTTTCGTTGTCAAAGAAGCGCTGGACGCACCCCTCTTCTACGTCGGCACAATCTGGGCCACCAAAGACGGCATCGAATACCTCGGCGACGGTTCAAACACCATGAGCACCATCAGGGCATTCAACGCCACGAAGTGAAAGGGGTGAGCCCAGGAAAACCTCAATCCCGGGCTCACCTCCCAAACACTCCCTATAAGGACCACCATGATTCCCTACATTCTGCGGCGATTTGGCTCAGGCATTGTGCTCGCGCTGCTGGTAACGCTGATTACTTTCACGCTTCTTAGCTTTTCCTTCGACGCCGTCGTCCGGGCGCGGCTTGGCAGTGCCGCAACGCCTGAGGCCGTCACGGCCATGACGGCCGCGTTGGGCTTCGATCGTCCCGTCCTGACCCAGTACTTCGACTGGCTCGGCGGCGTCTTCCGCGGTGACTTCGGTACCTCGTTGTTCACGAGTGAACCGGTAGGCCCGGCAGTGGCGTCAAGACTGGCCGTTACGCTGTCAGTGGTCCTCGTCGCTCTGGCCATCACAGTCGTCATCAGTGTCGCCTTGGGCGTTGTCGCCGCAACCCGTGGCGGGGTGGCGGATCGACTGGCGCAGGCAGCGTCACTTTTCGGCTATGTGGTTCCGGGCTTGCTGATCGCGATAGTCCTGGTTGTGGTTTTCGCCATCAACCTTCGCCTCCTGCCGGCCACCGGCTACACGCCATTCAATGTAAACCCTTCAAAGTGGGCAGCCACCATCACCATTCCGGTCATTGTTCTAGTCATCGCTGGAGCTGCCAACATTACTGCCCAAGTGCGTGGCACCATGATTGACGAACTGCGTAAAGACTACGTCCGCACGCTGCGCACCCGGGGCATTTCAACACGCTCAATAGTACTGAAACATGCGCTGCGGAACGCTGCCGGGCCAGCGCTTACCGTGCTTTCTTTCGAATTCATCACAATGCTCGGCGGAGCTCTCATCATAGAGAAGGTCTTCGCGCTCCCCGGATTCGGGACGTTTGCCTTCAATTCTTCCTTGCAGGGAGATATCACAGTCATCATGGGCATCACGTTGTTTAGCGTTCTGCTTGTGGTCAGCATCAACCTCGTAGTCGACCTCGTGAACGGCTGGCTCAACCCGAAAGCGAGAATCTTTTGAGCGCGGAAGAACTCATTGTCGAGCCGTCACAGGGGGCGGCGACTCGAAAGTCGGCGTGGCGGAAGCTGCTTAAGGATCCCCAGGCGGTCGTCACGGCAGCATTGCTGTTGGCCATTGCCCTGCTGGGGATAATGACTCCAATTTTGGCCCAGCACGGACCCAACGAGGCGTCGCTCGACGCAATCAATGTCCCAGTGGGGACTGCGGGATATCCTCTTGGCGGAGACCAGAACGGGCAGGACATTTTCACTCGCCTGCTTCACTCGATCAACACCAGCATGATTTCGGGGTTGATCGGCACCAGCGTGGCGCTAGCCATAGGCGTTACCTTCGGCCTCATCGGTGGATATTACGGAAAGAAAATCCAGAGCGTCACTGAGTGGGTCTTCAGTCTCATCATGACCTTCCCCGGGATCCTCCTGCTGATCATTCTCATGCCCGTGACCAAGGGCGACTTCCGTTTCACCATGCTCATCTATGGAGTCCTGCTCTCTCCGGGGATCTACCGTATCGTCAGAAATCAGGTTGTAGGGGTCAAAAACGAACTGTTCGTGGACGCCGCCAAGGTCTCTGGGCTCTCTGATCTGCGAATTCTGGCCCGTCACGTTCTCTTCGTTGTCCGGGGACCCATCATCATCGCGGCCGCATTTCTCGCCGGTTCGGCGATTGGTCTGCAATCAGGACTGGCATTCTTGGGCGTTGGATCAAACACGATTCCCAGTTTTGGCGCTATGATCGCAGACGGCTTCCTCAACCTCTACGAAGAACCAACACAGTTCCTTTGGCCAAGCCTGCTCCTCGGTGTGATCACGGCGTCGTTGGTCCTGCTCGGGAACGCACTCCGAGACGCTTTCGAAGGCACAAGGCCAAAAGCGGTAAAGCGCTCAGTCGTCAAAAAGCAGGCGGTCCGAACGGGAGCACGGAAATCTTCCGGTGCGGAATCACTGCTCAGAGTCCAGGACCTTGCCATCGCCTACCGCACCCCGTCCGGGGACCTGAAGGAGGTCGTCAGAGGGGTAAACCTTACCCTGGACGGCGGACAGACCTTGGGCTTGGTCGGTGAGTCCGGTTCGGGCAAGACTCAGACAGCGTTCGCGATTCTGGGCGTCCTGCCTCCAGAAGCAGTGATCACCCGCGGTTCCATCACCTTGGACGGCAAGGAACTGCTGGGACTGAGCGAGAGGGAGCTCCGGGCCATACGCGGACGCTCCATCGCGTACATTCCGCAGGAACCCATGTCCAACCTCGACCCCTCATTCTCCGTCGGGGATCAACTAGTAGAAGGCATTCGGGCCTCAGCCAATATGACGGCCCGAGAGGCAAAGGAACGGGTCCTCGCGCTACTGAAACGTGTCGGTATTCAGGACCCGCAGCGGACCTACAATTCCTACCCCCACCAAATCTCGGGAGGAATGGCGCAACGCGTCTTGATCGCCGGGGCGGTTGCAAGCCGACCCAAGCTGCTGATCGCTGACGAACCCACCACCGCCCTCGACGTCACGGTACAGGCGGAAATCCTCGACCTGTTGCGCGAATTGCAAGCCGAACTGAACATGGCGGTGCTACTCGTGACACACAACTTCGGTGTCGTCGCAGATATCTGTGATCGCATCGCCGTCACACAGAACGGAGAGATCGTAGAAACGGGAACTGCTCTGGACATCTTCAGGAATCCCCAACACTCGTACACTTCAATGTTGTTGAACTCAATCCTCGACGAGACCACCGTGCGTTCCGACGCCCCCATGGCCGCCCGCGACACGGTACGAAAGTAGCTGATGATGAGCACCCTGCTCAACGTAGACAGACTGCGGGTCGCCTACCGAGGCCGCGGTTTCCGCCCCAAGCAGCACGAGGTCCTCCACGGTGTGTCCCTGACCATCGCCGAAGGAGAAACCCTGGGCGTGGTCGGCGAATCAGGCTCGGGCAAGACCACCATTGGCCGGGCAGTCCTCGGCCTGGTCAAACCCAGCGACGGAAAGGTCCTGTTCCGGGATAAGGACATCACACATGCCAGCCCGAAGCAGCGACGGGGGCTAGCGAAGGACATACAGGTGGTTTTCCAGGACCCCTACACGTCCCTCAACCCATCGATGACCATCGGAGACATCCTCAGTGAGCCCCTCGTCATACAAGGCCAGTCCGACAAAGACGCCCGCGCTCGGGTTGGAATGCTCCTGGACCAGGTTGGCCTCCCCGCCGACGCCATTGAGCGGCTCCCCCGAGAGTTCAGCGGCGGTCAGCGCCAACGTGTGGCCATCGCACGGGCCCTGGCACCGAAACCGAAACTGATCGTCTGTGATGAACCGGTATCTGCCCTTGACCTTTCTACTCAGGCGCGTGTGCTCGACTTGCTCGTGGATATTCAACGCCAGACAGGCGTGGCGTATCTTTTCGTCTCCCATGACCTCGCCGTGGTCCGGCACGTCAGCCACCGGGTCAGCGTCGTGTACCAGGGCGACATCGTAGAGACAGGGTCAGCCGACCAGGTGACCTCTGAGCCGGAGCACCCCTACACTCAGCGGCTCTTGCTAGCCGCACCGGTTGCGGATCCGCTTGAACAAGAAAAGCGGAGGGCGGAAAGGCACCGTCTGATCGAACGGCACCGCGAGCAGGATCTGCAGGCAGGAGCGGTAAGCGCTTGAGACTGAACGTGTCCGGCAGCTGCCCCGGGATGCCGGACACGTTTAGTCAATAGCCTTGACGAAGGAGCGGAGGAACTGCCTGATGTTCCGTTCTAGACGGAGGGTGTCCCGTTCATAGAGCCATTGGATCTGGAGGCCGTCCGTTAAAGCCACAAACATCGCCGCGACGGCTTCAGGCTCCGCATTGGTCTTCAGCTCACCGGCTTCCGCCAGCGCCTGGAAGGCCTTTGTGTAATACCGCACCACGTTTGCATATCGGTCCCGATAGCTCTCATGCGCGGGATGATCTGGAGATGCTGCTTCCGCGGCTAATGTGCTGTGCAACTCGATCAACCCCGGCTGGAGTTCGCTCCTGACAAGCGTCATGAGCAGGGACTTGATCTCGCCGACGTCATTCGGAATCGACATGACGGCCAAACCGCGGTCCAGGAAAAACTGCTTCCTTCGCTCGTCATCCAAACCCAGCACGCCGAAAAGCAGCTCGTCTTTGCTCGCGAAGTGATGAAGGAGTCCCGTGTTGCTGATGCCCACGCGCTGGGCAACGTCCTTCATCGTCATGCTGTGGAATCCTGTTTGCCCGAACATGTCGATACACGTTTCCAAAATCTTTAACCGAAGGGCCGCCGTCTTAGCGTACGGTCCACGCTGTTTGGTCGCTACGGGGGGCATGCAGAGTCCTAACGTCGGCGTACATCTACAAACTAAATTAGCACCACGATAAGAACTTCAGGCCTTGGTACCCCGTAAACTAGAAAAGCAATTCGATATTGGAGGTTGCGATGCGACGACGCGGCAACTGCTCCCCTCTCCCGACGCTTAGATGAGGAAACCATGCAATCAGCTGAAGAACGCCTGGACCTAGTAATGGGCGCTGCATGGCAGTCCATCGACGACGAATGCAACCAACTCAAAGGCGGGTATGTGGGAATTTTCCCACAAGGCAACATCCATAACACCGACTGGGTTGCGGAAGGCGTTTCCATTCCTTGGCTTGCCTTGGATGACGCAGCTAACCGGCGCCTGGTTCAGAAGCACTCCGGCATCCATGTGCGCGTACTTGAAGGGGCGGGGAGATCGCGTTGACCGAACCAATCATGCAGGGTGGACATCCCCCACAGGTGGGGCGGAGGGCAGCCGCAACGATTTACGATATCGCGCGGGAGACCGGAGTAAATGCTTCTACTGTCTCCAGAGCACTCAACAAGCCAGGGCGCGTGAATGCCAAGACCGAGCAACGCATCCGGGAGGCTGCAGCAGCCCTGAACTTCAGGACGAATCCAATGGCCAGAGCCTTGCACACTGGGCTGACAAACACCGTCGGGCTAGTGATCTCAGACATTACCAATCCGGTATATTTTGGCATTGTACGAGGGGCAGGGAGGGCGACCGCAGCTGAGGGGTACACTTTGGTCTTGGCTGAATCGCAGGAGTCCCCGGAACTGGAAGCCCAGACGGCCCAACGTCTTCTCGCCTCAGTGGATGGACTCGTTCTGGTTGGAACCCGACTCACGGAGGGGGACATCCGCACCTTCGCTGAAAACAAACCGGTTCTGGTGGTCAATAGAGTCATCTCCGGGATCCCCTGTATTGTCCCCGACGTTGTCCCCGGAATCCGGAATGCCTTGGACCAACTGATGGACCTTGGACACCGCTCCATCGCTTACCTGTCAGGCCCAGCGAACTCATGGATGAACACAATTCGCTGTGACACTATCTTTTGCGAAGCGCTGAAGCGGGGCATGTCGGTCGTTGAAATCGGCCCGGGGAGCCTGCCCACCGTTGAGGGCGGCCATTCGGGTCTTCGCCGTGTTCGGGCCGCCGGCGTGACGGCAGTGGTGGCATATAACGACCTGATGGCTATCGGGCTGCTAACGGCGTGTCAGGAATCAGACGTTTCCGTACCGGGTGAGCTGAGCATTGTCGGCTTTGACGACATCTTCGGTTCAGCCTTCACGTCTCCCCCGTTGACAACCATCCGCACTCCGGTTGACCTTGCGGGAGAAGTGGCAGTCCGGCGCATCATTGAGTTCGTCCGGGGTCACCATGAGGTCCGGGGTCACCATGAGCCGGTTCCGATCGAACTGGCAACGCAGCTGATCTCCCGCGGATCAACCGGACGTATTGCCCGGAAATGAATACGGCGGCTGACCTTATTAGGCTGCTCAAAGACTCAGCAGCTTTCCCCACGGGTGTGAAGCAAGGTGAGGAAACCGCCCGAAATGGCTAGTGCCCCGGCCGCCAGGAAAAGCGCTGAGTAGTTCTCTTCGATTCCGGTTGCAAAGATGGAAAAGAGGACCGGCGCGAGCAGAGGGGCTAACGCGCTCGGGATCTTCTGCGAAAAACTCGTGATCGCCATGAACCTGCCCGCCTGCGTCTCACGGTGTGGGAGCACATCGAGGACGAGCGCCTGCCCTACAGAAGTAAAGACCGCGATGCCTGTCGAGGCAACAAGGGTGCCTACGAGGAGCAAGGCCAGATCGTAGGAGAAGGCTGATACGACGGTGCCAGCCGCATACAGGACCGTCCCAAGCATGATGAAAGGCCCGCGGTCGGCCGCGTGATCGGAGAGCCAGCCGCCACCAATAGCACCGGCAGTCGCGCTGAGGATGCTGGCGCCAGAGATGACAGCGATAACTGTGGTTACATCAGCGACGTCGATCTGAAGACGCTGGGCGTAGAAGAACGTTGCATAGCTTGTCGTCAGCGACAATCCGAGAAAGAACAGGAACCGTCCCGCCCAGACCCACGCGAAAGCCTGATGCTTCCGCGGATTGAAGCCAAAACTCTTGAAAACATGTCCAGCCGAGAGCGGTGTGAATTCTAGCCCCCGGGAGTCCCTCTCCGGCGCAAAGATAACGAAAGCAGTGACCAGCAAAATTCCGACAACGGCGGGGAGCAGGAAGACCCACAAGGCGTCCGCAGTCACGGTGCCGACCAGCATGATGCCGATGACGGGCGCCACCTGCATGGTGAGTCCCGTGAGGCCGGAAACTTTGCCACGCTGGGCTTCCGCTATGTTCTCCGCCTGAAAGTTCCCAATAGAACCAACAGCAGTCCCCCATCCTATGGTGGAGAGCACCCAGCCCAGGCCGAGCACGACGATATTTGGTGCAAATGCCATCAGCGGGACGGCCGCTAATCCGACAGCTGCACCAATGACCGTATAGGGACGTCGCTTGCCCCACCGGGAGCGTGTCCTGTCACTCAAAACCCCTGTCACGGGCGCTGCCAGAAGGGAGGCCAGCGACCCTGCCCCGAGGATGTAGCCCAGGGCCTCCTCGCGGCCGGGGGCAAGATGGTTCAGTTTGAGCGCCAGAGTGAAGGCCATGGGCACGATCATCGCCATGCCCCCGCCGAAGGTTGCCACGACCAGCAACCAGACGGTTGTCCCAGTCAAAGTGGGTTGAGGTTCCCTGGGGCCGGCGGTGGGCGGCGTCCCGGCTTCGGGCGACGACGGCAGGGCAACGTGCGCGGTAGGGACGCGTGTTGCCCTGCCAGCAGGGTCTTTCGGATGTCCCTGGATGTCATTGATAACCATGAAAGACCTCCCGTTCCCGACGTCTTTAGATGCCAGTGCCGGGCTTCCGGTTTGCCAGCCCGCGCCAACGTTTCCGGAGACTGTGGGCTGCGGCCTTGGGTTTCCGGTCACGGGTGAAGACACCCTTCCTATTGCCTTCGACACGGTGGATGCCGTTGGAGGTCTGAAAATCAGCGAAATTCCAGACCTGTTCTCCGACAAAGGATGGAATGCTGTCGAACACGCGGTGGTTCATCTCCAAGTAGGAAGCCTGGTACTCCTCCGACCACGGCATATCCCATACCGAATGGAGGCCGGGCAAGGTGTCGGCACCGTATTCGGCCATCATGATCGGTTTCCCGAATTTCTCGACCCAACCCTGAAGCTCGCCCTGAAGGTATGTTTCAGCGGTTTTCAAGTCGCCGGTAGCTACATACCAGCCGTAGTACCGGTTGAGGCACATGACATCGAACAGATCGGCAATCTTGTCGTTCTTAAACGTGGCAAACATGACTGCCGCGTAGGTAACGGGTCGGGTCGGATCCAGGCTGCGGGTCAGCTCGACAAGTGGCTCAAAGTACTCCCGGGCACCATCCTCGTTTGAGGATGGTTCGTTGGCGATGCACCACATAACTACGCTGGGATGATTCTTATCGCGGGCGATCAGTTCCCGGATCGCTTGGGCGTGGGCGGACTGCGTCTCATCGTTGAACGTTTCAGGTGAGAAGGTGGGCGTTGTCGCTGCCCCGGTAAGTCCTCCCTGGACCGCTAGGTTGAGCCCGACGGCAGCTGTTTCGTCGATCACTACGATGCCGTGCCGGTCGGCGAAGTCCATTACTTCCTCGGCATAGGGGTAGTGGGAGGTGCGGAACGAGTTCGCCCCGACCCACTCCAGCAGCTGGAAATCGTGCACGAGGTAGGCGTCGTCGTGTCCCTTGCCACGCACCGGTGAGTCCTCATGCTTGCCGAAACCGGTGAAGTAGAAAGGTTCACCGTTAATAAGGAATTCCGTGCCCCTGACCGAAACGGTCCGGACGCCGAAGGGCTGGGTATAACTGTCGATCACTTCGCCTTGGTCCACAATCTCTGCAACCAGGTTGTAGAGGTACGCGTCGCCGGGGTTCCACAGATGTACCGCATCCAGCCGAAGGACACCGGTTGCTCCTTTTGCTGCCGCCACTTCGACGCCCGAAGCGTCCAGTACGCGGACCCGAACGGTGGCCGGTTGTGTGGTTTCGATGTCGTAGGTCACGACGCCAGTTGATCCGTCGATGTCAGTGACGATCCTAATGTCTTCGATCCGGAGCTTTGGGGAGGAATAGAGCCAGACGGAACGGGACAGGCCGGCGTAGTTATAGAAGTCGTGCAGGTATTTCTGCTGCCGGCGCCCATCCTGGGTCACTGTTATGGACCCCGGCGGGATAGTGACGTTCGTTAGCTCGTTGTTCACGCCAATGGTGAGGCGGAACTCCTCCCCCGGTACGACCAGGTCCGTGATATCCAGTTCGAATGGCGTGTAACCCCCGACATGTTGGCCTACAAAAATGTCATTAATGTACACGCGTCCCTCATGCGTTGCGGCGTCCACGCGAAGATAGACGCTGTCGGTTTTCCAACTGCGGGGCACGCGAACCTGACGTTGGTACCATGCCCACCCGACGTGGTCACGGATGCAGGAGTCGACAAAAAGGTCGTTGTAACTCGCCGGGACAGCCGCTTCCAACCCGCTATTGAGGGTTTTGCTCCAGGCTTTGATCGGTGATCCGCGGTCAATGTCGAACGCCCAGAGGCCGTCCAGGGAGACAAGTTCGCGGGTGGGAGTCATCTTCGGTTTGAGCATGTCTGAGTCCTTTGGAAACTGTTGGTTAGAGTGGGCGGCTGTCGAGGGTGAGCCGCCATTGCCAGGAATAGTCGTGGGCATCGAGCCGATACTGGGGCAAGGTATCCGGTCCCAGCCGTACTGTTCCCACCCCTCTGTGGGCGATGTCGAGGTTGACGACCGTTTTGGACGACTCCGACAGCTGCCACCAGTGTGTGGCCGATTCCAGCTCATGAGTTGAGTAGCGGGAGACGGTCATATGCAGCGGACTGGCGTGCTCGGTGGATACGGTGCCGGCGGGACCGCCCAGCCGCATTTTCGTCACGCCGCCCCGGGTGCCGTTTGATTGCGGGACAATATAGGGAACAGCGAGGGATTTGATGCTGCTCTCCCACGCTCCCAAAAGGGCCGCCTGCCGGCGGTCAGGATAATTTTCCCACGGTCCAAGCCCCACCCAGCTGGCATCTTCAAAGCCGTCAATCAGTTCGAACTCGATACCGACCCGCAGACCATCGTGAGTGCTCTCGGGTAATTTAACCTGCTCTTCCATGACCCAGTCACCGGATCCAACGAAGGTGATGCTGCGCCGGTGCGTGACCTTCTCATCTCCGAACGCCGTGCTGTAGGTGCGCGTCACCACGGCAGTGTTCCCGAAGTGCTCAATGTCGGAATTGACCAGGCTGAGCTGAAAGAACCCTGTCCGAACGAACCGGCTGTCCAGTGCGAAGCAGGCGTCGTTTTCCGTGAGCGCCCGCCACAATGACAGCTCGGGCGCGCGCCGCAGCAGTGGGTGGACAATGGAGCCGTCCTCGGCAAGGACGAGAGAGGCCACATCGCCTGCACCTGTCGGCTGTTGCTCGGGGCCGGGATTGAGGACAACCTGGAGTGATGCAATTTCGGTGCCTGCCGGCGACCATAGCGTCTCCGTGCGGGTCCTCAGGGTAAGCGTGACAGCCAGCGCGTCGGGTTTCCTTGCAGCAACCCTTATCTGCTCTGGAAGTTCCAGCGAACCAGTGCGGCCCGGGCCCAAGGCTGGCAACTCAACCTCGGCCGCGGCGACGGCACCGCTGGAAGTTTCGACCTGAATTAGCCCTCTCAAAAGGCTGAGGTCAGCGAAGGACTGGCGGTTACGGATATCGATCTGTCCTTCAAGGGCCCGGGCCGCGTCCGAGATGATCCGGACCGGTGCGAAGATACCGCGCGCCTCGAACAAGGCCGGTTTAGGCGTGAGGTCCGGGAAGACAATTCCGTTGTTGAGAACGGCTCCGCTGTTGGGTTCATCGCCGAAGTCTCCGCCGTACCTGTAGTGTCCGTCTCCGTCGGGGTCGAGCGCATGATCCCGCCATTCCCAGATGAAACCGCCTTGAAGGCAGGGAAGGGATTCGAAGAGGCGCCAGTACTCGGAAAGGCCCCCTGTTGAGTTTCCTAGAGAATAGGCGTACTCGCACAGGATCAGTGGTCGGTCGGCGCGTTCATCCTGGGCGTAGGCCTCGAGCGAGGCGAAGGAAGCGTACATGGGACATACAACATCGGTTGCAGCGTGGCCGCCGTGCCAGTCATTCGATATAGCCCCTTCGTAGTGCACCGGCCGGGAGGGGTCGACGTTGCGCGTCCAGGCCGCCATCGCGTCGTGTGCTGCCCCGTAGCCGGTCTCGTTTCCCAGCGACCACATAATGATGCTGGGGTGGTTCCTGTCTCGGACCACCATCCGCGAGAGTCTGCGCAAGAAGCTGGGCAGATACAAGGGATCGTCTGCAAGTATCCCGGCGAACGCGTGCCCTTCGATGTCAGCCTCGTCTACAACGTAAAGGCCAATTTCATCGCAGAGGTCCAGGAAGACGGGATCATTGGGGTAGTGCGAAGTGCGCACAGCGTTGATGTTACTGCGCTTCATCAGGGAAAGCTCTTCCAGCATAGATTCCCTGGTCATCACGCGCCCGGTACGGGGGTCGAAGTCGTGCCGGTTGACGCCTTGTACGAGGATACGCTGGCCGTTGACCAGAAGGTCCTTCCCCCGGATTTCAACCTTGCGGAATCCGATGCGCAGGGTGACCTCATCGAGGATTTCTCCGTCGGCGTCGCGGAGCCGGACCGTTAGGTCTTCCAAGTGCGGCGTTTCGGCCGTCCAGGGAGAAACGTCCAGCGCGGCACGCTCAAACCGTGCCCTGCCGGCTGACGTTTCGTGAGTGACAGTCTGGGCAAAGGCCCCGGCGATGTCGGCAAAGCGTTCAGGCACCTCCGCTCCGGCCGCCCTGATGCTCAGCAAGTCCATGAAATCAGCAGGGAAACGGGTGGCCGGCTTACTGCCGCGTTCATCGGAGGGCTTGGGAAGCTCCTGCGCTGCCCGCCGTGGACCGATAGGCCGGATCTCCGCCGTTCCGAGAGCGATCACTTCGGCATGACAGTCGACAGCTGTGAGGTGGGCGAGGCCGGCGGAAACGACCTCTACGGTCAGGGAACCTTTACCGGACTTGGCGTCGTAGTCGGCGAGGACCACGACGTCTGCTATGTGGACATCGGGCACAGTATAGATATGGACAGGCCGGGTGATCCCGCCGTGCCACCACTGGTCCTGGTCCTCGAGGTAGCTTTCGGCCGAATATTTGGAGACGACGAGAACGATCTCGTTAGGGCCTTGAATGATGGCATCGGTGATGTCGAATTCTGCGGCGAGGTGGGAGTCGTTGCTGAGCCCCACCGGCTCGTCATTGACCATCACACGCAGCAATGATTCCGCTGCCCCGACATGCAGGATCGTCCGGCGGCCCGGCGTCGGTGAAAGATCGACTTTCCGCCTGTACACTCCCGTGGGGTTGCGCTTCGTAAGCGCCGGGGGAATCTCATCGAATGGCATCGGCACGTTTGTGTAGTGAGGCGGATCTTGCGGATCCGACATCGTCCACAGCCCCGGCACCGTCGTCGTCCCCCAGCAATCGCTGACCGAGGTGTCGGGCCGCTCCAGCAACTGAAAGTCCCAGACACCGTTCAGATCAACGTCGGCTGGGCGGCGCAGAGAGGTCATAGGAAGGCGGCCGATCGGGTGGAGACCAGTGATATCGGCAGGAGTAACGGCAAAGCCTGGTCCGGTCATTCCTCGTCCTTACCTCGGTTTACTTCGCCGGTTTCAACTGCGGAACGAATCCTGTCCAGTGTGCGGAAGACCGCAATCGTGTCGGCGGCGGTATGCAAAGGGTGCTCTGTGAGTCCGATTCTGATTGCTTCGCTGACGGCACGAAGCATCGGTACGTATCCGTTGCCCTCACACGCCAGTTCTACAGGCTCAGGGTTGTGGACAATGGTTTGCCAATTGTCGGCATGTATCCGTAGGTTCGTGGTGGCCCAGAAAGGGCCCGGGAGAACAATCCACCCCTTCGTTCCGCTGACCGAACCCGAGGTGTCGGCGAATTCCTGAGTTGAGGCAGCTCCATGGGCAAAGCGGCCGCCACTGTACTCGAGAGTGAAGTGCTCTGCAAGATCCAGGCCGTCGCTGCGTACAGTACCTGCCGCGTAGATTGATTCCGGTTCGCCCAAGATGGAATGTGCCAACGTGACCGGGTAGATACCCTGGTCCAGCAGGGTGCTCCCGCTGCGTTTCACGTCCCAGCGGCTGCCGTCGTCCTGCGGAAACGGCATCCCGAACATGGCCCGTACACTCCGGGGCTCACCGATCCGACCAGCGGCGATTTCCTCCCTCAACCGGACGAATGCAGGGTTGAACTTCATCCACATGCCCTCCATGAGAAAGAGATTTCGTTGACCCGCCAGCTGGAACAGCTCAGCGACTTCAGCGGCCGTCATTGCCATGGGCTTCTCAACGAGGACATGTTTGCCGGCGAGAAGAGCTTGGCGCGTCAGCGGATAATGCGTGGCGAACGGCGTCGCGATGTACACGACGTCAATCCTGCCGTCCGCCAGCAGCTCCTCGTAGTTATCCGTGGAGAACGCGCCTCCGACCTTTTCGGCGAAAGCGGAGGCCTTTGCTGCGTCCCTGCTGTGCACTCCCCTGATGACAGCGCCGCTAATGGTGGAAAGGTCAGCCACCACGTTGTCAGAAATGGGTCCTGTCCCGACGATTCCCCACTGGAGGGTGGCTTTCTGCTGTTCGGTTTCCTGAGTAGTTGTCATGAGATCGTGACTCCTGCTGTAGCTTCTTGGGCCAACGACAGGGAGCCGGTCCTGGCGACATTTCCCAGCCATGCAAGGCTGGCTTTGGGGTGGCGTTCGAAGGTTTTCCGGTCTACTGCTATCAGCCCGAAAGTAGGTTCCCAATGACCCCACTCATAGTTATCCAGTGCACTCCAGTGGAGGTAGCCGCGGACATCGATACCTTCGGCCATGGTCTCGAAGAGGTGCTCCAAGGCGCTGGTTGTGTAGGCGATCCGCCGATAGTCATCTGCTGTAGCGATGCCATTTTCCGTGATGAGTACCGGTACGCCCTGGGTGACGTTCCAGCTGTGGCGAACAGCGATGCCGATGGCGTCGGGGCGGTAGGCATTGCCAACGATGGTGTTGTCCGGGTGAACGGGGTGAGGCACGATTCCCTCAGCGGTTACGTTCTGGCTTGAGTACGACTGAACACCGATGAAGTCATCCCCGCGTGCCGCCTCCAGAAAGATGTTCTCCCTGACGTACTGCACCTCGCGAAGTTTCTCTTCCCCACCCGGTAAGGCCACGAGCGCCTGGTTTGCCACCGTCCACCCAACGGCTGCCCCCGTCCGCTCCCTCAAGAAGCCGCGGACAGCGTGATGCGCCTCCACTAGTCGTCGGCTGACGTCGATATCGGGGTTAGGCAAGACAGGCCTTGCTTCACCCTCAACAGTGGGGCTGAGCCATTTTTTGTTTTTCTGCTGCTCGGCCATTCGACCCATGGTGGTCATGAGTGCGAGCATGTTCGGTTCGTTCATGGTACAGATCCACTCGACGCCGTCCAGGATGTCTATCACAGCATCGACGTAAGCGGTGAACCGCTCGACGGCACGGTCCCCCATCCATCCACCTTCTTCGGCAAACCAGCGCGGGTTGGTGAAGTGGTGGAGCGTGATGACCGGCTTCAGTCCCAGTCCGAGCGCGGTGTCGATCATGCGGCGGTAGTGCGCAAGCTCGGCCTTCGAAATGTGGCCCGGGGAGGGTTCGACGCGCGCCCATTCAATGCCAAACCGATAGGCGTTCAGGCCCGCTGCGGCAAGCAATTGCATATCTTCCGCGTAACGATGGTAGCTGTCGATGGCGTCGCCACTGCGCTCCATGCCTGCCCTGTTCTGCTCCCGGGCCCAGAAGTCACTGTTGACATTGTTTCCCTCAATCTGATGAGGGGCTGTTGATGCTCCCCAGAGGAAGCCCTTCGGGAGGTTCGTCATTGTACGCACCGATCTCTCAATATTTCGGTCCTAACGGAAACCGATTGCCATGGAAAGATGCTAACATGCAAATTCGAAACGCATAACTATATTCGCAGTAGTGAGTTATCGAAGACGACCGCTCCGGGAGCCCCGGGCGCAAACGGAAGGTGATCGATGCTTTACCTCAACCCCTCCATGCCCATCGAAAAACGTTCGCTGGACTTACTTGCGCGCATGACTCTGGCAGAGAAGACCAATCAACTTGTCGGAATCCTTCCGCAGCCACTTCTTGGATCCGATGGTGTGACCAAATCCCAGCTGAACCGGCATCTGGCTCAAGGAATCGGGCACGTCGCCGGAGTCGGAATCGCCGTTAATGACCCGGTGCGCCTTGCACGACTCAACAACGACATTCAAAAATATCTCCTTGAGTCGACCCGACTGGGAATCCCTGCCATTCTCCACAACGAGGCTCTGAACGGGCTGTTAGCCGAGGGATACACCTCGTTCCCAACGCCGATTGGTCTGGCGGCTACATGGAACCCCGCCGGAGTACGGGAGATGGCCGACCTGACCCGGCGGCAGATGCTGTCGATCGGTGTACGTCAAGGGTTGGCGCCGGTACTCGACGTGGCACGTGACGCACGCTGGGGCCGTGTCCATGAAACGTACGGGGAGGAAGTCCTTCTCGTCTCGGCCATGGGCGTGGCTTTTGTCCACGGCCTTCAAGGAGATGACCTGCGCGAAGGTGTATTGGCCACGGCGAAGCACTTTCTCGGGTACTCGATGACCGAAGCGGGGCAGAACCTTGCCGCTACACAGCTTGGAGGCCGCGAGCTCTATGACGTTTACGCAACCCCCTTCGAAGCTGCAATCCGTCTTGCCGGACTGCGCAGTGTCATGAACAGCTATTCAGAGATCGACGGCGAACCGGTAGCGACGTCCTCGGCTTTTCTTTCTGAACTTTTGAGGGACAAAATGGGCTTTCAAGGGACAGTGGTGTCCGATTACCGGACGATCCAGTATCTCGTCGAGCGTCAGCGCGTGGCCGGTACCGCCCAGGAAGCGGGAGTCATGGCTGTGTCGGCCGGGCTCGACGTCGAACTGCCCAGCGCCTATGGATTCGGGCCGGCCCTGGCCGATGCCGTCCAAAATGGCATGATTGACGAAGCGGTGGTCGACCAAGCCGTCCTCCGGGTTCTTACCCACAAGTTCGAGTTGGGTCTGTTCGAGAACCCTTATGTGAGCGAGGAGCCAGTTCTGCTGAAGGATCTGGCGCAGGAGGGACGGGAGCTTTCCAAGGAGTTGGCCCTTCAATCAGTGACCTTGCTCAAGAACGAGGGCGGCGTGCTGCCCTTCCGCCGGGATGTCCGCCGTATCGCCGTCGTAGGACCGCACGCGGACTCCGTCATGGTCAACTTCGCCAACTACACGTATCCCACCACCCTGGAAATGATCAAGGGCATGATGAACGGCCGGTCGCGGATGGTGGGAATGGAAAATGCGATGGATGGCATGCCGGAGGACATGAAAAAAGCCGCCGCGGAGCGCATCAGCGCACTGGAGAACCTCGACCTTGATCACGCTGTCCGTGAACAATATGGATGCCAAAGCCTGACCGAGGCAATACGTCGACTCATGCCGGACGCAGACGTCGTATCCGTTCCTGGGACAAGTCTCCTCGACACGGACCCTCACGATATTGAGGCAGCCGTCGCTGCCGCCACGTCGGCAGATATCGTCATCCTCGCCATCGGCGGCAGGGCCGGAGCCTTCTCGGGAACTACGACAGAAGGCGAAGGAACCGATTCCGCCGACATCGACCTGCCCTCCCGTCAGGTTGAGCTCGTCCAGGCGGTCACCGCCTTAGGGAAACCAACAGCCGCCGTGCTCTACATGGGCCGGCCCTATGGGCTCTCCGAGGTGGACGAAGCACTCCCGGCCCTGATCACCGCCTATTACCCCGGACCTGAAGGCGCCCCCGCACTGGCCCGCGTGCTCTTCGGGCATTCGGCCCCTTCCGGCAAGCTTCCCTTCTCCATCCCCCGGCACTCCGGCCAAGTACCCGTGTATCAGGCGCAGAAAAGGGGCAGCGGTTATCGGCGCGAAAGCATCGACATGGCAAAGGCCTATGCGGACATGCCAAGTACACCTCAGTACGCCTTTGGACACGGTTTGAGCTACTCAAGCTTCGGATACGGCGAACTCCGAATAGAACCCGCGGAGATTGCTGCAAACGAAGAAGTCACCATAACGATTCCTGTCCGCAATGCAGGGGAACTCCCGAGTACAGAAATCGCCCAGCTCTACGTCGGCCTTCCAGGCACAGGCATTACCCGCCCCGCACAACAACTGGCAGGCTTCGCCCGGGTGGAACTCGACAAGGGAGAAACAGCAGAAGTCAGCTTCGTCGTGCAGGGTTCCCAGTTGGGGCACACGGGAAGGGACGGACGATTCGTCGTAGAGCCGGGTGAGGTCTCGGTTCGGGTAGGTTCAGCCTCCGACGATCTCCGGGCACACGGGACTTTCACCGTGCTGGGTCAAGCCCTGGATGTCGCAGCCACTCGAAGCTACCTGCCTGAGGTCCGGGTTCAGCACCTCAAGGCTGCCTACCATGACTGAAACTTCGGCCAATCAACTAAGCGTACAGAGCACACAGTCCCCCGCCGAGTCCCCCGCCTCTGAGAAATACACCGCGCGCAGTGGACCTATCGTGGGGGTGCTGGCTTTCTCGGGCATCGTTGCTGCAGTGATGCAGACTCTTGTCGTTCCACTGATCGGGGAAATGCCGGAACTGCTCGGCACCAGCGCCTCCAATGCCACGTGGGTCGTCACCGCGACCCTGTTGGCGGCTGCGGTGTGCACACCGATCACTGGCCGGCTCGGTGACCTCTACGGCAAGAAGCCCGTCATGCTTGCCTGCTCGCTGCTGCTCGTCGCCGGCTCTGTGGTGTGCGCCCTGGCAACCGCCCTTATACCGATGATCGTTGGCCGTTCACTTCAAGGCGCTGCCATGGGTCTCGTTCCACTGGGCATCAGCGCTATGCGCGACCTCCTCCCACCGGAGAAGCTCGGCACATCGATTGCGCTGATGAGCGCCTCCATGGGCATTGGTGGCGCACTTGGACTGCCCATCGCCGCTGCGGTGGCAGAGTACTCCACCTGGCACGCCCTGTTCTGGGGCGCAACCGCTCTCGCCGTCATGGTCGCCGCCTTCATCTGTTTCTTCCTTCCGGCCACCCCTGTGACCGCCCACGGTAAGTTCGATCCCGCCGGCGCGGCCGGGCTAGGCATCGGATTGGTCTGCCTGCTTCTCGGCGTCTCGAAGGGTGCCGACTGGGGCTGGACCAGCGGCTTGACCCTCGGCCTGCTCGTTGCTTCGGTCCTAGTTTTCCTCGCGTGGGGCTGGTTCCAACTCCGCACTTCCGATCCACTTGTCGACCTGCGAGTCACCGCCCGCCCCGTCGTACTTCTGACAAACCTGTCGTCGGTGGTCATCGGGTTCGCCATGTATGCTCAGTCGCTCATCGTGCCGCAGCTACTCCAGCTACCCACGGAGACCGGCTACGGGCTCGGACAGAACATGTTCCAGATGGGTTTGTGGATGGCACCCGGTGGCGTGATGATGATGATGATCGCGCCAGTTGGCGCCCGCATCTCTTACTCCCGCGGACCCAAGATCACTCTCGCCATCGGGGCCGCCGTTATGGCAGCGGGTTACCTTGCCGCAGTCGCACTCATGGGATCGACCTGGGGACTGCTTGTGTCCGTGTGCATTACCAATGTCGGCGTTGGCTTTGCGTACGGCGCCATGCCAGCCCTCATCATGGGCTCGGTCAAGAGCTCCGAGACAGGCGCAGCGAACAGCTTAAACACCCTTATGCGTTCCATCGGCACATCCGTGTCGGCCGCCGTCGTCGGTGTCGTCCTCGCCAACATGACCACCGACTTCTTCGGCCTTTCGCTGCCGAGCGAGGCCGGATTCCACACCGGTCTGCTGATTGGCGCTGCCGTTGCAATAGTCGCAGCGATAATCGCGTTGCTTATCCCTTCACCGGCTACCAAGAAGTCAGATGCCATCAGCGACCACGCCGCCAGAGAGGAAACAGGCACCGCTGATACCGCATCGATGCATCCCTGATGTTGCATCACCACCGCCCTCCTGCAGCAACCGGGGAAGACGATGGATAAACGCCGAACCAAATCGAAAGGAACACCTCACATGTCCAAGCTTCTAGAGGGCAAGGTAGCGATTGTCACCGGCTCCGGGCAAGGCGTCGGCCGCGGAATCGCATTGATGCTAGCCCGCCACGGCGCCCGGGTCGTCACCAACGATCTCGCCCCCCGGCGAGCTACCAAAGCCGTAGCGGCGTCTTTTCGCGCCACCGCTCTACAGGGCACCGAACTCACGCTCACCCAAGAAGAGGCGGAGCGTTTCGAAGCGACTGCCGGGGACGCTGAAAGCGTCGCAGCGCAAATCATCGCCGAGGGAGGAGAGGCCATTCACCACTATGCGGATGTCACCAACCACGAAGCAACCGGTCACCTCATCCAAGCTGCCATTAGGGAATTCGGCCGACTCGACATTCTCATCAACAACGCAGCCGGAATGGGCTTCGGCCCCTTCTTATCCCTGACCCCCGAGGACTGGCGCTTCCAGGTCGAAGCGAAGCTGACCGGAACTTACAACTGCATGAGCCACGCTCTGCCCGTCATGGTCAAGCAAGAGTCCGGGCGCATCCTGAACGCGTCATCAGACGCATGGACCGGCATCCCGATGGTCAGCGCCTACGCTGCCGCAAACGCGGCCGTGGTCGCGCTAACGAAATCGGCAGCGAAGGAGGTCGCCAGGTACGGCGTCACTATCAACGCATACTGCCCGCAGGCCGCGTCACCCGGCCACGTCAGCTTTAACGCCACCTTCCGCTCCATGCTGCAACAGCAGGATATCCACCTCAAGGTTAACGATGAGCGAACACGCCGCTCTGAAAAAGCCCATGGCCCCGCGGAAAACATGACTTTCTTGGCCTACCTTGCCTCAGATGAGGCGGCCCATATCAGCGGCTCCGTGTTCTCCGTGACCGGCGGCGGTGACATCGCCCTGTACGCAGATCCCCAACATGCCACTTCAATCGTTAAGGACGGCGAACCCTGGACCATCGAAGAGTTTCGTAAGAGCCTCCACCAGGAACTACTCACCGACTATCGGCCTATTAGCGAGCGAAGCGAGTTCTGAGGCTGCGAGGGGACCCTCGAACCATCAATGGAAATAACCGAGGTTTGCTGCGGCACAGCCGTCCTCTCGTCTCACTCAATAGCCCAACGGCTAATGGAACGAATATCCATTATCGGCTCTTCGCCCCAACGCTCGCCAGACGCGAGAATCCGCATATAGTTGCGGTCTGTAAGTCCAAGAAACCCGTAATCTCGGCTGTGACCGCCGGACCCTCCATGGCGATCTGCCGATGCCGGCTTTCATCCTGATCCCCGTCCACTCGCCCTGGTCGGCCGCGCCGAACTTTCCAGGCCAATCCTTTGCCCGGATGCGGCGGAGCTCCTGAATCGAATTGAGTGTCCCAACTCATTAAGCCCCCTACCGGGACAAGGGTGCCAAAAGGTCGATCTGCGGATGGTCACCGTCGAGCACACTTGTAGACACGACCGCGTAGACCACCCTGCAAAACTGGGCGGCAAGGAAACACATCCGCCGGGTGGGCGGTTACGGGGCGGATTCGTGAGTTCTCCTGGCGTTGGCGGGCACCGACCGTGATCACCTTTCTAAGGCAGCCGTAGGAAGCGGTGATGTCAGCGGCCCGCAGGACGTCCAGGAGTCGCTGAAGCTCAACGAGGCGAGGCCATGCAGGACGAGTCCGCCTCAAACGTGATCTTCGGCTTGGCCAAGCTCTTCAGCGAAACCTTCCGGATCGTTCCGCTGCACCGGGCGACCTGGTGCTCACCCGCAGCCCGGCCGGCAACGGCCAGCACCGGTGCCGGCTGCTCCAGGACGGCGACGTCATGAAAGGCACCATCACCGGCATGGGCTCGCAGCTCATCCACTGTAAGGACGAACGAAATCCACGTAGAAGACGGCCACCACAAGCGGATTATCCAGCGCCCCGTCGAAGGCCTGAGCTCCTCGGGGGCCCATAGAGCGGAGCCACCGAAGGTCCGCCCGAATGCCTTAGAGCTCCACATTGCCGTCTATCCAGTGCCACCACACATGCGGCCGCGCCGAATCCGGAGGATCAACGAACTCACTCCAGAGAACTTCGCTCGATTAGTGTTCGCCGTTCATCCGGTTCACGTGAGCATCCCGGACACGCTCCGGGAAGTTGATGACAGGCTGAGGCCGGCACCATAGGGGTAGAGCGGATCTTCAGTGTCGTTGGGGACATCAGGATGTGAGGTTTCGACGGCGGCCATGGAGCGAGGCAGCTCGATCGGCAACCTGCCCTTCGGAGGAATCGTTGCAGTCAGCGCATCCAGCAGTGCAGCTTCGGATGCGCCGAAGTTTGCAGTGATGGCAGTTGCAACGGTGTCGAAGGGGGTCAGAATTGCTGCCCGTTCGAGGTAGACGTCCAGGATCACGGGGAGTTCTGCTGCAAGTGCTCGTACCCGCGCGATCTCTTCCTCCGGGAAGTCGAGGCTCCCCTGATGCGTCATGGCGTCCAGGAAGTACTCGTTACGGGGTTCAAAGGGCGCAGCCAGCCGCACCAGCGCCACATCAGCCTCCGCCATCTCCGAAACGAGGAGAACGTGATCGTCAACAAATGCCGGGTCCATACCTACTACATATATGCGGGTACCGGGCGCCAGGGGCAGCAGCCCTTCGTTCTTGAGGATAGTGATGGATTCTGCCTGGGCGCGGTGTCCGGCCGCGCGGGACTTCTCAGATCCCACGACCTCCATGACGGCATCCGCGTCAACATAAGGGTTGTCGAAGAGCCCCAGCTCGAACTTAACCCGGAGGATTCTCAGCGCCGATGCATCCACTCTCTCCGGGGACAACCTGCCGCTGGCCAGCAGCTCAAGTACCAACTCCGTGCAGGATTCGCCACCAAGCTGGTCCACGCCGGCGTCGAAAAGTTTCTGCACCCGGTCCAGAGGGCTGAGGTGCTCAACACCCCACGCCTTGGCGGGAAAGGGCAGACCAAAGACCTCAAGGTCAGTGACAAGCTGCCAGTCGCTCAGGACAACACCCTCGAAGCCGAGCTGTTCTCGAAGAAGTGACGTGATCAGGTACTTGTTATACGAGAAGCCCACCTCCTCGACTTCCACGCCATCTATGACAAGGTCTTTCGCCAATGAGTAGTAGGGCATGATCCCGCTCGTGCCGGCGGCGATCGCAGTACGGAACGGTGCCAGGTGCTCTTCGAAGTTGCCCCCTGGGTAAACCTGAGCTTTGCCTTGCGGGAAGTGTGGATCCTCCCCGTCTTCTTGCGCCCCGCCTCCCGGGAAGTGCTTAGCCGTACAGGCAACGCTCGAGGATGACAGCTGCCCGCCCTGGAGACCTGCGATGAGCAGCGCACCGTACTCCGAGGTCACCGCGGAGCTTGAACTGAAGCTCTGAAGTTGGCGTGCCCAGCGCGGTTCAGATGCCAGGTCAATCTGTGGGTGGAGAGCGGCACGAAGCCCTACGGCCACATACTCCTGCCTGGCCGTCTCCGCGAAGTCGCTTATGACATCAGAATCGCCGAGTGCGGCAAAGCCCATAGGTTCGGGCCACTGCGAAAACGAGCCCGCGGCAAAGGCCATACCGTCATTTTGTGCAAAGCCATGGCGGGGATCGGTGGCAAAAGTAATGGGGATCCCGTGTGGGGTGAGCTCTGCGAGCTCCTGCATGGCATTCTGCCAACGCGCCATGTGCTGGGCGGAAGGGAAGTGGCCAACGTTGAAATGGTTGATGGACCTGCCCACCACAAAGTCACGCGGAGACTCCGGCCCGAAAGGACTCGATGCGTCGTGATCCGCCACCTCACCGACGACCATCACCGTGTTGAAGAGGAGCCCGACTTTTTCTTCGACCGAGAGGCGGGTCAGGAGATCCTTGGCGCGCGTGGCTGCATCCAGCCGGGGATCTTCATACGGATCCAGCACTCCGTTTCCGTTCAAGTCCCGGTACTGGACGCCGTCGTCTGTGGTCCTGACAGATCGCCGCATGCGGCCTCCTTATGTGATGGTTTTATGCAGTTTATCCGCTTACCGGAAAAAGTTATACACTTAGTCATGTTCAGCGCAAGCTAAAGTTGCGGGTGGTGACCCAAAAAGCACCGCTTGGAGGGAAAGTCAATGGCCATAGAGCGGTACACCGGACTGGCATCAGTGCTGGAGACAATCCGTTGGCAGGACGGCATTACGCAGGCAACCTTGACCGATCAGGTTGGGCTGGGGCGCAGTGTTGTTGCGGAGCGAGTTGCAGAACTCGAACAGATCGGGCTTATCCACTCCCCCGGCCGCGCTCCCTCTACGGGCGGGCGGACCGCCAAGCTGTTGTCCCTCAACGCCCAGGCCGGGTACGTCGTTGGCGTGGACATTGCCTCGAATGAAATGGTCGTCAGCGCTTCCGATCTCGCCGGCGCCTTGCTCGGCACCCGACACAGGGAACTATGCGACGTCAGCGAAGGACCCGCACGGATCCTGGACCAGGTCAATGCGATCATTGACCACGTCATCAGGGAGCAAAGCGGCAACAACCTGCTGGGGATCGGCGTGGGACTCTCCGGTCCGGTCAATTTCGATACCGGCACTCCTGTTGGCGTACCGGTCATGCCGGGTTGGGAGGACTACCCCGCACGGGAAGAGTTCGCGGCGCGCTGGCCGGTTCCGGCATGGGTGGACAATCGAGTCAATCTTCTGGCCCTGGCTGAAATAGAGAGCAATCCGCGGGCCGCCAAGGCAAAGCACCTGCTGTATTTTGGGGCCGGCGCCGGGGTGGGAGCTGCCCTCATCACCGATGGCAGGCTCTACCGGGGCTCCCATGGCCTGGCAGGCTCCATTGGCCATGTGGCCGTTCCGGAGGCGGGAGTGGTTGCCTGCAGGTGCGGGCGCACAGGCTGCCTTGAGGCCGTCACCAGCGGATGGGCCATTGAGCGGGACGGCTTGATGCTGGCTGAAACGGGGCGCAGTCCCTACCTTGCGGAAGTCCTCAAGGAGACCGGACGTGTTCGCGCCTATGACGTGACGCTGGCCGCTGAGCACGAGGATGCCGCCGCAAAAGAGCTGCTCAACCGGACAGCGGCACTCCTTGGAAGCAGCCTGGCGACCTTGGTCAGCTTCTTCGCTCCGCACATGCTGGTTGTTGGCGGTGGCATTGCCAGGGCCAAAGACATCGTGCTCAAACCCATACAGCAGGCCGTCTTTGAGCGGCTGCCCTCTACGGGGGCACCGGACCTGCTCGTGGAGCTATCTGCCATTGACGAGCAGGTAGGCGGCGTGGTTGGTGCCGCCCAGCTTGTTCTTGGCGAGCTCTTCTCCAAAGACAACCTGCCCGGGCTCCTGGAACGGCTGACGCAACCCCTAAGTCAGGGCAACGAAGGACTTTCTGCCTAATATTCCGAAGACCGGAAGAAGTTGTTGACTTCTTCCGGTCACCGGATTATCGTTGTAACAGGCGCCACAAAGCGCACTACCAGCAACATTAACCTCGACGGCGAGGGAGACCACATGGAGCACACCCTCTGCATCCGGTGGCCCTGCGCCGGTAACGCATACAAGGAATCCACGGGATTCCCTATGAAGCAAGGCGCCTTTCCACGGCATTTCAGCCACCACCCACCGCAATACCTATCGATCTCCGTAGCGTTGCCGCCGGAGAACAGTCGGATCACTCGAAGCTGAGCTACCGACGCCTTGTCTAGGAGAAACATGCGCAAACTAGTCGGCATTGCCGCCGCCACAGCCGTCCTGGCGCTTACCGCCTGCACCGGCTCCTCCCCTGGCGGTTCCACCGCCCCCACGGAATTGGACATTGCAGCCATTGCGCCGCCCGAGTCCTTCTCTCCGGGCAACTTCGGCACTGGCCCCACCACCCAGTTCCTTCAACCGGTCTACGACTCCCTCTTCCGTAATACCAACGAGGGAGAACCTGCCGAGAACATCGTGACCAAGTGGTCTTACGATGACACCCGGACCAAGCTCTCCCTCACAATCAGGGAAGGCGTTAAATTCACCGATGGGACGGCCTTGGATGCCGCCGCGGTGAAGGCCAACCTTGATTCCGCCCGCAAGGGTACCGGTGAAGCAGGTGGGCAACTGCGCTTCATCCAGGATGTCACCGTCACCGACGCCACCAACCTCATGGTCACGCTCTCCGCTCCGGACCCATCGCTCGTGCCGAACCTGGGCGGAACCGCCGGTGTCCTTGCCAGCCCGAAGGCCTTGGGAACACGGGAGCTGGACACCACTCCCGTAGGTTCGGGCCCATACATCCTGGATTCCGCAAAGTCCCAGACCGGCATCAAGTACGTCTACACGCGAAACGCTGACTACTGGAACGCCAAAGACTTCCCGTTCGACACCGTCGAAGTCACGGTCTTCAACGACAACAATGCAATCCTCAACGCACTGCGGGCCGGTGAGGCAGACTTCGCAGTAGTGACCGACAAGGATTCGAACAGCCTCAAGTCCGCCGGCCTGAACATCCAGACCAGCCCCGCCTACACCACCAGCGGCCTCTACTTGTTCGACCGCAAGGGCACCTTGGTTCCTGCGCTCGCCGAGCCCAAGGTCCGCCAGGCGATCAACATGGCCCTGGATCGCGACGCCATCCACGCGAAAGTCTTCGGTGGTAAGGGCAAGGCCACCAGCCAGGTCTTCAGTTCCACCAGCGATGCTTTCATCCCGGACCTGGACAAGAAGTACCCCTTTGATGTGGACGCCGCGAAGAAGCTTCTCGCAGACGCCGGTTACGCCAACGGCTTCACCCTGCCCATGCCGGATGTATCACCCGTCTATCCGGATCAGCAAGCGGCGGTGACTGAAGCTCTGACGGCTATTGGCGTCACACCGCAGTACCAGCCCGTGAACGGCCAAACGTTCATTTCGGATCTGTTGGCAGGAAAGTACCCCGCAGCGATTTTCGGGCTCAACAGCCCCCGCCCGTGGGATTTCGCCCAGATTGCGCTCACTCCCGAATCACTCTGGAACCCGTTCCACGTCTCCGATCCCACCGTGGTTGACCTGATCAACAAGGCCCAAGGCGAAACCGGTGAGGCCCAAACCGAAACGTTCCGTCAACTGAACACCTATGTGGTGGATCAGGCTTGGTTTGCCCCCTACATCCAGTCTGACAACGTCTTCGCAAGCAACGCCGAAATCACTGTCACACCGCAGCGCTATTCCACCCTGCCGCCGCTCTGGGGCTTCACTGCCTCGAAGAAGTAGCAGGTGGGCGGCCGGCCCACCCAGGGCCGGCCGCCCCTACCCATCCCTCATCTTCCCGAAGCCCAAGGAGCTGCCGTGCTGATGTTTATCCTTCGCCGCCTGGCCTCAGGATTGGTGCTCATGTTCGTTATTTCCACTGCGACGTTCTTCCTCCTGAACCTCACAGGGCAAGACCCTGTCCGTCAGGTTTTGGGACCAGTGGCTTCGGCCGAACAGGTGGAGGCCAAGCGCCAACAACTGGGCCTCGACGAACCGTTGATCACCCAATACTTCCAGTGGCTGGGATCTGCCGTACGTGGAGATTTGGGACGGTCCTGGTTTACCAACCAGCCGGTAGGAGAATTACTCTCCCAAACCCTTCCGCCCACCCTTTCCATGGTGATCGGGTCACTGATCCTCGCTGCCTGTTTTGGAACCTTGATCGGTGTGACAGCTGCCTTGCGGCGGGGACGACTCGATCGCGGTCTGCAGGTGGCGTCCACCTTGGTTCAGGCAATTCCCGGCTTCCTGGTGGCCCTGGTCCTGGCTTTGGTTTTCGCTGTCCAGCTTCGCATGTTCCCGGCTACCGGGTTCACTGCTTTCAGCGATTCTCCCGGCAAGTGGCTTGCCTCCATCACGCTCCCCGTAGTTGCGCTGGCGTTGGGTTCTTTGGCTTCCATCGCCCTGCAGGTCCGGGGGTCAATGATCGATGTGATGCAGCAGGACTTTGTTCGAACACTGCGCAGCCGGGGCCTCCCGGAGCGCAGCGTTGTGGTGAAGCATGCCTTGCGCAGCGCCGCCGGGCCGAGCCTCACCACGGTATCCCTGATGTTCATCGTGGCCATCTCCAGTTCGGTGATCATTGAGAAAGTTTTCAATATCCCCGGTATTGGCACCCAGGCCAACAACTCAGCCGGCCGTGGCGACTTGCCCGTTGTGCTCGGGATTGTCCTGGTCACCGTGGTGCTCGTCGTCGTCGTCAATCTCCTCGTCGATCTGGCGCAAGGCTGGATCAATCCGAAAGTTCGTGTCTCATGACCGATAACCTTGTCACCGGCACCCGCAAGTCGCTGGAAGTAGTCGCCTCTGCACCCCAAGGCGACAAATTGATCAAGAAGTTCCTTCGCGAACCTGCCGCAGTGATCTCGCTGGTGTTCCTCGCCTTGCTCGGGGTGGTGGCGGTCCTCGCACCATTGATCTCCTCCTACGATCCCACCGCTACGCGCCTCGCCGATGTCCTGGCACCGCCTTTCACCCCTGAGCACCCTCTGGGCGCTGACGGCGTGGGCCGCGACGTGCTGGCAAACCTCGTTTACGGTGCGCAGACCAGCCTTTCCAGCGCCGCGATCGTGATCGCTGTCAGTTTGCTGATTGGAGTACCCACCGGACTCCTGGCTGGTTACCGCCAGGGGTGGATTGACGGTGTCAGCATGTGGATCAGCGGTGCGCTGCTATCACTGCCGGCAATCGTGGTGCTCCTTGTAGTGCTGGCCCGGGTAGGACGCAGCACCTCACTTGCCCTGGTGGTCTTCGGCATATTGATCGCCCCCTCGGTGTTCCTGCTCATCCGTGGCTCGGTCCGGGCCGTGCGGGAAGAACTGTACGTAGACGCCGCCCGGGTCTCCGGCTTGAGCGATATCCGCATCATGGTCCGCCACATCCTTCCTGTAGTCATCACGCCCACCATCATCCAAGCGGCGTTGTTGGCAGGCGCCGGTATAGGAATCGAAGCGGGCATCGCCTTCCTTGGCCTTGGCTCCTCTGACAAGGCCAGTTGGGGCCTGATGCTCAATGACGCATCGCAGAACATTTTCAACGCTCCCTGGCTGCTCCTCTGGCCAAGCGTTGCCCTGGTGTTGACGGTCATGGCCTGCACCTTGGTGGGAAACGGCTTCCGCGACGCTTTGGCGAACTACGGATCATCTGCCGGCCCCGCCAAAAAAGTAAAAGCTGCCAAGCACGCCAGTTCAACTCCTGAACCTGCACGGCCTATGAAGAAGGCGCCTGTGGATCCAGGAGACGCACTCCTGGTCATCGACGATCTCCGTGTCTCCTATCCCCGCCCCAACGGTGAGAAGTCCGACGTCGTCAAAGGCATTTCCTTGAGGGTGGAGCGCGGCCAGATCCTTGGCCTGGTGGGAGAATCAGGCTCGGGTAAGTCGCAGACCGCCTTCTCAGTCCTGGGACTGTTGCCCGGGCAGGCCCACATGTCTGCAGGAACCTTGAGTTTCGCCGGAGTGGATCTGCTCGGGATGACTCCAAAAGAGCGCAATGAACTACGTGGCGCCCGGATCGGGTACATCCCCCAGGAGCCCATGAGCAACCTCGACCCCGCCTTCCGCATCGGGTCCCAACTCACCGAGCCAATGCAACACCATTTGGGAATCTCAGCGAAGGCTGCAAAAGATGAAGCCATCAAACTCCTCGCTCGAGTAGGCATTCCTGATCCGGAGCGGGTCTTCAAGTCCTACCCGCATCAAGTCTCAGGCGGCATGGCGCAGCGCGTGCTCATTGCCGGAGCCGTTTCCTGCAATCCGGAACTGCTCATTGCCGACGAACCCACCACCGCCCTGGACGTTACTGTGCAGGCCGACGTGCTGGACCTGATTCGCAGCCTTCAGGCAGAACGCGGCATGGGCGTGGTCCTGGTGACCCACAACTTCGGAGTGGTAGCTGATCTCTGCGATCAAGTGGCTGTGATGCGCGACGGCGAGATCGTGGAGGTAGCTGAGGTCACTGAGCTGTTCGCGAACCCCCGGGAAGAGTACACAAGGCTCCTCTTGGACTCTGCCCTCGATTCGACCTCGAAACCGCAGGGTGAACACGCGGTCGTTTCTGAGAAGACCACCGAGACAGAAGGTGCACGATGAGTTCCCCCAGCCAGACGCTGCCCGAAGCTGAGCCCCTCCTGCGGATCACTGACCTGACGGTGGACTACAGCGTGGGCGGGTTCGGTAGAAAACGGACATTCCGGGCGTTGCAGGGCGTGAGCCTGGACATCAAAGCCGGGGAAACCCTGGGACTCGTGGGCGAGTCCGGTTCCGGTAAGTCAACCATCGGCCGTGCGGTGCTGGGACTTGCCCCGGTGACCGGTGGCGACATCCGTTTCGACGGAAGATCGATCACCAAACTCGCCAAGAAGGAACGCCGGGCACTCAGCAGCGACATTCAGGTAGTTTTTCAAGATCCCTACACCTCCCTGAATCCGTCCATGACCATCAGCGACATTTTGTCCGAACCGATGCAGGTTTCCGGGACGTCCAAGGTTGATGCTCAACGACGGGTCCGGGAGCTCCTGGATGTTGTGAACC
Source organism: Paenarthrobacter sp. NPDC091669 (assembly GCF_044756725.1). Classification (NCBI taxonomy): domain Bacteria; kingdom Bacillati; phylum Actinomycetota; class Actinomycetes; order Micrococcales; family Micrococcaceae; genus Paenarthrobacter; species Paenarthrobacter sp. NPDC091669. The sequence goes on from NZ_JBIVTK010000003.1 coordinate 117,544, forward strand.
TGCCCTCCAACTCCAGCGCCCGCTATCCGCGCGAGTTCTCCGGCGGCCAAAGGCAACGGATCGCAATCGCCCGTTCCTTGTGCCGGAATCCCAAGCTCATTGTGTGTGATGAGCCCGTCAGTGCACTGGACTTGTCCACCCAGGCACGGGTTCTTCAACTTTTCTCCGACATCCAAGAGCAGACCGGCGTTTCGCTCCTGTTTGTCACCCACGATCTGGATGTGGTGAGGCACATCAGCGAGCGCGTGGCAGTGATGCGGCGGGGAGAAATCGTGGAGACAGGCATTACGGAGCGGGTTATTGCCAATCCGCACCACGCCTACACCAAGGCCCTCCTCCTGGCCTCCCCTATCGCCAACCCGGCCCGGCAAGCCGAGCGGCGCCGGGAACGACGACTTTTCCTTGACGCTCAACCTGCACTTTCCACAGCTGCCCGCTGAGCAAACCACCAGGGCGTGAAGCCCTCCCTTCTACAGATTCCTGGAGAACAGCATGACCACCACAGCAGTACCTTCAGCACGCCCTTATCCAGCCCGCGTCGACGTCGCAATCATCGGCAGTGGCCCCGCCGGAGCCACTTATGCACGCATCCTTTCCGAACTCAGCCCCCAGGCATCCATTGCCATCTTCGAGGCCGGACCCACCATCAGTGACCCGCCCGGATCCCACGTAAAGAACATCGCAAGTGTCCAGGACCGCGAAGCTGCCCAGCGCCGTTCGGAGGGAAAAGTGAGCGCCCTGCCAGCCGGCGGGAACCTCGCAGAGTATGCCCGCGACGTAGCACGCCCGGTGCGGCCCGGCACCTTCCTCCTCGACGACGGCTGGCAGCAGCCGGGCGAGACCGGACTGCCAGGACTTGCATTCTCCAGCAATGTTGGCGGGATGGCGGCGCATTGGACCGGCGCATGCCCGCGTCCAGGTGAAAGCGAGCGTATTGCGTTCCTTCCCAACATGGACGAGCTTCTGAGCGAGGCCGAACGCCTCCTCTCGGTGAGCGCGGAGGCCCTGGCTGATGCTCCCCTTGCGGATCTGGTCCGCTCACGTCTGGCAACGGCGCTCGACGGCGGCCGCGCACCTGACCGCCGTGTTCAGCCCATGCCGCTGGCGGTCCGCCGCACTGAGGATGGCCGCTTCATCTGGTCTGGAGCTGATGTGGTGTTCGGTGACGAGACGCGGAACAACCCCCGGGCCCGCTTGTTCGACGAAAGCGTGGTTGTGCGGGTGCTGACCGACGGAGATGAGGTCAGCGGTGTGCGGGTGCGCGACGACAAGACTGGGGACGAGCATGAAATTGCGGCCCGGTACGTGGTAGTTGCCGCCGATGCCCTCCGCGGTCCGCAACTGCTCTTCGCCTCCGGTATCCGCCCCGAAGCACTCGGCCGTTACCTGAATGACCAGCCTCAGATTGTCCACGCAGTCCGGTTGACCGGGGTCGTGGATGATGTTCCGGCTGCTTCGTCAAGCGACACCACCATCACCGCCCAAAGCGGTGTCAGCTGGGTGCCCTTCACCGATGAGCAGCACTTTCATGGGCAGGTCATGCAACTGGATGCATCGCCGGTGCCCATCTCCGGAGATGTCATCCCTGGTTCGATCGTGGGCCTGGGGTGGTTCTGCGCCAAGGACCTTCAAGCATCCGACCGCGTTATCTTCTCGGAAGACACCACGGACGCCTATGGGCTGCCGGCAATGAATATCCACTACACCTTCACCGAACGTGACGAGCAGACGCTGTCCGCAGCACGCCAATCAGTGGTTGCCGCTGCCCGGTCCTTGGGCGAGCCACTGGGTGATGAACCGCTCACTTTCCCCGCCGGCGCCTCACTGCACTACCAAGGCACCCTGCGGATGGGGACATCCAACGACGGCACAGCTGTGTGCGATCCCACCGGACAGGTGTGGGACGTCAGCGGGTTGTTCGTTGCCGGCAACGGAGTCATCCCCACCCCCACGGCCTGCAATCCCACGCTGACCGGGGTGGCCCTGGCCGTCGCCGGGGCCCGCCACATCGCCGAATCAATCAACTCCACGTCCACAGAGAAGTGAGGAAAACATGGTCCTCGAACGAGAACTGATCCAAAGCCGCGGCTTTCGCAATGTCCAGGAAGGAACCGATACTGTCGGCTTCGAAATAGCCCTGCGCATGCCCAACTATCGAGGCGTCTGGGCAAGCCTCATCGACGGGGTGGCTGTCACCGTGGATGGTCAGGAATGGAGCCGGGAAGTACCGCGCTGGACACTCCAGGGACGCTCTTTCAGCATCCAGGAACTGCGCCAGTCCACCGATGTCCGCTGGCAGCTCGATGAAGTGGCCACCGTCATGGTGCCGCTCCCAGGCGGCCTGGCCGTAGGTGTCCACGATGTTCGCGTTGATATTGCGCTGCACGCACCCTACATTCCGGCTGAATTCCAACCGTCCATTTTCACGTCCCAGCGAAAGGTCACGGTCCTCGCATGAGCAACCTCAAGTACGGCGTCTCCCTCTACAGCTACACCGGTGACATGAACACCGTCCTCACCCTCGAAGACGCCATGGCACAAATAGCTGACATCGGCGCCACCGGGATTGAGATCCTGGGTGAAGGTCACGTGCCCAACTATCCGGAACCGTCCACCGCGTGGATTGACCAGTGGTTCGGGCTGCTCGAAAAATACCAGCTGGAGCCCACCAATTACGGGTCCTGGATCGACTCGAGCATGTGGCGCCACCGCGATCTCACCGCTGATGAGGGCGCTGTGATGCTGGCTCGCGATCTTCGGCTGGCCCATCGCCTTGGATTCACCTCAATTCGACCCAAGATCGGCGTGGTGTCCATGGACCTGCGTCCCCACCCGATCTGGGAGGAAGTGATTGAGCGTAACCTCGATCTCGCGGCCGAGCTTGATCTCATCATTTGCCCGGAAATCCATGCGCCCACTCCCATCAAGCACCCGGTGGTGGACGAGTACATCGAGTTCATCGAGCGAACCGGCTCGAAGAACTTCCGCCTGCTCATCGACACCGGCATCTTCCAAAGGGCAATCACCACCGCCAAGCATGACGGCCTCAGCGAAGAAGCTCAGGAAGAAGGCTGGCGTAAACCCCTTGCCGTTCCCATGTCGGACCTGGTGGATGTTCTCCCCTACGTGTCGTTCATTCAGGCCAAGTTCTTCGACATCGACGATGACCTGGTTGACGGCCAGATACCTTGGCGCGAGATCCTTCAGACCCTGAAGGAGAACGAATGGTCCGGTTACCTGTCCAGCGAATACGAAGGTGATCGGCTGCCTTACCGATCCATCGAACAGGTACGTCGGCAGCATGCGCTTCTGCACAGCCTGGAGGCCGAGATCGCCGGGACGCCGTGACCGAAGTCCGCAACCGCAGCAGCTCAGTCCAGATCTCGCCCACACGTCTCCGGCTCCTCATGGCAGCGCTCCTCGCGGTGTCATTCCTTGGAGCCCTCGATCACACCATCGTTTCGACGTCCTTGGCCACTGTCGCCGGCGAACTCGGGGCCCTCCAGCACATGAGCTGGGTGGTAGTGGGCTACACGCTCGCCAGTACCGTCCTGCTCCCGGTACTCGGAGGGCTGGGCGATCGGATCGGCCCCCGGCTGGTCTTCCTGGTTGCGCTGGCCGGCTTTGTTGCGGCGTCGTTCCTTTGTGGCTTCGCGCATGACATGACGCAGCTGGTTGCTGCCCGCGTCTTCCAGGGCATGAGCGCCGCGGGTCTCCAGCTGATGTCGCAGACGATCGTTGCCGAGGTCACCACGCCAAGGCAACGTCCTGCGTACCTCTCACTGATTGGCGCTGCTTTTCCGGTGGCGATTCTGATCGGGCCGCTCCTCGGAGGTCTGATCACGGACCACTGGGGGTGGCCGTGGGTGTTTTGGATCAACGTCCCGGTGGGGCTGGCCGCGTTTCTCCTGGCAGTCATAGCCGTTCCGCATATCGAACCGGCGGGCAAAGAACGGTTCGACGTCGTTGGTGCAGTGCTGCTCACCGCTGTCCTTGTGGCGGTGGTGCTGGCAGTTGCGTGGTTCAGTTCCGCTAACTCCACAGCATGGATCGCCCTTGGAGCAGGTGTCGCTGCGCTGGGTGGGCTGGTCGTCGTCGAGCGTGGTCAACAGAACCCCATCATCCCGGTTCATTTGTTCCGCAACCGCACCTTCAGTGCTGGCGTGGGACTCTCAGCTGTGATGGGTGCCGGGCTCATTTCAGCTACGGCGTACCTGCCAACGTATTTCCAGATGGCCTATGGCGTGAGTGCCACCATCTCGGGGCTGGTACCCATCGCCACTGTGCTGGGAATGTTGGTGGGCAATCTGGTGACGGGCTGGCTGGCGTCGCGGACGGGCCGTTACCGCGTTTTTCCGATTGTCGGGACGGTGATGGGAGCACTCGGACTCGGAGCCATGTCCTTACTGCCGGGGGGCGTCCCGCTATGGGTCCCGGCGTTGATCATGGCGTTCGTTGGCCTCGGCACGGGAGCGTTCATGAGCCTCGCCATTGCGATCGTGCAAAGTGCTGCACCACGCAGTGAACTCGGCGCCGCAACCGCAACCGCCGGACTCAGCGGGCAGATCGGATCCACCATAGGTTCAGCCGTAGTGGGCGGAGTGGTAGGGTTCGGCGTGGCGTCGCTCTTGCCAACCGGGCTCGATTCCCAAACCCTGACCCCTGCCTTGGTCCACGCCGCCGACTCAGCGTTGCAGGCTGAGATCGCCTCGATTTACCACGACGTCTTTTCTCCCGTTTTCCTTGCCCTGGCCGGCGTCTACATCCTGGGTTTCATTGCAGCGTTGCTGCTGCCGGATGGACGCCTTTCCGATGATGTCGCGATCCCGGCAGAGGACTCTGCCGACCTGGCCCTGCAAGGAAAGGATTAACGTGCCCAACAACACCGTGAGATGGGGGCTCGCCGGCACGGGAACCATTGCCCGTGAATTCGCCCGGACTCTTGCTGAAGTCCCCTCTGCCATCCTCGCCGCTGCAGCGTCCCGTACCGCCGAGTCGTCGGCGAAGTTCTGCTCCGAATTCGGCATCCCACAACAGCACCTTTCCTTTCAAGACCTTGCCCACGACCCCATCATTGATGCGGTGAACGTTCCGCCCCTGCCGGATTGCATCACGAGCATGCCAGGCAATTCCTGGAGGCGGGCAAACACGTCCTGATGGAAAAGCCATTTACCGCCGCCCACGCCGAAGCCCTCGACCTGACCCGAACCGCCAAGCGATCCGGGACAGTACTGACGAAGGCGGCCCAGCTTGTCCGTCTTCTCTGACATTCTCTTTGAAGCGGACCGAACTGCCTTCACAACCCTGTTGACGCATCTGTCCCTGATCGGTCCGGACCATACGGTCATCATGGTTCAGGTTGAGAACGAGGTTGGCTGCTGGGCACAGGAAGAGACCACAGCGCACTGACCGAGGCTGCGTGGAATGCACCGCTCCCCGAGCAACTGTTTGCCGCAGGTTCCCAACATCGGGTTCCTTTGACCAGGAGTTCGTCCGGGCCCTTGGCGCGCGTCCGGACGGCAGCAAGAGCTGGACCGACCACTTCGGCGAAGACAAACCCGTTGTTGAAGAGACGTTCATGGCCTGGGGATTTGCCTCCTTTGTGGGCGGTTTGGCAGCAGCCGGAAAGGAAGTCCTGCCGCTCCCCGCGCCTGGATCGGCCCGCAACGGGGGCAGGATCTGCCGGGCCAGTACCCAAGCGGCGGGCCGACGGCGGGCATGGTTCCGGTGTGGCGTGCCGCGGCTCCGGCCATCGACTTTCTGGCACCGGACATTTACGTTCCCAACGCGGAGGAAGTCATGCGGCAATACGCCTCCGCTTCCAATCCCCTCTTCGTCCCCGAAGCGCGATTCCGGGCCGGCGATGCGTTCTTGGCCATTGGCGGTTTTGGTGGCCTGGGCTACAACGTCTTCGGTGTGGAAGAAGGCAGGGAAGGCAACCAGTTCAGCGCTGCCCGCTCCATCATCACGTCCCTGACTCCAGAGATAGTGGATGCCCAGCCCGACGGCCGTATCTTCGGTTTCGCCCTCGACCCGCAAGAGGAATCCATCAGCACGGAACTGGCGGGTACAGCAATCACTGTTCGAAATTCCAGGAAGCTCCTCGAAGGAATGCTCCTGGACGCAGGCGTTCGGGTTCCTCCCGCGCCGGAACTCCTGGAAGAAACCGTTGCTGCCACCCACGGCCCCACCCCCGGAGACGCCCGTCCCTTCGGGATGGTCCTGGCCATCAGTCCCACCGAGTTCATCGGGGTGGGCCAAGGAGCTCAAGTGGACTTCCCCAAGCCCGGTTATGACGTTGAGCTTGATGCAGTGAGGGAGTTGGTAGTAACAGACGCCGGGTTACAGGAAGGACGATTCCTGAACGGAGACGAACGCCTTGAGATCCTCTCCGATAAGCACATCAGCGCGGTGAGGGTCAGTCTCCTTATTAGCGCCGGCTGAAAGCCGGAAGACCGAAAGGAACCCTATGCCGTTTCACCCCGACATCGCCACCCGGCTTCCCTTGCTGGAAGGCATTCCTTCCTTGGAAGCGGGCCTCAGTGAGCCGCTGGTGAGGGCAAAGATGGAGGCATTTGATGCCTACCCGGACGCGCCTCCCCCTCCGTCTGCCACCACCCGTATGGTCTCGGTGCCCGGCCCGCATGGTCCGGTACCACTACGCATCTATACCCCTGTGGAACGGAACCAGGAAGCTGATTCCCCGCACGCCTTGGTGTGGATGCATGGCGGCGCGTTTCAATTCGGGGACCTGGACACCAAAGAGGCTGCCTGGACTGCCCGGCAGTTGGTGCATCGGGCATCGGCAACAATCGTGAGCGTGGACTACCGGCTGGCCGTTAACGTTGTGCAGTACCCGGTACCCCTTGACGACGTCGTTGCCGCTACCGATGGGTGCAGGCGAACATGATCGAGCTGGGCGTCACCTCGCTTTCCGTGGGCGGCGCCAGCGCTGGTGCAAATCTGGCTGCAGCCGCCGCTCTGCGGCTCCGGGACGAGGACGAGTGGGGGCCGGATCAGCTGGTGCTGGTGTACCCCATGATGCACTCCGCGCCTCCTGCTCCTTCGGAATCCCTCAGGCTCGCGTTGGCGGATCTACCCAACCAGGTAACCCCAGTTCGGCCGATAACGAAATCTAGTGCGCGCCTCACCGCCGACGATGACTCCTTAGATCCACCGGCCCTCCGCTCGATCAGACCAGAAATCGACGCGATGCAGGGGTGATTTTCGGTCAGGATTGTCGAAGAACTCGCTTTGTAAGTAAGAGGCGAGATCGCTGCCTGGTAGATCACGTCTGGTTGATGCACGGAAAAGACCTGGCTGCCGGCAGGCGCTGGAGCTGCTGACATGAAACGATACGAATAGATCGGAATAAGGACTGGGCCGGCGCGCAAGCGATTACGTGCCGTTTGAAGGGCTATCTCAACCTCAGTGGGCCTGACACCCCACTCCTCGGGCCAAAAAGCCTTCTGTCGAACATCAAACAACACGCCATGGTGAGGCTAGTCGAGCCTGTTGTGAATGCCCGCAGGTGCCAATCCAATCAACCCATTTCGGGCCTATAGGCATCTCCAGACTCAGAAACCGCGCATGGTCAGGACTGAAGTCGAACGAGGACTGCTCCTCAACATCCTCGATCTGCCAAGGCGATAGGCCCGGAGCCAGAGGAACCTTGGCCGCATAAAGCACCTTAATGGCTTCTTCAACAAAGAGAACTCACACCATAAATCTAGCCGTAGTGCTACTCGTCCCACGTCAACACGTCCCGCTGCCAGTTAACCCACGGGAGTAGAAGTAGGTGCGAGAACTCCCGACTGGTGACGGGTGGCGAGCACAGATGCTGGCCCGCGGCTCGCGACGGAAACCATCAAACAGCGAGCTGTCTGGGGTAATGCCGAGATGGGCGATGATGCCTGCGGCGACGTCGTGGAGTTTTTGGGTGCGGTGTCGATCGCCTTCGTTGTCGAAATGGCTCTCCCAGATGGAACTGCCCCCCATGTTGGCGTCCTCAAGATCAAGAGCTACACGGGGAGCAGTTCAATTTATGCGTCAATTTTGGACGGCCAGGCCCCACAGCTCAGACCCTCCGGGGAGGAGCACGTTACTTGGTGAGCGGCCCCAATACTGGATCGCCCTCGTAGGCAGTCTTGACGTTTGCGGCTGTCACGAGGACCGGATCCAGCAGGTATGCAGGGACAGTTTTCACTCCGTTGTTGTAGGACTTGTCGTCGTTGATTTCGGGCTTCTTGCCGGCCTGGAGGTCCTTAACCATCGTGATCGCGCGCTCAACCAGTTTGCTCGTGTCCTTGTTGATGGTGGAGTACTGCTCGCCGGCCATGATGGACTTGACCGATTCCGCCTCGGAGTCCTGCCCAGTGACGACCGGGGTAGGTTTGCCGGCGGCCTTGATCGAGGTCAGGATTGCACGAGCGAGATTGTCGTTGGGGGCCAGAACGCCGTCCAAAGATGCGCTAACATAGCTGCCGCTAAGGAGGGTGTCCATTCGGTTCTGTGCATTTTCACCCTTCCAGCCCTGGGTGACGGCCTGTTCGAAGCTGGTCTGGCCGGACACAACCTTCAGTGTGCCGTCGTCGATCTTCGGCTTCAGGACGCTCATGGCCCCCTCGAAGAAAACCTTGGAGTTGGCATCGTCCGGGGATCCGGCGAACAGTTCGATGTTGTACGGGCCGCTGGGCTTCTTGGCATTGAGGCCTTCCAGCAGCGCCTGGCCCTGGAGTTCGCCCACCTTGAAGTTGTCGTAGGCCGCGTAGTAGTCCACGTTCTCGGTGTTCAGCAGCAGTCGTTCGTACGCGATGATTGCAACGCCAGCGTCTTTGGCCTGCTTGAGCTGGGTGCCAAGCTGCGAGCCGTCGTTGGCCGCGACGATGATGACTTTGGCGCCTTTGGTGACCATGGCACTGATCTGGTTCTGCTGCTCCGATGCACCGCCGTTGGCGAATTGAATATCCGGCTTGAATCCCGCATCCGTGAGCCCTTTTCGGAACAGGCTCTCTGCCCGAACGAAGACCTCACTCGCCTTCTGAGGGAGAGCGACTCCGATCACTGAGTCTTTGGGAATCGATTCGGCGGTTGCCCCGTTAGAAGTTCCAGTCTCGGCACGGCCGCAGGCTGTCAGCGCCAGTGCCGCGATGGCAGCGACTGCTGCTGCCTTTCCTGCTTTACCAAACATTCGCATATCTTGGTTCACTTTCTGTGTGGGTGGGGTGGAGCGAGTCTGTCAGGACGCGGATTACGCGTCCTTGGAGATGACCTCTTTGGTGGATGTGGTTTCGTCGGGCTTGATCTCGTTGTTGCGCTGGAAGTTCTTCATCAGCAGTCCGGTAATGGAGCGCTTGCCCTGCGACTTGTTGTAGACATCGAAGGCGACTGCTGCCAGGAGGACCAGGCCCTTGATGATCTGGGTGAGGTCGGCGCCAACGCCCAGCAGCTGGAGGCCGTTGTTGAGGACGGCCATGACCAGGCCACCGACGATCGAGCCGATCACGGTGCCAACGCCACCGGTGACTGCTGCGCCACCGATGAAGACTGCCGCAATGGCGTCCAGTTCCCAACCGACGCCGTCGAACGGACCGGATGCGGTGGAACGTCCAACGAAGATCATGCCTGCCAGGCCGGCAAGGACGGACATGTTCATCATGACCAGGAAGTTGACTTTCTTGGACTGCACACCGGACAGCTCAGCTGCGTGGCGGTTGCCACCCACGGCGTAGACGTGGCGGCCCAGGACGGTCTTGTCTGCGATGAAACCGTAGATGAGTACCAGGACGGCGAGGATCAGGCCGGGGATGGGGAAGGAAGTGCCGGGACGGCCGGTGGCGAACAGGTACGTGGCGTAAAGGATGGCACCGCAGATCAGGACCAGTTTGGTGACCTCGACCCAGAGCTCGGGAACGTCAGCGCCAAGGGCCTTGGCTGCTGCACGGGCACGCAGGGACATGATCACAACGAATGCTGCCGCCACAACGCCGATGAGCAGTGTGAGGTTGTTGAACCCGGTGTTCGGGCCGATCTCCGGCAGGTAGCCGGAACCGAGGAACTGGAACTCTTTGGGGACGGGGATGGTGTTGGACTTACCAACGAACTGGTTGAAGCCTCGGAACAGGAGCATGCCGGCCAGGGTCACGATGAAGGCCGGGATGCCCACATACGCCACCCAGAACCCTTGCCAGGCGCCGATCACGGCTCCCAGGACCAGTCCGAAGAGCACTCCGGCCCACCAGGGGAAGCCCCAGTCACGCATTGCCAGGGCTACGAAAACGCCCACGAATGCTGCCACGGACCCAACGGAAAGGTCAATGTGTCCGGCGATGATGACCAGGACCATGCCAATTGCCAGGATCAGGATGTAGGAGTTGCCGTTGAACAGGTTGATCACGTTGCCTGGGGTCAACGTGCGGCCCTCGGTGAAGATCTGGAAGAAGACGATAAGTGCCACCAGGGCGAAGATCATGCCAAACTGGCGGGTATTGCCACCAAATAGCTTCTTGAGCGCGTTCATTGTTTTGGTCCTTGTGTCAGGAAGGGGTCAGGCTGGGCCAACGGTCAGGCGGTTTTGCGGGCGGAAGTCATGAGCTTCATGAGGCTTTCCTGGGTTGCTTCGTTCTTGTCCAGGACGCCGGTGATGGCGCCTTCAAAAATGGTGTAGATGCGGTCGGACAGGCCCAGAAGCTCCGGGAGCTCCGAGGAAATGACAATCACTCCCTTGCCCTGGTTCGCGAGCTTCTGGATGATGCCGTAGATCTCGTACTTGGCACCGACGTCGATTCCGCGGGTGGGTTCGTCCAGGATCAGGAGGTCCGGATCGGTGAACATCCACTTGGCCAGCACCACTTTTTGCTGGTTGCCACCGGAGAGCTTGGCTACGCCTTCCTCAACCGACGGGGTCTTGGTCCGCAAAGACTTCCGGTACTCCTCGGCAACGGAGAATTCCTTGCGGGTATCCACCACGGAGTAGCTGCTGATCTTGTTCAGCGCCGCCGATACCGTGGTGGTCTTGATGTCATCCAGCAGGTTCAGGCCCAGGGACTTGCGGTCCTCAGTGACGTAACCGAGTCCGGCGTCGATCGCTTGTTTGACGCTGCGGAGGTTGACCTGCTTGCCGTCCTTGTAGACCTGGCCCTTGATGAAGCGGCCGTAGGAATGCCCAAACAGGGACCGGGCCAGCTCTGTGCGGCCGGCGCCCATGAGGCCGGCGAAACCGACGATTTCGCCGCGGCGTACATAGAAGTTGGAGCCTTTGCAGATCAGGCGGTCCTGGATCTGGGGGTGTCCCACAGTCCAGTCCTTGACCTCGAAGAAAACTTCACCGATCTTCGGCTCGTGATCCGGGAAGCGGGACTCAAGCGTCCGGCCCACCATGCCCTTGATGATCCGGTCCTCGTCCACGCCATCCCGCTTGACGTTCAAGGTCTCGATGGACTTGCCGTCACGGATGATGGTGATCTCGTCCGCGATCTGTTCGATCTCGTTGAGCTTGTGGGAAATGATGATCGAGGTGATGCCCTTGCCTTTGAGGCCAAGGATCAGGTCCAGCAGGTGCTGGGAATCGGATTCGTTCAGGGCTGCCGTGGGCTCATCCAGGATCAGGAGCTTCACGGACTTGTTCAGTGCCTTGGCGATTTCAACCAACTGCTGCTTGCCGACGCCGATTTCCTTGATGGGGGTATCGGGATCCTCCCGGAGACCAACGCGGGCCAGGAGTTCGAGGGAGCGCTTGCGGGCCTCGGCCCAGTCGATCACGCCCCACTTGGTGGGTTCGTTGCCGAGGAAGATGTTCTCCATGATGGACAGTTCCGGGATCAGCGCCAGTTCCTGGTGGATGATCACGATGCCGGCCGCTTCGCTTGCGCGAATGTCCTTGAACTGCTGGGTTTCAGCTTGGTACACGATGTCGCCCGTGTAGCTTCCGTAGCCGTAAACGCCGGATAGAACTTTCATGAGCGTGGACTTGCCGGCGCCGTTTTCGCCACAGATGGCGTGGATTTCGCCGGCCATCACACGCAGGCTCACGTTCGACAAGGCCTTCACGCCCGGGAACTCCTTGGTAATGGATCGCATCTCGAGGATAACCGGATCCGAATGCGCCGTCTGGCACGTCATATTGTCCCAACCCTTCAAATGCCGTGACTTCTTGTCTTCTCGTTTGCTCACAACCTGCTAGCAACTGCAATCCTCCCTGCAGCCCTATGCGGGAACGTCTGGCTATAGGCCCCGGACCTGCTTGACCCATCGTGAAAGTTGTCGTTCGGGTCTTGAGGAGGAATCGCTGCTACGTAGTGCCGCGTGGTGCCAGGCTTACTGGCGGCTCCGTCGGACACCAGCAAGGCTAGGCGCACGGTGCCACTGCCATGAAGATGCTGAAAGGTATAGGCGCCTCACTGCACTCGCGGCAGGATCCGGGGCCTCCCGAATACCACCTATTCCGGTCTGATCCTTTATGTCGCTCCAGGTGTCAGTTCCTTGACTGCAGCGTCGCATCATCCTCATCAAAAAGCCGCTTGCAGTGCTCCGCTTTGAGCAGGTGCTACAGGCCTCTGGCGACGAATTGTCGTGCACTCTTGCTTGCAGGGATCCGTGGAGAACCAGCACCCTTTCTGGTCAAACTGAAGATGGCTGCAAGTCCAGGTCATTCATTTTTGACGAAGCTTTCAGATGCCAGAGGTGACTTGATGACATCGCCGAAAACTTTGTTGCAAGTCAGATCTACGGCCAAATGATGGTCGTTTTACCGATACTGCCGTTAGCAAAGTCGGCGATGGCAGCGGGAGCGTCTTCCAGGACACAGCAAACTGTGAGGATTGGGTCGAGATCCAGTCCCAGCTTCACTGCATCCGCGACAGCCTCCATCATCACGGGCATGCTGAAAACGAATGATCCCTTGATTGTCGACTGGCGCATAATTACGTCCTTGACAGGATCGATGTCGTATCCTGGCCCGAATCCGACAAGCACGACAGTGCCCCAGACCTTTGCAATGCGTGACGCCGTCCGGCGGCCGTGAATGTTGCCTGAAGTGTCGATCACTGAGTCCACCCCGTCGGGTGCGATACACGTGATGTCGAAATCCTTAGAATCGTGGCTCTCGAACCCGAGACTCGTGGCGAATTCCAAACGCTCAGGAACCGGATCAATCCCGAATGCGCGCACTCCAAATGCTTTTGCCCAGGCCAAGGCAGCAAGCCCTACCGGCCCAAGGCCGATGATAGCGACAATGCCGCCGAGCGGAATGTTTGCCCGATGCAACGCCTGGTACGCGGTTGAGGCACCACAGGCAAGAAAAGCACCTGCTCCGAAGCTCAACTCGCTAGGAAGGAATACGCAATCGCGCGCTTCGACGATCACTTTGTCCTGATAGCCGCCGTCCCGATCGAGCGAATACACGGTGTTGTTCTGGCAATGATTGTCCCAACCCTTGCGGCAAGACAGGCAATGGCCGCAACCCGAATAATGCTGCACGGTTACTCGGTCACCCGGCTTTAGGTGGCTGACTCCCTGACCAACGGACTCGACTATGCCCGCGATCTCATGACCAGGAGTCGTTGTGTGCTTTCGTGGTTGGGTGTGAGATTCCATGGCTTCAGCCGAGATGTGGTAGTAATGCAAATCGCTCCCACAAACCCCCTCCGCTTTAACATCAAGCAGCACTTCTCCAAGACCTGGTGATTTAACTTCTTTCTGGACGAGCGCCATTTCGGACAGCCCCGTGAAAATCGCGGCGGTAACTAGTTGGGTTTCGGGCATAGATGACACTCCATTGGGTTCATGCGAAAGGGACGCGCTTCGATACGTCTAACGAGGGCGTGATGTGCCGACGATCACAAACTACCCCTTTGCAAGAAGATTTGCAACAACTATGTTGAAAGAGTTTCATATAGTGGACACAAATCCTGATAGCTGAAGGAGGAAACTGGATGAATCATTCGTTAGCCCTCGAACAAAAAACAGCAGTTGTGACAGGTGGGAGTCGATGTATCGGAGAAGGCATCGCAACAGCGTTGGCTGAGGCGGAGCGTCCGTTCTCGTAGCAGACATCGACGTAGCAGCAGCACGAGCTTGTGCCGATAGGTTGTTGGACCGGGGCTTTACCGCGGTTGCCAGGCACGTCGATGTAACAGACGCCGCAAGCGTGCGGGCGATGGTCGCTGCGACTATTGAAGCCTTCGGCTCCCTCGATGTCGCTGTGAACAATGCTGGCGTTCTTGGTCTGGCCGCCCTTGAGGACATCACATCTGAAGAGTGGGATAGGGTCCTAGCCGTAAACGCTCGCGGGGTCTTTCTCTCGTGCCAGGCAGAGATTGAAGCCATGCGCGCCTTGGGCACCCGTTTAGGTCGAATAATCAACGTAGCGTCGATCGCTGGAAAGCTTGGATATTGGCAGCAGTCCCCCTACTGCGCTTCGAAGTTTGCCGTTGTTGGCTTCACGAACTCGATAGCCAAAGAGGTTGCCGGGGAGGGTATCACTTTGAACGCACTCTGCCCGGGAGTGGTTGGCACTGCGATGTGGCGAGGACCCGATGGCGCCGCCGAAGGAAAGCACTCGACGGAGAGAGCGAGGTGCAGTCCTGGCGGCGCCATCAGCAGGAGCTAATGCCACAGGGGGAGGCGCAGACCTTTGAAGACATGGGTTCGATGGCCGTGTTTTTGGCGACCGCCCCTCACATAACAGGTCAGGCTATCGCCGTAGATGGTGGGGCTACTTTTTGATGGACCGGGAGGGGTCGCCAAGGCGCCCCCTCCCCCGTCAATTGAAGACTACGTGAGCCTTCGCAGCCCGACGATCCCCCCTCTTATGCGCACAATCGGCGGCTTCTTCGAGTGTGAGGAAATCACCAAGGATGGCAGTCGGGTCTACCGCCTTCGTGGCTAAAAGTTGCACGGCAGTACCGACCGCGCCTAGACCTACATAGCAACCCTTGATCGCCATTTCGTGCCTGAACATTCGCTCCTGATTAATTGACACACGGTCTCCGGGTGACGGTACCCGACACTTCATGACCCAGTACGATTGCTCGCGCGCTACATCCGTGTGACCCCTCTACGATATGACGATCAGTTCCACACAGTCCCGCAGCTGCGACTTGTATAAGAACTTCCCCCGGTCCCGCCGTGGGTTCTCCTACCTCGGATACCAATGTAGAGCCTTCCAAGTCGTGAACGGCGCCTTCATAATCTTTGCTCCTTTGCGGCAGCACGCAGCATATATCGACGGGTGCTTAACGACCTAAGGACCGCCTTATTTCATTTGGTGAAATCTGGTCAGAATGGTGATTGTGATTTTACTCATTTCAGTGCGGTTTCAGCCACCGGAAAGCGGAAGCATGTGGAACCGCAGGCTGAACCGCTCCCCCGCCGGCGTCGACGAGGTGCCTTGCCGACACGGCCGTAGCCAGACGGACGACCCGTTATCGGCGAAGCGAATCTCAGAGAGAGTATAAGGACAGCGAGCTGACGAGTTCTAAGCCCCGGGAGACGGAGTCGGCAGAAGTCTTTGCAGGGGCCCTCCTAGCCGGGTTGCGTTCCCGAGAGGTAGCGGGAAGGAATCCGGCCCCTGTCGTAACTTATTTCTGTGTACCCGTGAGGCTCGGGTCTGCCCTCGGAGTTCACGTTCACGAACACGATCTCTTCGACGGTGAGTATGCAGCGCCGAGTGATCATATTCCGAACTTCAGCTCGCATGGTCAATGAAGTGCGGCCAAATTTGGTAGCCGTCAACCCCATCTCGATGAGGTCGCCCTGGGCGGCCGAGCTGACGAAGTTGATTTCTGAAATGTACTTGGTCACCGCCCTGCCATTTCCGAGCTGGAGGATGGCGTATATTGCTGCTTCCTCATCAATCCACTTGAGCAGACTTCCGCCGAACAAAGTGCCGTTAGCGTTTAGATCTTCTGGACGCACCCACTTTCGAGTACGGAAAGTTATGTCCGAGGACTTCATGGCGGAACCTTACTTCTGTAGCGGAACTCACGTTGGAACTTATGTTCTGAGGGGTGCTTTCCCCGCCGATGTCGTTACGGAAGGGCCCGGGACGAAGCAGGGAAGGCTGTCTTACATTGGTGTCGCCTGCGGGACCATATCGCGGCCGCGTCATGAACAGCCCGGAGGCGAATGTATTCACGTGATGCCGCGGGACTACCGAACCGCCAAGCCGCAAGTTGTGGATTTAGACCCTCCCCTGCTCATCGCGGATGCAGGCAACCGCCAAGCCAAGCTCCCTTGAGGAGGGCTTGACAAGCAGTCCACTTCCCGCAGCAGGACGCGGCGTGCGTTATCAGAGCACCTTCGTGCGGGTTCGCAGCTGAAAGAAGCAAGAAGGGGAAGACGACAGGGCCCGACTAAACCGTATTTATCATAGTATGGATTATAGTTCATATATTGACAGTCCGGGCATGAGCTGCGACACTCCATAACACAATGGCAGAGAAGTCGATAGGCTGACGTGACCAGTTCCGACAGCGAGGTGAAGCCTCCTCCACTGGCTCGGCGGCGCGCGGAATGCCGACGAAAATCGGGCCTTCAGCCGAGCTGCCCCGCCATGGTGAACTAAACACGAGGCGGCTCGGAACGGATCGTCTCCGGTGGAGTTCGTCGAGGTCGTCCCCGAAGCCAAATTTTTCCATTAACCTCAAGTTGAAGATCGTCACAAGGAATAAAGGAGTCCTCATGGCCTCGAACGATACTGCTCAAAAGGTCGCAAGCGTTACCGGCGGCGCCTCCGGCATTGGCTTAGCTTTCGCCCAACGATGGGTCAACGACGGCGGCCGCGTGGTGGTCATGGACCTGAACCCCGCAGCGCTTGATACGGCTGTCCAAACTCTGGGAGGTCCCAGCGTTGCCCGGGGCGCCATAATTGACGTCACCGATTCGGCTGCCGTCGATAGGGCCTTTGCGTCCGTGAGAGATATCGAGGGGCGGCTCGATGCCGCCGTGAACTGTGCGGGCATCGCTCGCCCGGCGCCTTCCGCTGAGGTCAGCGACGCTGACTTTGTCAGTCTCGTGGACATTCACCTTCATGGCACTATGCGGGCTTGCCGCGCTGCTTACCCTCTGCTGAAGGCAAGCAGCGGCGCCATAGTCAACATTTCGTCTGTCGCGGCGTCATCCGGAATGCCGGCCAGGGCCAGCTATTGCGCGGCCAAAGCTGGCATTGAAGGCCTGACCCGGACGCTAGCAGTTGAATGGGCCTCCCAGTCGATACGGGTCAATGCGGTGGGGCCAGGCTACACGCGTACCGCAATGATGGACACCCTCACACGTGAAGGGAAGCTCGACATCTCCCCACTCTTGTCCCGCACTCCGATGGGACGGCTGGCTGAGCCTGAGGAAATCGCCGCTGCAATTAACTTCCTGGCCTCCAAGGATGCGTCCTACATTACGGGCCAGTCGCTGCTCGTCGACGGCGGCATGACCGTGGACGGGAATTGGTACTGAGATTTCCATTATGCCCGGCCTCGTTGGAACCGAACACGTCGGGTCCACCGTTGCGGAACTGGACGAAAAATCAGATTCTTGCTATTGATCAGGCACATTTGTCCAACAGGACAGAACCGTCAAAGGAGACACCATGCCTATAACCATCAGTCCCGTCGTTGACGTCAAGACGAGCTTGGGCGAGAATCCGCTTTGGGACATCGAACAACAAAGGCTCTACTTCATCGACTCCGCGGACGGCCGGATTTTTCGCACCACGGCCGACGGCTACCGAGTCGAAACATGGGATGTCCGCGAAATGATCGGGTCCATGGCACTGCGTTCCGGTGGTGAGACCGCCGTGGTGGCGCTCCAGTCAGGTATCTACAGCTTTGATTTTAAGAAGGATCAACTCGAACTCCTTCACGCACCGGAGGCAGATACCCCAACCAACCGCTTGAATGATGGAAAAGCAGATTCGCGAGGGCGCTTTGTGTTCGGTTCGATGGACACCCGTGAGGCGGAAGGCGCCGGAAAGCTGTACCGTCTAGATCCAGATATGTCACTCACAACCCTCGATGAGGGCATCGTATGTTCCAACGGACCTTGCTGGAGCCCTGATGAGCGTACTTTCTACTTCACCGACTCGTGGTCAGGAGAGATCCGAGCCTACGACTACGAGCCGGAGACGGGTTCCGTTTCGCGCCGCAGGACCTTTGTGTCCGTCGACGAAAGAGACGGCGGCCTAGCTGACGGGATGACAGTCGATGCAGAGGGATTCCTTTGGGAGGCTCACGTCTTCGCTGGAAAGCTGAACCGCTATGCTCCGGACGGCACCCTTGAGCGGTCCATCAACATGCCAGTCAGGAAGGTCACGAGTGTGATGTTTGGTGGCCCCAACCTGGATACGCTCTTTGTCACCTCGATGGGCCGGTCTCCCAAGCCCCAGTTTCCCGAAGACGGACCATTGCGTGGTGCTGTGTTCGCCGTTGAAGGCCTAGGGGTCAGGGGCCTGCCCGCTTATCGGTTCGGAGCCTGACTGCTCTCTGTCGGGCTGACAACGCGCCCTAGCAGAGAGCCGGAATGTGCAGCCCCGAGGCCCTTTAGGAGCGCACTGAGCCGAGGCTGGGGAAAATGCCGATGCCAGGCGGGTATCCCGCCCCGGAGTCCGCACGAGTCTATCCTGCGCAACGCGAATCTCTGCGCCGGGCAGGAAAGAGTGAGGCAGGCAACAACAACCCCGTTTTCACGGATCGACGCACTTACGCACTCGACACCTTCGCGGAACTCCTGCCGGTCCCAAGCCGAATCCTGTTCGCGCATCAGTTCAAACTCCCGGTCAAGCTCGGCGCGGGAAACAGTAGAGTGCGGCGTGATTGCGGTCAGATCTGTCCGGCGAAGGACTGATTCCCTCAGCTCACGAGAAGCGAAGGCGAGTAAGAGCTTACCGCTCGCCCGCGCATGTACGTTTTCGGAGAGCCCTGCGTCAGGCCGGCAACCCGCACGGCATGTCGAGAGCATTGGAGTATCTCTCAGGAATTGGGTTTTGACGATTGTAGGCGCCGGCAATCACGGATGCACCGGGCCCAAGCAGTCCCGCTTGCTCCGGTCCTTGAACAGCAGACGTTCATGCACCAGGGTGTTCAGGAAGGTGATAGGACGTGGGCGTCGAAAGATCAAACCGGGACGCCACTTCTTCGACGGTAAGCCCATCATCGTTTGAAGCCACAGCAAGCAACAGGCGCGCAGCGCGGCTGACGGATTGAATACGGGTGCCCGAGAACGTCATTTACTTCAGCCTCGTTGTCGATCATGCTGCCCATGGTAGGCCTCCCGGATCGCCCGCTCCGCCGAAGCCGTGCAGCCTCTGACCAATACTAAATGCTACCCGCTTTGGCACCCGGCGCTGCCCGAGAATAACAGGGCGTGGCACGACACCCTTATATTCGACAGCCATCCCTGGCAGCATCGTGCGGCTAGGGCCACAGGTCCAAGTCTCTTCATAATATGAAATTATGTTGAGTATTTTTCATATAGAAGAAATTAGTCTAAGCTGATGGGGCGGCTTGGGCGTGACTAGCGTCACCCCCCCGGCGCCCCGACCCGTGCAGCTTAGGCGTGACCAGCGCTCCCTTCCGCCGTCCCGCACTTACTACCGATACAGCTACAAAGCTAAATCACAGAATGGAATATCGATGAAGATCTCCGTCTCCCCTGCAGTCGAGAGCGGGCAAGGTAGCCACTCTATGACCCACGCCCAACGGCGTCGATCTCTAACGGCAAGTACTGCCGGTAATGTCCTCGAGTGGTACGAGTGGAGCACCTACTCCGTCATGGCTCCCTTTATAGCCGCTCAGATGTTCGACGGGTCTGATCCGACATCAGCATTGTTGTCCGTGTTCGCCGTCTTTGCCGTGGGGTTCCTAATGCGTCCGATCGGCGGGATTGTGTTTGGTTGGCTTGGGGACCGGTTTGGACGCAAACGGGTGCTGATTAGCACAATGCTGCTGATGGCCGCCGCCTCCTTTGCTATAGGTATCGCCCCCGGATTCGCCACGATTGGCATTGGTGCTTCCCTACTCCTTCTAGCCTTTCGCTGTGTGCAAGGGCTTGCGCATGGAGGTGAATCGAGCGCATCGGCAACCTACCTTGCCGAGATCGCGCCGCCGGCCAAGCGTGGGCAGTGGGGATCGGTGTGGGGCATGGCCGTCATCGGCGGCAGCATCCTGGCGTTTGTAGTCAGCGCGCTACTTACCAGCCTTTTAGGCGACGAGGCGATGGCTGAGTACGGCTGGAGGATCCCGTTCCTTTTGGGTGGCCTAATGGCGCTGGTTGTGCTGTGGATGCGCCGCACAATGCATGAGAGTGACGTATTCGAGGACCAAGCGCCAGGGACAACGCACGAAAAGCTGCCGCGGCGCAAAATGGTTCTCATTACGCTTCGGCTGATTGCCTTCACCGCAGGCCTCACCAGCGTGAACTACGTCTGGATGTCCTACATGACCACCTACGCCGTGACCAACCTCGGGATGGACAAGGGTACGGCCTTTTGGGTCACGGCCGCCGCCCAAGCGGTAAGCCTTGTAGCCTTGCCATTCTTTGGAGCACTCTCGGACCGGATTGGACGGCGGCCCATGATGTTCGGCTTCGCGGCATTGGCCTTCGTCACAACCATCCCGTTTACATTGATGTTGGGGAGCCAGCCCTGGATGTTGGGCATTCCGGTGGCGCTTTCTCTCCTCATTTGGGCCTTGTCACAGTGCATCTACCCCGCCATCCAGTCCGAGAGCTTTCCCACCTACGTTCGTGGTCGAGGCGTTGGTTTCGCATTCTCCATATCCGTGGCCCTCTTTGGCGGCACGGCTCCATATTTGAATCAGCTTTTCGTTGGCATGGGTGCCGGTTGGATCTTCTCGCTCTACATCATGACGCTGTGCGCGGCCTCGTTCGTTGCAACGTTCTTTTTCCGCGAAACCAAAGGCGTCGACCTGAAAGAGTTGAAGCTCTAAGCCCCCGCCTGACAGTCATCTGCCTGAATGTTGGGGCCCTCGCACTTGACGGAATAGGAGGGAAGGTGAAAAATGGTTTCAAACTATGAATATTGTTTCATAGTTTGAAATACCTTCTGTTGCTGGCGCGAACGGACATGCAGCCCTTGCGGGCCGGGTGCATCGATGGCGGCATCACCTTCTTTACACCGGCCGGAAGAGGCCACAGGCAGATTATGAGGAACACAACGATGAGTTCAATACTCACAGGCATCGCCCTGACAAAGCAGGAGCATGGCCGCGGCGGTGCGGTCCTGCAAAACCTGCAGGTGGGCCCGCCGAGGCCGGGGCAAGCTCTTGTCCAGGTTGCGGCGGCAGGCATCTGTGGTACCGACCTTCACATCCTTGACGGTGAATGGCCGGTGAGGCCGCCCGTTACCGTAGGACACGAACTCAGCGGGGTCGTGATGGCTGTCGGGTCTGGAGATGACAGCACATGGGTAGGAAAGTCAGTCGTTTCCGAGGTCTTTTTCGGTAGCGACGGAACCTGCAACGAATGTCAGGACGGGCACCGCAACCTCTGCCCCAACAGGCAGTCCTTGGGAAGCCATGTTGACGGCGCGTTCGGCCCGGGAGTCCTGGTTCCGGTACAGAACCTGCACTCTCTGCCCGCATCCATCGATCTTGTTGAGGCAGCGCTTCTTGAACCTCTGGCCTGCGCTACGGGGGCACTATGTGATCCAGCCATCGTCAACCCCGGGGACCGTGTGCTTGTAACCGGCCCCGGAGCCATAGGACTCCTAGCCGCGCAGGTCGCACGCGCCGCCGGCGGCGAGGTCCTTATCTGCGGTCGCGAAACTGACCGGCGCCGGCTTGAGGTCGCGGAGAAGCTGGGACTGGCCACGGCAACCGAGGTGGATGAACCGGAGGCGTTTGACGTCGTGATCGAGTGCACCGGCGCCGCCGCAGCGGCCGCGGCGTGCCTCACCGCCGTAAAGCGCCGGGGTCGCTACGTGCAGATGGGCCTTTTTGCAGGGCCTATCCCCGTCGACATGAATGCTGTTTGTCTGAAGGAGCTGACCATCACGTCGGGTTTCGGGGCAACTCCGAGTGGGTTCCGCCGGGCCATCCGGCTGGCGGCCGACGGCTCCGTGAACCTCGGTGCGCTCATCACGAAAACAGCCCCGCTGTCCGAGTGGGAAGACATTTTCGCCGCCACCCGCCGGGGAGATGGCGTCAAATTCCTGTTCACCCCGGACCGATGACGGTTCCGGAACCTCAATAATCCCTCACAAGTTTGGAGTAATTACACCATGGCTTATCCCTATAGTCCTCGCGATGCGTACCGCCGGATGGCTTTTATCCGTCAGTTTGAAGAGAAGGTTCTTGAACTCGGCCAAGAGGGACATGTGGCCGGCTCGGTGCACCTCTGCCTGGGGCAGGAAGCAATTCCAGTTGGTGCGATGTCGGTGCTTGAACCTACCGACAAAGTCTTCTCAACCTACCGCGGCCACGGCTGGGCGCTGGCCTGCGGTGCTGACCCGCTTGCCTTGATGGCAGAGATTGCCCAACGAGCAGACGGCGTGAACGGCGGACGGGCCGGTTCTCCCATGTTGAGCGTCCCCGATGTGGGCTTTATGGGCGAAAACTCAATCATTGGCGCCGGCCTGCCGATTGCCGCAGGTGTAGCGATGGCCAACCAGATGCAGGAAAACGGCAGCGTCGTTCTGGCCTCTCTCGGTGACGGCGCCATGAACCAGGGTGGTACGACCGAGGCCATGATCTTTGCCGCTGCCCGCAATCTGCCGGTTATCTTTGCTTGCGAGAATAACGGCTGGGCGGAGATGACCCCCACTTCTGCCACCACCCGCGGTGAACATTTGGCCCGTCGCGGGCAGGGACTTGGAATCGAAAGCCACATAGTTGACGGCAATGATCCAGTTGCCGTCGCCGAAGCGGTCGAAAAAGCCGCCGCAGTGTGCCGGTCAGGGGCCGGGCCGGTGCTGCTGGAATTTAAGACAGCCCGGTTGTCGGGCCACTACAACAAAGACATCCAGCATTATCGCCCCGCGGAGGACATTGAGGCCGCACAAGCAGAGGACCCTTTGCTGCGCCTAAGGGACCTCGAAAACATCCCGGCTGAGGATGCCCAGCGGATTGAGCAGGAAGTGGCGGAGGAAATGAACTCCCTCGCCGAAAAAGTGCGTCAAATGTCCGCCCCACCTGTAGGCGACGTGCTGGAGCACCTTTACGCGCCAGAGCTACCCGCCCTGGAACACAAGCCCGACGCACCAAGCAAGGACCTGGCATATGGTCGCGCGGTAAACGAGGCACTGAAGGATGCCCTGAAACGGCGGGAAGAGGTACTCGTTTATGGCGAAGACATCGCCGTGGCGGGCGGAGTCTTCGGTGTAACCAGGGGGCTTCAGAAGGAGTTCGGAGAACAGCGCGTTTTCGACACCCCGATTGCCGAGACCGCGATCCTCGGATCTGCCGTAGGAGCTGCCATCGCGGGAATGAAGCCCGTCGTTGAAATCATGTGGGCGGACTTCGTTTTCGTAGCGCTGGATCAGATCGTCAATCAGGCATCGAACGTTCGTTACGTGAACCGGTCGAAGATCCATGCGCCCATGGTGATTCGCATGCAGCAGGGTGTCACCCCCGGGTCCTGCGCCCAGCACTCACAGAGTGTAGAAGCGATCCTCAGCCACGTTCCCGGCATCAAGGTAGGGCTGCCCGGCACCCCCCAGGACGCCTACGCAATGACCCTGGCAGCGATCGAAGACCCGGACCCGGTGGTGCTGATCGAACACCGGTCCATGTACCAAGACACCGGCAAGGTAGCACTCGGCGGCCCCAGTGAGCGCGTTGGAGGCGCAGCTCTCCGGCGCGACGGTGCAGACGTAGCAATTATCACCTGGGGCCCGATGGTAGCCGCGGCGCTTGAGGCAGCGGAGCAGCTGTCGGCGCAGGGAATCGAAGCAAGCGTGCTTGATCTGCGCTGGCTTCGTCCCCTCGATGACGATGCCATCGAGGCGGTCGTGGCCCGCAGTGGCGGACGTGTTATAGTCGCCCACCAGGCATTCCAAACCGGTGGATTCGGCGCCGAAGTCTCCGCCCGGATCACGGAAAAGCACTTCTCGGAACTGGCCGGACCCGTGCTGCGAATAGGAACGCCGGATGTTCGCATGCCGTCGGCTCCCTCACTCCAGGAAGAACTGTTGCCCAACTCTGCAGACATTGTTCGCGCCGCACAGCGCCTTGCCTCACACTCCTTTGCCGGCCGGTAGCTGATCATGCCATCAGAATTCCTTGTTGAAATAGAGATCGAAACCGGAAACTTGGCCAGCGACAAAGTTGAGGACCTGCGTAATGCCGAGGCAGTCCAGGCCCGGGAACTGGCCCGTCTGGGCCACCTCGTCACCCTATGGCGGATTCCGGGACGCTGGGCCAACTACGGTATCTGGCGTGCTGCGGATCGGGAGCATCTCAGCCAGATACTCGGCACCCTCCCGTTGCGACCCTATATGAGGGTAGGGATCCAGGACCTGGAACGACACCCGAGCGATCCACGCCCCCCTGTGGTCGGTGCCAGCGATAACTCCAGGATTCGCAGAACCTGGGACTTGCCGGCCCTGGAACCACTGAAGCTGGAGGGTAGAGGTTTCCGCCCGCCCATCCGGCGCTGGCAGCTTGACCCCTTGCCTGAGCTGAGTCTTGAACGCCGCGGACGAAGGGAACTGCCCGTCAGGGCTCCGGCTGAAGTGCAACAACTTGTTGGCACCGCACACGTCGTGGCTGGCGTCGATATGGATGTCACCGCACTGTTGAGCGGCAGATCCAAAACAGAAACCGACGTCATCGTACTGAAGGCAGTCGCGGCAGCCGCGGCAGGGACAGTTGTCACCCACTCAGGCGCGCAGGGACTGCATATGTGTTCCTCACTTCCTACTGACGCCCGGATAGCCATTGATGTCGGAATAGTCACCCGGCAGCCGAGGGCGCGCACTCTGACAGACGGAACTGAAGTCATTCAGGTTCGAAGCATTGCACGCCTGACCCTGACTGCTGCGGCAGGCACCTCAGATGAAGAGGCCGGAATCCTGCTTGTGCGACTCGTCTCACGGATGGAAGAAAGCCAGGAACTACATAAAAAGGAAGCTCCGTGATCCTAGGTCAACTGCACCACGGAATCGTCGTTGGCAACATAGAACGTTCAATAGCCTGGTATTGCGATGGGTTGGGGATGGAACTGGTGCATCGACAACGGCAGGAGAACGCCTACACGCCTGTCCTGGTGGGTGTGCCCCGGGCAGTTCTGGAAGTTGCACAACTGAAGATACCTTCGCCGCTGCCGACTGTATCGACCCACGACATCGAACTTATTGAATACGTTCACTCAGGAACCAGCGGTGAAACCGCACCCGTCAACCAACCCGGAAGCGCTCACTTGGGCTTCCTCGTCAGCGATATCGATCGTATGTATACGCGCCTCACTGCCCTCGGGGCAGCGTTTCGGAATCCCCCCGTCGACATCTCCCAGGGAGCAAACGCGGGCGGCAAGGCCTGTTATTTGCATGATTTGGACGGGAACACCCTGGAACTTATCCAACCCTCGCCAGCGAGGCTGAGGTCCATGCTCACCCTTCTATCCGCATCAGCGCTGACGTAACCGAGGCGCGGGCCGCCGGGACGGCTTGCGCCCAACGGCGGCCTGCTCCAAAAATTCATTATTTGAAACTAATTACATATAGACAAAATAAGCTAGTCCGTGCAACCATCGAACATGCCCCGGACAGGGTGATTTTCGACACCCCTCAAAGGAGAGGATTCTTATGAAGCTCGGTATCTTGACAGCACTGTTCGACAGCCAGCCCTTGGACGAGGTTGCAACCTACGTTGCCGATCTCGGTTACGAAGCAGTGGAGCTCACCACGTGGGCCGGCTCAGGCCATTTTGACCTCGAGCAGGCCAGCACAGATGCGCAGTACGCGCGGAATCTGAAAAAGATGCTGCAATCCCGCGGCTTAGTTATTTCCGCTCTCTCGGATCACCTCTCGGCACAGCAGGTGCTCCCACCCAAGGACTCCAGCTTTGACGACTGGTCGCCTACAACCGACAAACAGGAAATGTTCGAATACGGAAAGCAGCATTTGCTGAAAACCGCCCGAGCTGCCTCCGACCTGGAAATCCCCGTGGTCAACGGATTCTTCGGATCCACAGTGTGGGGTTCCTGGTACACCTGGCCGCCGAAGCACCTGGAGCTGTACAACGAAGGGTGGGACCTCTTCGTTGAACGGTGGAACCCCATCCTGGACGAATTTGCCAAGCTCGGCGTGAAATTCGCTCACGAAGTCCACCCGACCGAAATCGCATACAACATCACCACGGCACAGACCGCCGTCGAAAAGCTCGACCGTGACGACTGGGGCTTCAATTTCGATCCCAGCCACTTCATCTGGCAGCAAATCGATCCCGTTGTCTTCATCAAGACCTTTGGCAACCGGATCCTGCACGTCCATGCCAAAGACTTTGAGGTTCAGGAAGACGAGATCCGACGCGACGGGGTGCTGTCCACGGGCTCTTGGCGGAACATGCACCGGGCCGCACGGTACCGCGTGGTCGGATGGGGCCAGGTGCCGTGGAAAAGGGTTATCACGGCTTTGTTGGAAGTTGGCTACGACTACGTCATGTCCTACGAACACGAGGACCCGGTAATGAGCGAACGCGATGGCGCTGAAAAGGCGATTGATTATCTCCGCCCTCTAATCGTCAAGGAACCAATGGATCCCGAAGCCCAGCACTTCTGGCTTGTGTAAGCCCCAAGGAAAAAACAATGACCTCGAAACCACTCTCCTTCTTCACCCAGGGAGACATAAAGGACAGCCACCGCGATATTCCCACTGTCGGCATCGGCATGCTGGGCTATTCCTTCATGGGCCGCGCCCACACAAACGCCTTGAAAAAATTGGGCTACACGTACTGGCCACCCCCGGCAAACCCGCAGCTGATCAGCATCGCCGGCCGAAACGGGGAAGCTGTCCGTGAAGCGGCCCACCGGTACGGCTATCAAACCGCGACCACCGACTGGCGCGACGTGATTAGTGACCCTGCGGTCCAGATCTTCGACAACACCGGCCCAAACGACCAACATGTCGAGCCCACGATCGCCGCCGCCCAAGCCGGAAAACACGTCATCTGTGAAAAACCCTTGGGACGGACCGCAGACGAGGCCTACGAGATATGGTCCGCTGTAAGCAAGACCGGAGTTAAGGGCATGACGGCCTTTAACTACAGATTCTTTCCGGCCATCCGTCTGGTCAAAGAACTGCTCGACGACGGTACGCTAGGCGAAGTGCGCCACTTCCGTGCCCGCTACCATCAGGAATGGCTCGTCGATCCCGAGGCACCAACATCATGGCGACTCGACAAAGCGATCGCAGGAACCGGAGCCTTGGGAGACCTGGGTGCCCATGTCATCGACCTGGCACGCTATCTCGTCGATGAGCCGGCCACAGTCTCTGCGAACATGGCGACGTTCACCAAAGAGCGGCCAGGCGGACACGTCGATGTTGACGACGCTTTCGATGCCGTCATCACCTTCCGGAGCGGCGCTCTTGGAACCCTTGAAGCCACTCGCGTGGCACCAGGGCGGAAAAACCATATGCGCTTCGAGATCAGCACCACCAAGGGCACGGTCATCTTTGATCAAGAGCGCATGAACGAACTAGAGCTCCATCTGATCGACTCCACCCCGGCCGCGAACGCGCAAGGTTTCCGCCGCGTTTTGGTCTCAGAGGCTTACCATCCCTACTGGGAACACTGGTGGCCACACGGTCACATGATCGGCTGGGAAGACAGCTTTGTACACGAACTCGGCCATTTCCTCTCCGCTATAGCCGAGGACAAACCAGTCGGACCGCACGGTGCTTCGCTCGAAGACGGATACAGATGTGCCGAAATCTGCGACGCCATCGTCCGGGCAGCCGAGAGCGGCGTCCGGCAGGAGATCATCTACCGCAAACTCTAGCCTTAAAGGCTGCAACGCCCATCTTCTGCGGCCCGGACACCAACTTTCTGGTGCCCGGGCTGCAGAATGAACCGGACAGCAGTCCTAACTGGCCAGCCTGAAGACGGCGCAGACCGCGGCCGCGGGAGGCCATCACTGAAAGGGAGGCTACCTAATCAAGATGATCACTAAAAAAGTGGAACCCGACACCCGAGACGGCGGTACGCGGATTCAGTCCGTAAGCCGCGCCGCGCGGGTTCTCTTGGCAGTAGCCGCCAACGACGAGGGTCTGACAGTGAAAGAAGTGGCCTCCCATTTCAATCTTTCTACCCCCACGGCATACCACCTGCTGAACACGTTGGTCTACGAGGGGCTTTTGCACAAGGACGAGAGAAAACACTACTCTCTCGGTCCTCGTGCGTCGATCCTCTCCGACGCCTACAACCGGAGAAACGTGGTTCCCTTCAACTACGGAACGGCACTTCGGGATCTGGCCGATGAAACCGGCGAAACGGCCTACTTAAGCGCATGGAGGAACGGTGCGATCTCGGTGCTGGCCAGCGTCGAGGGATCCCACGCCGTGCGGGTTGCAGGCCTAACAACCGGTTATACGGACAACATCCATGCCCGCGCCAGCGGCAAGCTTCTGCTGGCATTCGCCCCCCCGGCCCTTCGCGAGTCGCTTCTGCAAAACACAGTCTTTACAAGCGTCACTCCTCACACCATTGTTTCCCGGGCCGCCCTGGAACGGGAGTTGGAGCAGATCAGGGCAGAAGATCTGGCCCGTGACCGGCAAGAGTTCAGAGAGGGCGTGGAATGCATCAGCGCTCCCATACGGGAAAACGGAATGGTGGTCGCGTGCTTCACCCTCTCTTGTCCAGCCGAGCGGTTCACCGGACGCCAAGAACAAATCACGCAAGCACTGGTGCGGTCCACGCAGCTAGTGTCTGAAACCCGGCAAGCCTCAGCATAGAACGCAGAAGGCAGATCAACTCCGCCAACACAGCCCTCCGGCCACACTAGGCGCAACCAAGAAGGATCTATTCATGACACAATCACCTCCTCCCCCAAGGATCGTCATCACCGGAGTATCCCGTGGAATTGGACGATCGCTTGCACTGAGCGCGGCTTCGGCTGGCTATTCTGTTGCCGGCATCCACCGAGGAACTGACCCGGCTGTCTCCGCCGAACTGACCGGAGAGATAGAACGACGGGGTGGACGCGCCCTCATAATGGTCGGCGACGCCGGGGTCACAGACGACGTCGAACATCTTGCGAAGACCGTCGCTTCAGAGTGGGGTGGTATCGATCTTTGGGTGAACAACGCGGCACGGCTGCTGGTAAAGCCCTTCATGGAAATGCAGGACGCCGATTGGGAGTCCATCCTCAACTCCAACCTCATGGGTTACATCCGCGGCGCCCGGGCCGCCGCCCGGTACATGATCCCTGCAAGATCCGGATCGATCATCAACGTCAGTTCAGTTGTCGCCGAACAACCACCCACAGACATGACTGGGTACGTCACAGCCAAGGGCGGGATCACTGGACTGACCCGATCCCTTGCCGTGGAATTAGGCCAGCACGATGTTACCGTCAATGCCGTCGCCCCAGGAGCCACGGAGACGCCCCTCAACACCGGCGCCTGGACAGACGAGGTTCGGGACACCTACCGCGACCGCATCCCGCTGCGGCGGATCGGAACACCAGAGGAAATCGCAGACGCGATCCTTGCAGTGGGATCCCAATCGTCCCGTTACATCACAGGCCAGATCATTACCGTCGATGGCGGGCTGCACCTCAACGGCTCGGTAGGGCACCAACGCCAATGACTCCGATCCACAACGATGAGCCCCACGCAACATCCGATTGCACATCAAGGCGAACCACAATGGGCCCGGTAACGTTGACGTCCGATCACCTGACCCTGACCCTTGATCCTGACCGCGGAGGGGAAATCGCCAATATTTCCGCACCAGGGAGAGCCAACTCGTTGGCGTATTACGACTGGCATAGCCCACTAGAAGCCGGCGCAGGGCCGGCCTATGGGTCCAGCCAGCTGGACTGGCTCTCGAAGTACCAGGCAGGCTGGCAGTTCCTCTTTCCAAACTCCGGTGCGGAATCAGCCGCACTTGGTGTCCCGGTCGGATTTCATGGTGAAACGTCGCTCGCCCCGGTCACCCTTGGGCACACGGATAACAGCTCCTGCACTATCGTCACCTACGGCAGACTGCCCCTTCAGCTTCAAAGAACTATCCGACTCGCTTCAGATGCTCCCACAGTCTTCATTGAAGAAAGGGTCACCAACGTCGGGGCCGTAGACAGTCCCTTCCTGTGGGGCCACCACCCGACGTTCCCGGCGACCCCCGGAGCCCGGCTGGACCTGCCGGGAGGCAAATTCAGCGTGGAACCAAGCGCAACAGGCAACCTCGTTCCCCAGTCAGGAGACTGGCCAACGGCGGTGACGGCTGATGGTTCCACTGTGGATCTAGGCGTTTTGCCGGACGATCAGATGGTTAGGCTGCTTTATCTGCGTGACATGCCCGCGGCCTGGGCCGCCTTGCGGAATCCAGCCGGAAAAACCCAAGTTCCCGGGGTCGCAATGAGCTGGGACCACAGCGCCTATCCGGCGCTTTGGCTGTGGCTGCAAAACGGAGACGAAGGGTTTCCATGGTACGGACGGGCGAGAATGCTCGGAATCGAACCGCAGCGCAGCTGGCCCTTCGACGGACTGTCGAGAGCCATCGAGAGAGGACAGGCACTGGTCGCGAGGGTCGGAGAAACAGTTACCTCCTGGCTGACCTTGACCTTGTTGCCCGATGAGTGTGGCCCTGTTACAGGGGTCGACCGGTTAGGAAAAGTATCTTATGAGTAGTCGAATAACGCAGGTAGAGCTGTGGCACTGCCCCTTGGCAATGCCCCGGGAGCTGCATCTGGGATCAATCACATACAGGTCACGTGACTACATTGTCCTCCGCCTCACAACCGAAGATGGTGTCACCGGCGCGGCCGTCGGCTACTCACGTAATACCCCGGTCTTTGAAGCAGTCCGCGAGCTCACCCCTCACCTGATGGAATTAGATAGCGGCGACCCGTCGCATGTCCTGTCGACACTGCGAAAGCGGTTCGCACCAGGATGGGGCGCCATGGTGCGAGGAGCGTCCCTGATCGATATTGCGCTGTGGGACATTCTTGCCCGCCAGTCCGGTCGCAGCATCACCGAGTTGTTTGGTGCTGACAACAGAGAAGTTCCGCTCATGGCCGTAGCCGGCTACTTCCTCGACCAGCGAGGTCCAGAGGCCATTGTTGATGAGGTGCGTCAGTTCTGCGACGAGGGCTACGAAACCATCAAACTCATAGTTCCGGGCCATGAGCGAGCCGCCGATTTGGCACTCGTCTCGGCCGTGGCCGCGACGCTGCCGGACCGGGTTCAACTCGGCATCGACTTCCACGGCGCGTTCAACGATGTCCCTACGGCCATCGACTATTGCGGCGCCTTCGAGGAATTCAGCCTGCGCTTCATTGAAGATCCTTTCGCAAGCTATGAAACAGACTCCGTGATAGCTGTCGCCAACGCTTTGCACACACCCGTGGCGACAGGTGAGGACCTGATCACAGTCTCCTCATACCGCCAGCTCCTTGCCGGCGGCGCAGGCTACTTGCGCATCGACGCTTCAGCTACAGGAGGCTATACAAACGCCATTGAAGGCGTTGACCTAGCAGCTTCCCATGGAGCCACCGCGGCACCACACGTGTGGCCGCACCTTCACATTCCCCTCGCGGCCCGTTCAAAAGCCGTTGGAATGGTAGAGGTAGTCCCGTCATGTACGGGAGCAGACCCCATCGATCAACTCCTTAGCGAACCCTTTCCCATTAAGGAAGGGCGCTGGCAATCGCCGGCCCAGGAAGGGCTATACCTGCCGTTGGATTGGGAGAAAGTCAACGCAATGTCAAGCCGTCATTGGTCCATTGGGGCTTGACATCGCTTCACATTACGGGAGACGGCGAAGTACCTCTGAACCGCCTCAAACGTTGTATGAGAAAGGAATACGGCAAATGACGTCGTCAATGATCCCCAACCCTCAAGCCCGCCTAATTCCTCATCAACCTATGCGATGTGGTGAGGCGGCACTATGACTGCTACCGCAAGTACCAGGCCGGTTGCATTAGTGACCGGAGCCGGCCAAGGACTCGGAAAGGCAATCTCTCTGGAGTTGGCGAAACGTGGTCACCACGTCGTCCTAACGGGCCGCTCGATGAAACGCCTGGAGGCTGCCACCGCGTGCATCCTGGACGATGGTGGCTCGGCTGAATGTCACCACCTCGACGTAACAGAATACCAAGAGGCGGAAAACCTCGCTCTGACCCTGCAGGACGAAGGGCGAAGCCCAGGAGTCTTGGTTGCCAACAGCGGAGTCGGAGGACCATCCGCTCCGCTATGGGACGTCAACCCAGCAGACTGGGAAGACGTCTTTAATGTAAACGTTCACGGCACTTTCTCCCTTTGCCGAGCGTTCATGCCGAGCATGATCGCGGCCAGGTCCGGCTCGGTCATCATCATTGGGTCAGCCACCGGCAAGAAGCCGCTCGCGAGCAGGTCGGCGTATGCAGCATCGAAGCTAGCGCTCGTCGGAATGACAAGGACGCTGGCCGTCGACGCCGGACCACATGGTGTCAGGGTGAACTTGATCTCTCCCGCAGTGGTGATGGGTGACCGGATGCAATGGGTTGTGGATTCACTGTCCGAATCCGAAAGCCTCGACCCCCAGAAGATCGAAGAGCGCTTCACCGGCCAGACCGCATTGAAGCGGTGGACTAAAGCAGAAGAGGTCGCCCAAGCAGTGGCTTTTCTCGCTTCGGACGTATCCTCCGGGATCACCGGCGAAGACTTGAACGTCTCCGCCGGATACGCAATGGACTAGGGGAACAAGGACCGCCACCCCGCCCTGGCGAGTGCGGGGTGCTGGCCCGTTCACGGCAGACTCCTCCGTCTGCGTCCTTGTCACCGTGGGACCAGGCCCGAGGCGTCTCGGAGAGAAACGCCGGGCTGCCCTTAAATTGATTCCATATAGTGAAAGGTAGACTGGTGTTGTGGACATCAATACAGGAAATCCCGAGCTCAAGAGCCAGACCCGCATCCAGTCAGTTAGCCGCGCAGTGCAGATTCTGATTGCTGTTGCTGAATCTGAGGGCCTCCAAGCTAAAGAGGTCTCTGAGCGATTCGGGCTCTCGCTCCCCACCACTTACCACCTCCTCACTACATTGGCGGCCGAGGGCATGGTGACCAAGGACGAAGGGCGCTACTTCCGCCTTGGACCGCGGGCAGCGATCATTTCCGAAGCGTACTCTCGGGCGGATGTCGTACCGTCCAATTACACTCGTGCCATCCACTCTCTTGCGCAAAGCACCGGGGAGACCACCTATCTCAGCGTCTGGCGCAACGGTGCAGTGAAGGTGCTGGCGACAGCAGAAGGTATCCACGCAGTCCGAGTTGTGGGCCTTGACGCAGGATACTCCGACAACATCCACGCACGCGCCAGCGGTAAATTACTGTTAGCCTTTGCGGCGGCGGAGGTACGGGAAGCGGCAATAAAACAAATGCGCTTCACCCCCCTCACCCCAAACACCATTACAAAAAAGAAGGACTTCGGGCAGGAACTCGAAGCTATCCGTGAACGCGGTCACTCTTTCGACAAACAAGAGTTTCAGCTCGGAGTAGACTGCGTATGCTTTCCGATCTTCCAATCCGACCACGTCACTGCCTGCATCACGATCTCATCACCATCCGCGCGGTTTGTGGAAACGAAGGAAGCGCTTATCGCCCGCCTCGCCGAGACTACCGCAAAGTTGAGTACCAGCTGACGGGCAGCCCCAGCCCTGCCTGACGAATGATGGTCGGCTGCGCTTGCTGCTGACCGCGCCACCCGGGACTCGCGCCCCTAAGACAACTTTCTCTATGTAGTCGTCTAACTATGCACTGTCGCCTTCTGCGACCCTCGGTTTTGCAAGGCCGGTTCAGTCGGGCGCCTTGCCGTTTGAAGGACGAGTTCAGTTCTCATCGCAAAGACCACTGACAGCGCTGTTGTGAGCGGGCTCTCAGTCCAGGTGATGGTGGTTTTGCCCATGCCCTCATTGACGAAATCAGCGACTGCTGCAGGAACTTCCTTCACGCTGCAGGTAACGGTGAGAATTGGGGTGAGATCGAGTCATTGCTTCATTGCGCCTGTGACGTCCTCCACCATCACCAGCATGCTGAAAACCATCGACCTTTGATCGTCGGCTATCTCGCGAACACGTCCATCACCCGATCATTTTGAGGCGAAGGAAAAAGACATAAATGCCGGCCATCGTCCGGTCGGAATTTACTTGGAGCCGGTGGTGGCCTATTGCCGATTCTCGCTGAGTAGAAGCTTGGGATAAGGGCGTGCCTTAATTACGTCAGACGGGACCATGACGTGCACCCAGACCTCGCAGGCGGCAGCCTTCTCATACAGCCGCCTTTGGTCCGATCGGGGTTGAATCCAAAGAATCTTACCGTCCGCAGTGACGGCATCAACAAGGCCGGAACAAAGGACCCGCCCGTCTTTCCGAATCTCGGCACTGGATCCTGGCAATCCGGTCCAGTCGTCGACATGTAGGCGAAGAACAAGCGGAGAATGACCCTCGTGGGGTGGACAGTCAACTTTCACGGACTCATTTAAAACCATGTTTGCTCACTTACGATGGGATCGAGAATCAAGATGGTGCTGTGATCGCGATTAAATGCCTTTATCGCGTTACTAATGATTCACTTTTGGAAGGGGAGCTTCGGTCTGTAACCACCACCAGGGCAGCTCGGCCTGGCTGGACATACCGAAGCCCTCCTCTCAGAATCTCTTCCGGGAACTACAAGGCAGTTTCAGTCAAAGATGAGAAAGCGATTACTAGCCCGCCGAGCAAATTTAACAATCGAGAATTTTCCTTCGCGGTAGTCATCATCAATGTCTCACTGCCCTGATGCTAAGGAACTAATGACCCAGATGAGCCAGTGGCGCCGAGCCGGCGAATTGGAAATCCTCCGCCTGAGTGGGACGGATAATACTGCCTCGTTACTTACTTAATTGCTCCCATTGCCAAGCCACGCACCAGTTGTTTTTGGGCCACCCACCCTGCGATGACCACGGGCAAAATCGCCAAGGAGGACGCTGCCGACAGGACTGCAAGAAACAGACCGCGACCATCGACAAAACTTGTTAGGAAGGGAGGGGTCGTCCGGGCGATCGAGGAGGTGAGAATGTTGGCGAGAAAGTACTCGTTCCAAGCAAAGATGAAGCAAATCAGCCCCGCGGCTGCCACGCCGGGGAGAACGATCGGTAGGACGACGCGGAATAGTTCAGTCCTCACGTTCGCACCGTCGACTTGTGCCGCCTCGATAATCTCAAACGGCACCTCCGAGAAGAACGAACGCATCATCCAGACCGCAATCGGCAAGTTCATCCCAACGTAGAGGATGCTCAAGACCGTGATGTTGTCCAGGGCCCCCATGCTTTGCAGCATAAGGTAGATCGGAATGATCGCCGCGGCAAGCGGCATGAACCGCGTGGAGATGAAAAAGAACAGCGCATCACGCGTTCGCTTAATCGGCCGCACAGTCAAGGCATACGCTCCGGGAATGGCGAGGAGCAACACGACGGCGGTGGACAGCAGCGAGGCGGTCGCAGAATTAATAAGATACGGTGCCATGTCCCGCGCGAATGCGGCGGTGAAACTCTCTAGCGTCCAGTCGGCGAAGAACGTCGGGGGATTAGTCGCCGCTTGGCCTTCGGGCTTGAATGCTGTGACGATCATCCAGAGAAAGGGGAAGACGAACGCAAGCACGAGAGCCCATGTGATGACAGTGAGTGCACGGGCGGGCACTTTACGTAGCCAGGGTCGTTGACGTTCAATTGTTGAAGTCGTCATCAGCGGTTAGTCCCCTCGGTGAAGATGGAAAAGAGCAGACGCAAGCCGAGGCTTGCAATCACGATGGTGATAAGCACTGTGATGACACCGTATGCCGCCGCCTCACCAACGTTCAGCCCAACGAAAGCACGCTCGTAGAGAAGGTATGACAAGGTCTTCGTGCCTCCCGAACCACGGGTCATGATAGCGATGGGATCGAAGGCCTGCACCAATTGGATAGAGCCAAGCAGCACGGCAATCTCAATGTACGAGCGCATATGGGGAAGGGTGATGAGGGCGAACCGGCGTACCGGACCCGCGCCATCAACGCTTGAGGCCTCCAAGACCTCTTTCGATTGCGACTGCAGTCCTGCCAGCAGGATGAGCATAAAGAATGGTGTGTACTGCCAGGTGAGCACCATAACAATCGAGGCGACCGGCGCGTCTGTTCCCCACGCGACAGGAGCGATCCCGACGATTCCGAGTGCCCAGTTCGCAAATCCCGTACTGGCATCAAGGATCGACCACTTCCAGATCAGGGCTGCCGCTGCGGGCATAACCAGGAAAGGTGTGATCATCAGAGTACGGGCCAAGCCGCGGCCAAGGAACTTGCGATCAAGCAGAATCGCAAAGCCGAGGCCTAGAAGCAGCGATCCGGCTACCGTGCAACTGGTGATCAGGGCAGTAGCCAGGAAGGACGACAGGAACGAGCCATTGGTGAAGACGGTGACGTAATTTTGAAAGCCGGCAAATACGGGGCTCGGATCCTGCAGCAGGTTCCAAGACTGGAACGAGTAAAAGATCGTCGCGAGGAAGGGAATCTGCGTCAGCGCGATCGAGACGGCCAGCGCCGGCCAAAGCATAGCCCGTGAGACCCATAGGGATCGGGCGTTGCGCGATCGCGGAATTTGCACAACGGGAATGACTTCGTCATACACGGCGGTGGCCATGGCGAGGTCCTTTCGAAGAACGGAGAGGGTGGGCCATCTTACTTTTGTTCGTCGCCAGCCAGCTGGGCAATGTCCTGAGCACTCTTGAGGAAGGTAGGAACGTCCTGTTTACCGGCGATCGTGTCCGCGAGGCCCTGGGCGATCTGAGTGCCGATGTCCTGGAACTGGGGAATGCCGACATACTGCACTCCGACCCAGTTTTGTGGCGCTACTCCTGGTTGCTTGGGCTGTACTGCAAGCATGATGTCTTTGGTGATCGGCGCAAACGATCCGGCCTTGTCGAGGTATTCGGGAATGTCATAAGTGGAGTTGCGGGTTCCGGGGGGAACCTGAGTCCAGCCGATTTCTTTACCGACCAACTGCACGTAGTCCTTGCTCGTTGCCCAGGAGATGAACTGCCATGCGGCATCCTTCTTCTTAGAGGTCTCGGGGACAGCAAGGTTCCATGACCAGAACCAGCCGCTCTCCTTCGTCTTGGTCGTAGGTGCGTGAACGTAGCCAACTTTCCCTGCGACCTTGGATACGTTGGGATCCTCGATCACTCCGCCGGCTGAAGTGGAGTCGTACCACATCGCGGCTTTGCCCTGCGTGAACAAATTGAGGGACTCGGAAAAACCGTAGGACACGGGGTCTGGCTGGCCGGCCGTCTTGAGCAGATCAACATAGAACTGAGTGGCCTTCTGTACCTCAGGCGAGTCGAGTTTCGCGTTCCAGCTCGTGTCGTACCACTGTCCACCGAAGGTATTTATAACGGTGTTCAGAGGAGCTAGTGACTCGCCCCACCCCGGCTTGCCCCTGAGCACGATCCCGGACACGTTCTTAGCTGGATCGTTCAGCTTTTGGGCCATCTCCGACACCTCATCCCAGGTTGGATTCTCCGGCATGGATAGACCTGCGGCTTCAAATAAATCCTTGCGGTACATCAAGAATGATGACTCAGCATAGAAGGGTGCCGAGTACATCTTCCCCTCATACGAACTGCCTTCGCGCACCGGGGAAAAGATGTCATTAACGTCGTAGCCTTGGTCGGAACCGGCGTAGCCGCCGAGTTCGGCAAGCCAACCATTCTTCGCCCAGATTGGTGTCTCGTACGCGCCTATCGTGACGATGTCATACTGCCCGCCCTTGGTCGCAACGTCCTTGGTCACTGCGTCCCGCAGGTCGCTTTCTTCGAGAAAGGTCACGTCGACCTTTATGCCCGGGTGAGACTCTTCAAACTTGGGGATGAGCTTCTCCATGTCCTTCATCTGGGAGAAGCTCGGCGTGGCCAGAGTGAGCGTTGTGGTGCCATCGGCCGCCTTGCCGTTGCCGCCGCCGGCGCCGGTGCAGCCGGAGAGTGCGAGGCTAACAGCTGCGACTACGCCTAGTGCCGCGAGTGCTTTGACGCGTTGATTCTTCATTGAATCTCCTTGGGATACGGGGGGGGGAAGTTTTCGCTCCGTGGCCACTATAAACAGCTGATCATCAAATATCAAGACTATGATATCTGCTTTTACTATTTGAAATGCAGTGAAGATCGAAGGATACTTTCAGCTTGGGACACGCACCTTACCGTCATGCACTCCTCTCGCTATCAGAATGAGGCGGGAGCTGACAGTCGGGTAAATGTGTCCGCCGAGCCAGGGGATGTGTCTGTTGGGGTGCATTTGTTGTCGCGCTGACTAGGTAGGTGGCCGCGCCGAGGACGGCGCACTATCGGACTCCGACCTGATTTTTCAGCGGCATGGTTCAGCCCTGGGCGGTCCGATTCCTGGTGCCGCCACTTGAACTGAGCCTCGAGGGAAGGGCACCATCACAGCAATCCGCCAGCTCGGCCCACACGGCCGGCTCCGGCCTGCTGCCCAGCGACCTGCTGCACAGCACCGTCTTCTCCCCAACCCGGACCGGCCATGGCAGGTCCTCAGCCCCGCAGGGGAATCCGCAGCCCTGGTCGTAATAGGAGACG
Source organism: Paenarthrobacter sp. NPDC091669 (assembly GCF_044756725.1). Lineage (NCBI taxonomy): Bacteria > Bacillati > Actinomycetota > Actinomycetes > Micrococcales > Micrococcaceae > Paenarthrobacter > Paenarthrobacter sp. NPDC091669. The sequence goes on from NZ_JBIVTK010000003.1 coordinate 156,280, forward strand.
GCGGCCAGCCCGGCGTCGGAAGATGGCTCTTCACCCCACCACCACTGTGCCTGGCCCTCTCCCCTGACGACCCTGCCGCGTCCCCTTCATCGGGCGGGCCCTGCCTGATGATCAGTGTCGCAGTCAAGCGGCGCCCCTTCACCCACCTCACCTCCGACGCCCTCACCCCGGGCTTCTCCCTCCGTTATGACTACGACGGTCACACGTCAGTGGAGGGTCACTTCGACGCCCCACACTCCTGCTGTTCCTCGCCGATTACCCCTACGACGGCCTCAAGCACTACCTCGAACTGCTCGACGCACGAGGTCTGCTGCCCGCCCGCGCCCAGGCCCCGCCCTCACCAGCGTGGCTGGAACCGATGTTCTGCGGCTGGGGCGCCCAAAACGCCGACGCACTGGCCTCCATCGGCAGCCAACGCCCAGCAGTGGACCGAGCACGACAGGCAGACTACGACCGCTCTCTCAACACGCTCGCCTCGCACGGAATCGTTCCCGGAACCATCGTCATCGACGACAAATGGCAGCAGGACTATGCTACCTGCCGGCCCGACACCGAAAAATGGCCTGACATGGCCGGATGGATCCGGAAACGGCAAGATGCCGGGCAGCAGGTCCTGCTCTGGCACCTGGCCTGGGACACCGAAGGCGCACCACCGGAAGCCTGCATCCGTGACCACACCGGTCAGCCCGTCGCCCTCGACCCCGAATCACCGGCCGGGCGCAAACTGATCCAGCAAGCAGCACGGTCTATGATCGGCGAGCTGGGTCCGAAAGGATCAAAATAGACTTCACCGCTTCCACCCCCGCAGGCTCAGCCCTCACCCATGCCGGGCCGTCATGGGGAATCGACCTGCTCCACAAACTGCTCGCAGTCCGCTACCAGGCCATCAAGGACATCAACCCCGACGCCCTCGTGGTCACCCACACACCAGACCCCGGCTTCCGCGATGTGACCGACAAGCTCCGCCTCAACGACGTACTCATGCTCGACCAGACAGGCGGCCACACCGAACCACCCAACACCACCCCTGGCACCGGCGTCGTCGACACCATGACCCACCGGGCCCGCGTCGCCGCCTCTGCATGCCCGGAACTGCTGATCGATGCCGACGGGTGGACGCTGCCCAGCCAAGCCGCCTACCGGAGCTGGACCTCGGCACAAGCCGGCCTCGGGGTTCCCAACCTCTACTACACCGACCGCCTCGACGTACCCGACCCCAGCGAACAACCCATCCCGCCCGCGTCCATGCACGCCACAGCAGAACAATGGGCGGCCAACCGGGCCGCACTCACCGTCGGGGCCGAATAGCGTACGAAAAAACGGGGGTGTGCAGCGTCGGATGACCGGAGGCTTGCACACCCGCCGCGAAACACGGCAGCTTGGGCTTCGCTCGAAGCATCTCAGAACAGTCTAGAGACGACGGGCAGGGGAGACAGCAATGCCCTCAAAGGATTTCCCCACCTGCTCCGGCCCATCCATCCTCGAACTCTTCAACGGGTACCAAGAGAAATTGCCGGCAGAGTGCCCGCAAACATCCACTGCTCACAACATTGGCACCAGCTGTTTTGATCTTGTGACGATCGTAGAAAAAACATAATATGACGTCCAGAGGGATCAACCTAACAACGGGCGACCCACCCCAGACTTGTATGACGCCACCTAGACCAAGCCGTTCCAGGACGCACCCACCGCAGATGTCGCGCACATCAGCATGAAGACTGGCGGGCTGTGACGCGTCGGACAAACCTACAAGATCAAGAACCACCTACGCATCGCAAGCTAATCATCACCATTGGTTGATGAAGGAATGAACTCGAGCCGGCGGTTAGTTCGCCTCGAGGCGGGTACTGCGGGAGTGGCGTTATCTAGACGCCCCCTTTCCACTACAGCAAGAAAGGTCATCAATGTCAGCTGTAAAACCAACTGTCGTTACCGAGTCGGGCATAGTCCGTGGAATAGTTGAGACGGGTATAGCAGCCTTCCGCGGCGTCCCTTACGCAGCTTCGCCGATCGGGCACCTGCGCTTCGCCCCGCCCCAGCCGCACCCGAGCTGGTCGGATGTGAGGGACGCCTCCCGGTCCGGCCCGGCAGTCCCCCAGGATCCCTCTCGGCTTGAGGCAGTCATGGGCCCTCGCACCCCAGTATGGGACGAGGACGGGTCGCTCAGCCTCAACATTTGGACGCCTGAGCTTCCTCTAGAGACCTCACCTGAGCGAAAGCTGCCCGTCCTGCTGTGGTTCCACGGCGGTGGATTCACCAGCGGTTCTGGCGGCTGGGACTGGTACGACGGCCGGAATCTTTCCGCCGCCGGCGAAATCATTGTTGTCACTGCGAATTATCGACTTGGACCTCTCGGTTTCCTGTACTTGCCGGAACTCGGTATCGATAACCTCGGTTTGCAGGATCAAGCCGCCGCGCTCGCTTGGATTAGGCGCAACATTCAAAGTTTCGGCGGAAATCCTGAGGACATAACGCTTGGCGGTCAATCTGCCGGCGCTTTCTCCTCAATTTATCTGGCCGCTTCGCCAGCTAGCGGCCCCCTGATTAATAAAATCATTTGCCAGAGTGCTCCGATGGGCCTAGCACCCCAACAGCCCGAAATGGCAGCAAAGCACGCGCGGCGTTTCGTTGACATCCTCGGTTTGAGCAGGAGTCTTGATCTTATGGGTGAGTTGCGGAGGCTTCCCGTCGAAGATTTGTTGCTTGCGTACCGGCAGCTAGCTGGAGAGCTTTCGGTCCCAGGTAACGTCGCCCCGCCGATGTATCCTGTGCTCGGCGCCAGCCAAATTCCGAGGACATGGGAGCGGGCTCTCGCGGACGGATGCCTCGACGGGAAGCAGCTGCTAATCGGCACAACGAAGAACGAGATGTCCGCTTTCTTGGCCTTCGACTCGCGCATCCAGGCGCTGGGAGCTGACCAAGCACGATATTTGGCGGCCACACTGGTAGATGGAGGAAGCGGCAGCTACGACCGCGCCGGGGCCGGCGACCATAATGCCGTCCCTAGCGACGTACTCACACAGATCATGACGGAGGCCGTGTTCCGGAATGGCACGTTACTTTTCGCCGATCATCAGTCGGCGGGGGGCCATGACACCTATGTCTACCAGTTCAACTATGCACCGGCGCATGACCGCGCGCATCTTGGTGCCGTGCACTGCGTCGATCTCCCCTTCTTTTTCGACACCATGGATGCCTACGCGGACAGTCCTATGCTCGGACAGCTTACCGACGAGGACCGCGAGCTCGCCCGAACCTTCGCTCAAGCGGTAGCGGGCTTTGTCGCCACAGGCAGTCCCAATGACGAGCGGTGGTTACCCTACGTTGCCGGTAACCCGGAGACCGTCCGGCACTTTCCCTAAGACCTGCCGTCCACGATGTTCCATTGGCCAGAAACACCGGGGAAACGCAATTCGTCCGCCATTGCCCATTCCACGAACGGGTGATTGCGCACAGGGGTGACTCACGTGCAAACGCGACGTCATCAAGTGTCCACTCAGTATTGGGTGCCCCTCCATCGAACTGTGCATCGGTCAGCTCCGCCTATAGCGACAGAGCAGTGCTTCCTCATTCCTAATCCCGCCGTAGATGCCAGCAACTCGCTGCTCGCCGTGTAACTTGTGGATGTCGAGGCCAGCCGATCAAGCACGCTGCTTGCCGAACCCTTTCCTGAGCAATTCAAGTGCTAGCCAAGAACCGATAGCCTTGCGTCAATGGCACGGCAAATTGGCTTTCCCTGGAAGAGAAGGCTCGGACTGTCAGCGGACGGTGTCCGAATGGCCCCCTGTCACCCTCATGGTGTGGTGACCTTGACTACGCTCGGTTCGACGTCATTCTTATCTTTGGTGACCGGTCGCTCGTCAGGAACGGATGCGTCTCGTTTCGAGGGCAGGACGTCGCGGTCGATTACAGCGCCATCCTTGATGACGGCGCTAAAGCGTCGGTTATTAGCGGCGTCAGCGAGCGGGTCGGCGTCGAGGATAAGGAGGTCCGCGCTCTTGCCTTGTTCGAGGGTGCCTAAGTCGTCAGTTCGGCCGAAGGCTTCGGACGGGTCGCGGCCATGCGAGCGTCCATTGGTAACAGGCCCTTCTCGGTCGTCGGTTGCAGCCAGAGCAAGTGAACCTCACCAAGAGCCACGGGATTTTCAGGTCCGGTGAAGGCGGCTTTGGCCAAGGGGTGGCGTCCAAAACTCGGGTTGGCCACCCCGGCATCCGTCGTGACACTGGCGGCGTGGAGGGCCCTGGGTGACGGAAACCTCATTACCGTTCGAACGCAGGGCTGTTTCGGTTCCTGTTCAGCACCCATGCGAGTGCCCGGCTAGCCGGTTGACCTAACAGCGGCTCACCGCAAAAGTGTGCGAGTAGAGCGTGAAAAACACGGCATGACGCCTATGCGAGATGGGATCACCAGAAATTGAGCCGCGTACTGAACACCAAAAGGTCGAACTGGACGGACCTCTGGTTAGAAGATTCCTATGTATTAATCCCCGTCATGTACGGGTGTAGGGTCCCCCGCCATAAGGCGGAGGACCCCCGCAGTCCGTGCGACGAAGGATCCCGGCACCACAGGGATCGAACTCGCAGAACCTAGTGGCGAGTGTTCAGTTAGTCTTTAGGCGTTCGGTTCTTCGGCGGGACTGCTCGACCGGGTCGGGGATGGGGGCTGCTTGGAGAAGTTGCCTGGCGAAGTTCGCTCGGGGCTGAGTGAGGACTTGGTCGGCTGTGCCCTGTTCGACGATTTGACCGGATTGCAGCACAGCGACGCGGTGGCACATCTGCCCGACTACTGCCAGGTCGTGGGATACGAACACGCAGGCGAATCTGTGTTCCGCTTGGAGACGGGCTAGCAATTCCAGCACGGTCGCTTGAACCGATACGTCCAGCGCTGAGGTCGGTTCATCGGCAATGATCAGTTCGGGATGAAGGCTTAGGGCTCTGGCTATTGCAACGCGTTGTCGCTGCCCTCCGGAGAGTTCGTGCGGGTAGCGTTCGGCCCACTTGGCTGGTAGTTCCACTGATTCGAGCAGCTCTGCGCGGCGTTTGGTTAGGTCGGTGCCGCGCAGCCTGCCAAGCAGGCTCAGCGGCTCGTCTAGGGCATCCCCGATACTTCGTCGAGGGTCCAGTGATGCCGTGGGGTTCTGGAAGATGACGCCTATACGGCGACGGGCACGCCGCAGGTCCCTCCGAGTTCCTCGCCCGATGCGCACGTCGCTTATCCGAACGGATCCAGCGCTAATGGGCGCCAAGCCTACTAGGGCTTTTCCAATAGTGGATTTGCCCGAGCCTGATTCACCCACCAGCCCGAAGACTTCTCCGGGGCGGACATCGAAAGAGACCTGATCCACTGCGCGTAGGGTCCGTTTTTTACCGAGTGACCGACTGCTGTACTCGACAACAAGGTCCTCGACCGCCAGCAAAGGCGCGGTGTGGCCGTCTACGGGTGGTTTCGGCCGCGATTGTGCCCGACCGGGAACTGCGGAAAGCAGATCCTGCGTGTACGGATCCTTGGGGGCAGCGAACAGAGGGCGGACCGCGGCCTTTTCTACAATCCGCCCTGAGCGCATGACGATGACCTGGTCAGCGATATCTGCAACGACGCCCATGTCGTGGGTGATGAGCACGATCCCGGTGTTGGTCCGGTCGGCGATATCCCTCAGAAGGTCAAGGACGCTCTGCTGCACTGTGACGTCCAGCGCAGTGGTTGGTTCGTCAGCCAGTAGAACGTCAGGTTCCGAAGACAAGGCCATGGCTATCATGACCCTTTGGCATTGACCGCCGGAGAGCTGGTGCGGGTACTGAGTGAGTTTGAGTTCCGGATCGGGCATGTTGACCGACCGCAACAGTTCCAAGGCCCGGGATTTGGCTTGGGCGCTACTCAGTCGAGGGTTGTGCACCCGGAGGAGCTCAGATATTTGCGAACCGATGGTGAACACCGGATCCAGTGCGTTGAGCGGGTCCTGGAAGATCATGGCAATGCGTTGTCCACGGATGTCGCGCATTCGATCTTCGCTGAGGTCAAGGAGGTTGCGCCCGTCGAACTGTACGGTTCCCTTGGCTGTTGCGCTGTGTGGGAGCAGTCCCGCGACGGCAAGTGCTGTCGCGCTTTTTCCCGACCCGGATTCACCAACGAGTGCCACTACCTCGCCGGGGTGTACGTTCCAACTGACGGAATCAACCGCGACGTGGTCGATTCCGTTGATCCCGAAACTGACTGTCAGGCCTTCCACGCTCAAAACCGGTTCCGGTTGGGGTGCGACCGCGTATTTGGAAGACAAGCCGTGGGAAACTGTTTGGTTAATTCGATTCATGGTTACCGCTGCCGAGGGTCGAGGGCGTCGCGTAGGACATCGCCGAGTGAGATGAGGGAGAGGACAGTCAGGGCCAGGAAAAGACCGGGCCACAGGATCAAATGCGGGGCATTCGCTAGCTGAGTCTGGGCATCGGCAATCTGCCGTCCCCAGGATATGGCGGGAGCGTCCAATCCCACGCCGAGGAAGGAAAGCCCTGATTCGGCCACGATAATCCCGCCAACGTTGATCGTCACAATAGCCAAAACAGGTCCAAGGGCATTTGGCAGAATGTGGCGGACGACAGTCCGGCCCAATCCGATGCCCATAGCTGTGGACGCCTGCACGAACTCTGTTCCTCGAACGGATCGCACGGATGAACGAACCAGCCGGGCCATCAACGGCCACGTAAACAGTGCAAGTACCAGCGCCACTGAAAACGCGGTCCGTTCATCAAAGCTGATCAGCAAAATGATCGCACCAATGACGAAGGGAAACCCCAGGAATATATCCGTAAGGCGTGAGAGAACGGAGTCCGCCCATCCATCAAAGAGCGCAGCCACAGTGCCAATTACCAAAGCCACGAGGAATGCCATAGCGGTAGCCATCAGGGCCACGAGTAGGGAGTTGCGGGCCCCATGGATCACATTGGTGTACAAGTCACACCCTTGGACATCGAACCCGAACGGGTGCCCAGGGGCTGAGCCCGACCGGGACATGCCCAGGTCACAGGAACGAGGGTCCCCGTTGCCGAATATGCCGCCGATCAAGTCGGGCGTGATCGCCATAAAGGCGAGCACTGCAAGCACTGCCGTGGGCATCCAAAACGAGACTCGCCGGCGTAACGTGGGCCACACCCCTCTCGCGCGTAGTCCGTCGGTCGGAGCAACGGGTACGGTTATTGGCTCAACCACGGCGAATCCTTGGATCGAGAACGGTGGCCAACAGATCAACCGCGAGATTGGTGATCAGGAAGACCATGACAAGTGCGGTGGCCACGCCGACGACCAGCGCCCCGTCGTGGCCCTGGATTGCGGTCACGAGCAGCTGTCCGATGCCAGGAAGATTGAACACGCTTTCGACAAAGACTGTTCCGCCCAGCAGGGCTCCGAAGCTAACGCCGATGAGCGTTAAGACCGGGATGGCCGCGTTGCGGGATACATGGATGCCCAGGATCCGTCGGTCACTGAAGCCCTTGGCACGATGCGTGCGTACAAAGTCTGAATTCAGTGTGTCCGCGACGCTGCCACGTGTCAGGCGTGCCACTGCGGCGAGACCGAAGACAGCCGTTACCGCTGCGGGCAGAATGTACGCCATGGGCCAACCTGCCGCGGTGCCGGCCACGGGAAAAATTCCCAGGTGGACGCCGAATACCAGTCGTGCAGTGACTCCGAGCACAAAGACCGGTATCGATGAGACGACGATGGTGAGCAGCAGAATGTTCTTATCGATCCAGGTTCCGCGCCGGACACCGGCGATGACCCCGAGCACGATGCCGCCAACGGCTTCCATAACCCATGTCGTCAAAGCCAGCCTGATGGTAGTCGGCCAGCGCTCGGCCATCATGTCGGCGACGGGACGGCCCGAGAAACTCGTCCCGAGATCTCCCGAAAACAGGGCACCAAGATAGTGCAGGTATTGCTGCCACAACGATTCATCAAGGTGGTACTCGGCCCGGAGCTGGGCCACAACGCTCGGAGACAGCGGACGGTTGCCGCCCAGAGCGGCAATCGGATCACCGGGCAGTGCGAAAACACCAGCCAGGATAAGGAACGTTACCCCAAGGAATACGATGACAAACTCGGCTAACCTCCGGGAACTCTGGACGATCATGACGCAGCCTTGATGTGTGCCATGACGGGATACCCGCCCGAGAAAGGTAGCTCGGCAATTTTTTCGGAGGTATAGAAATCTCCGCTGTTATCGAACAGTGGCGCTACCGGGAAGGTTTCTGCGATGAGTTCTTGGGCTTTGGCGTAGCCCTTCTTCGCGGCCTCCTGATCCAGTTCGCTGTTCGCGGCGTCGATGGCCACTGCCACTCTCGGGTCAAGTGGCAGCGCGCACCCTGCGCACAGGCCCTTGGCGGTGAACATTTCCCGCAGCGTGTTCTGCTGGCTTGGGTACGGCGCTCCCCAGTAGGAGAAGAACGGGCCCTTCATCTCACCCTTGGCGCGGGGAGTGAGGAAGTCAGCGAAACCCGTGGTCGGGGCGACGGTGACGTCCTCAAGGCCCAAGTTCTGCCTGAGTTGGTTGGCGTAGGCCTGGTATTCGGTATCCATCCCAGCTCCGCCTGGGTAGACGAGCTCAACTTTGCCGGAGAAACCGCCGGCTTCGGCCAGCAGTGCCTTCGCCGCCTGGGGATCAAACGTGCAGAACTTCCCGCACACTCCCTCGGGTGTTCCGGGCAGCCAGGCGACAGTAAAGGCAGTGGCCGGTTTATTCAGGCCGGAGAACACAGCCTTGTTCACGGCATCCCGGTCAATTGCCATGGAGAATGCCTGCCGCACCCGCTTATCGGCATAGCGGGGATCGTTGGAGGGGAAAGCCAAGTATGACTCGCCAGGCAGTGCAACACGGTGCAGGCGGTCGGGGAAATCCGTTGCGCCCACGGACGTCTTATCCTGAGGCACAAACATGAGATCGATATTGCCGGCCTGGGCGTCTGTGTAGGCGGCGCCCATGTCGAGGTACGGCTTGAAGACGAACTCTTTCACGCTGGGCTTCTCCCCGGCGAACTGCTCGTAGGCTGTCACCGTGACCGGCTCGTTGGCCTGCCAGGGTTTCGTCATCTTGTAGGGGCCGTTGCCGATCGGCATCCGGTCGTAAGCGGCCGGATCCGAGAACGCAGCCGCAGGCATCGGGTAGAACGCGAACATGTTCTGGGTCAGCTGCACGGGGAACTGTCCGTCCGCCTTTGCCAGGGTGACGGTGAAGGTGGTCTCGTCCACAACTTTGAGACCGGACATCGTCTTCGTGGCGGGCTGGCCTTCGGCCGGATTGAGGTCGGCGTAACCGGCAATGTTGCTCATGTTCCCGTTGTATGCCCATGCGTTGGGTCCGTAAGCGACGGCGTTCCACGAGTCGACGTAGTTCTGTGCCGTCACCGGGCTGCCGTCGTGGAATGTCCATCCGGGCTTGAGTTTTATCGTCCAGTTGATAGCGTCCGATGATGTGACGGAGTCAGCTGCCAGCATCGAGAGTTTTCCGTCCTGATCCGCATAGGTCAAGGAGCTGAAGAGTGCTTGTACGTGGTAGGAGGCCATTTGGCTGTTGGCTGGCGTCAGGTGGTCTGGTTCATTACCCGCAAAGGTCAGTGACGCGACAGCCTGCTCAGGAGCGTCGTTGCTGCCGGGGGTGCAGGCCGAAAGCGTGAGGGATACTGCGAGCAATACGGCTGCCGCAGTGCGGATTCGTCGGGGATGGGACATCGAAAAGCCTCCGATTAGACGTAGCGAGATGCGGTTTAAGTCTCAGGTGCCGCCACTGCCATTGCTGCCGGGACGAACCCCAACGGCGATGGAAGCCGTCGGCGATGGGCGGGTTGCCCCGCCACTCGGTGCCCGAACGGTGATGACAGCAAAGCCAGGAACGCTGAACAGATGTGGGTGAACTGCTGCCGCACTTTGAGGAGGAGTAGCAGGTTCCATTAGCGAGCCTTCCAGGGGTAGATTGGCTAACGCCCTGAAGGCATCGTGACACACATCATATGCCACTTTTAGATATTTCTAAAGAGACGAAGACTTTTTCTTTCACAAAAGGTGCCCCCGTCGTCCGCCGTCGAAATGGTGACCTCACCAGGCCCTCGGGCAAGCCGTTCCCTTGTGACGGTTGTATGCAAGGCCGCGGCTCGCAAGAGTAAGAGGAAGACAGGCGTTCCAGGCCGCTGCGGGCACCGAATGCCTGATGGATGTGTTGATGATTACGTGCCCAAGGGTTTCGGCAGGGTGATTCGTGGGCAACATGACCTAAATCTCTGTTTAACAAGCTCTTTACATAGTCAGCCCGCCCGCCGCCCTCGCACTTCGAAAGGCTCAAGCGGCCCGTTCGGTATACGCGTTGGGCCCTAGGCTGGAGAAGCCCTGGCGTTCAGGCGCCCAGGTTACTGCGTAACCTCCGTCGCCGCAGTCTCTGGTCCGCCGGGTTCAGCCCGGAGTCCCCTGGTTTTAGGTATCGAGGCGAGGCGGACACCTCATGCTCAAGGCGACCATCATGTGCCCTTCCCCCGCGGCGGTTACATCAGCTCTGCGACCAGAAAGGTCATCCGGGCTGCCATTAGCTCAGGGTTTGTGAGCGCGTCACTGACGCCATGGCCCCCGTGCTGGTCCTCGAGGAAGAGAACCGTTGCGCCGGCTTCTTCGAGCCTGGCTGCCAGTTTGCGGGCATGCCCCGGCCCTACCCGGTCATCGGAGGTGGCTACTGTGACAAGAAATGGGGGATAGTCACCACCGTCCTGGATCGCCTGATAAGGCGAGTACCCGCTCAAGACAGCGTTCATCGTGGGATCGTCGGCGTCGCCATATTCTTCCAGCCACGCCGCACCCATACCCATGTGACGGAGACGAATCATGTCGGTGAGCGGAACATCGCTGACCACCGCCCCCACCAAGTCGGGGCGTTGCGTGCCGATGACCGCGGCCAACAGCCCACCATTGGACATGCCGAAAACTCCGGTATGGTCCGGGGTCGTATATCCGCTGTGTTGCAGGTCTTCGATGGCGGCGGCGAAGTCATCATAGCTCCGCTGGCGGCCCTCCCGCATGGCAGCCCGATGCCACACAGTGCCCTTTTCCCCGCCGCCACGCACAGCCGGGATGGCCAGGGATCCTCCCCTGTCAAACCACAGCGCCAGCGAGCTGCCCCCGACCTCCCACCCAAAGTACGACGGGCGGACGGTGATGCCGAAGGCACCGTAGCCGGTGAAAAGGGTAGGAGTTGGGCCTTCCACTTCGGTCGGACCGATCAGGTAGTAGTCCACTTCGGTTCCGTCCGGCGAGGAGGCTCGACGCTGCTGGACGTGGAGATTGGATAAGTCAATTACTGGTGATTCGGAATAGAGGTTTTCATCCTCAGCCCCTGCGCCCTGCAGCACCACCATGGCTGGCTGGGTGAACCCGGCCGTCTCTATAACCCGTGCTTCTCCGCGGGTGTCGCTTGCCTTGAATCCGGTGCTGGTCCCGGGCTCCTGTTCGTCACCGCGCGTTACGTGCCAGGTAGTTCCGTCCCAGTGGGAAGTGTGAACCCGGTCCCTCGAGTATTTACTGAACACCATACTGACCGACGAAGTGTTTGAAGCAATCCCTGAATTGGTATCTGCTAGGTATTCGTCATGCTCCGGAACGAAAACGACGTGGAGCCTCGATTTTGCGGTCGAGGATGCCCTAGTGTCGTATGCGAGGACGCTTTCAGCGCCAAAGGAAATACCCCCGCAGGTTCCTTCTTCAGTTGCAACCCCGATCAGGAACGGTCCAGCGACAGGGGCCGGCAGGATCATCTTGCGTCGACGGGGCAGTTCCGCGGACCGCACCACGTCACTATCGGAACTGATGAGGAAAGTGTCCACAGTAGAGTAGTTCCGCCAACATTCAACAATGCCCGCCGTCCCCTCACCGTCGTCCACGGCGCCAAGGAGTATCAGTGCATCGTCATCTTCCGCAGAGAAGACGACGTTGGCGTCCGCCAGCTGGGTTCCCCGGCGCCAGAGGTGCACCTCTTTGGGCCATCCAGTAGGGAGTACTGGTGCCCCGTCTACCGTGTGTTGGACGAGGACGACGTCGGAGGTCAACCACACAGCATTGTTGCGTCCCGCAGGAAGCCTGAAACCGTCGGCAATAAACGTGCCGCTCAGCGGGTTGAATTCACGAAGCACAGTAGTGTCGCCGCCGTCCGGTGAAAGTGGTAGCAGAACATGCCCCGAGCCAGGTGCGCTTGTCAGTGTCGTTGCGCCTAAGCGCAACTCCCACGGCGTGCTCTCTTCCCGTCGGAGGGTTTCCATGTTCAAAACGTCGACCCACCCACCGAGCCGTCCCGAGCCCACTGGGGCTACGGACAGTACGCCATGCGGTGACTGTTCATTCCGGGATACCCGCAGAAGGTGTCCCGGAAGAAAGTGATAATCCGGCACAGGATCGCTGACGCCGTTCAATTTTTTGAGCTTTTGAAGGATCTGCTCATACTCGGTCATGGACTGCAGGGCCGACTGGGCTGCGCCGCTGCGAGCAGCAGCCCATTGAATGGCCCGTTCGTCTCTGGGGTCTTCGAGCCAAATGTATGGGTCGGGCTCGGTTGACTGTGGTGAAAGGGAAGTTTGCATGGTGGTCCTTCGCGGTGGGTTCAACGCATCGGCGGCAGCACAGCAGTTACGCGTACCTGGTGCTGTCGCTCACATCGCATCGCAGCACTGAGTAGTGCCCTACCGGATACCGTACCAACATTCAGAATCTTCTAAAAGAGCTAAATGGCACCTCTTGGTGCTGCGATTGGTCCACACCCTGCCGGGCCACCGCCTGAGCAACTACGGGGAACAGGCTCCGAAGCGGGGGGCGGCGTTCGCAACGGTGCAAGCCGCGCGGAGGTATGGGCGGCCATCCGCGGTTTTGACACTTTAGAAAAAACTAAATTCATGTTATTTTTGTGTCGCGTCTTACATGTCCGTCTTGCCGTCAGGGCCAAGAGACATCAGTAGTGAAATTGGACTTGGGTCTCAATGATCTTTTGGAGTGCTCGCATGTTGTTGAACGTTGCCACAGCCTCGGCCGTCCTGTCGGCGCTCGGATCGTCGCGCCAAGTACCTCGTTCTGTTGCCTGAGACGGCCACGACCCTCCCAATCAGTAGCTGGGCCTTTCCTCCGGATTACCGGCCTACGTCCCAAGACAAAGATGGATTAGTTAACGAAGGGATACGCAATGAGCAACCCACCAACCTTGAGGATCGACATCGATTGGTCACAGCGCTACCAGACAATCCAGGATCTATTGTTTGACCCCGACGCCCTTGTCCGAAACGGTTCCGTATACCCGATATGGATCAGCGAGTCCGTTTTCTGGTACACACGAGACTCTGCGGACGGGCCAGCGATCCGAATCGTTGACGCCGCAACCCGGGCCGATCACATGTTGCCTATCTCAGTCCTCGCTGCTGCCCTCGAGAAGCATAGCCCTGAGCTGGTTCCCGTCATGAATGACTGCATTCAACCCGTGGCCGTCGAAGCATCCAGCAATGTTGTCACCTTCAAGCATGATGCCCATCTATGGACCTTTGATCCCTCGAGCCTGTTGCTGCACAAGGGCGAAAAACTCTCGTCCCGCGACGGTGAAGGAATTTCGGTTTCGCCTAATGGCGCCCGTGCAATAGTCCTCCACGAGCACAACCTTCATCTCCGTCGCGGTGCTTCCGGAACGGAAATGACGGCCCTTACCGCAGACGGGGAAGAGGCCAATTCGTACGCCAACAGCCCATTGGCTGGGCGCGCATCCGCAGCAGGTAAACTGCAGGGGCTTTGGTCGCCTGACAGCAGATTCTACTTCACACTCCGCACCGACGAGCGCAAGGTACCCAGCCTTCCTATCATGGAGTACCTCCCGGAGGAAGGCGTACGGCCTCAGGTGCGTACCAACCGGACTTCCCTTCCCGGCGACGAACATGTCACTGAATTCACACTTATACTTGTCGATACGGAAACTTCGACGGTGACTCCAGTGGACTTCCCTCCACTGTCAGCAGTCCGGATGAACGACACAATCTTCGACGCCCAACTGGCCTGGTGGAGCGAGGATAGCTCGACGGTGTTTTTCGTCGCCATCCAGCGAGGAGAAACCCACGCCGAGGTCATAGCGTGTCATCCTTCTAGCGGCACTACAAAGGTGCTGTTCTCGGAGACTTCCGAGGCGCCTATCGATCTGAGCGTCAACGTATATGGTCCGGCGTTGGTCAAGCCGCTGCCCGCGTCATCAGAACTGATCTGGTACTCCGAGCGCACGGGCCACGGACACCTCTACCTCTACGACCTAAAGTCCGGGAGCGTCAAGCGGCAACTCACCGACGGGCGCTGGAGGGTCCGTGAGCTGCTTGCCGTGGACGAGAAGAATCGTGAAGTGTTCTTTATAGCTGCTGGTGTCGGCAGTGCGACGGGACCATGTCAGGGCCGGCCCTGCAAGATCTCCCTCGATCCGGCAGCGACAGTTGAAATCCTTCGGGACGACGAAGGCGAACACACAGTGTGGCGCCCCAATTCGTTCAATCTAGCTCTCTTTTCTTTGCAGTCGGGAGTCGATAGAAGCGACATCGCTGGTATCTCGCCTGGCGCGGACTATTTTGTCGATACAGTCTCAAAGACTGACGGGCTACCCGTCACGATCCTGTGTGACCGCAGCGGGGCTAAGGTCATGGAGTTGGAGGCCGCCACCGATGTTGGACTCCCCGCAACGTGGCGCTGGCCCGTTCCTGTCAGCACCATAGCTGCCGACGGCAAAACTGAGATACACGGGCTGCTCTTCTTTCCCGTCGATTACGACCCTTCCCGGAGCTACCCGGTCGTCGACCACATCTACGGCGGTCCACAGGTTCGCAACTGTCCCCAAGGGGCCTTCGCCGATCCCATGGAAACCCACACCTTCATAGATACTGCTGCATTCGCTCAACTCGGAGCATTCGCACTGGTGCTGGACGGGCGCGGAACGACCGAACGAGGCCGGGACTTCCACAAGAGCTCCTGGAAGAAGGTCCACGAGGCCTCCGCACTGGAAGACCACATCGCTGCCATTAAACAACTAAGCAAAACTTATCCCGCAATGGATCTGGACCGGGTTGGCATCACTGGGTTCTCGGCCGGGGGGTACGCCAGTGCTCACGCTGCGCTGCGTTTCGGTGACTTCTTCTCCGTAGCTGTTGCCGGCGGAGGAAACTACGACCAAAGCCTCTTCTGGCACACTTGGGGCGAACGGTACCACGGGCCCTTTGAAGATGCGCATTACAAGATCCAGGCTGCTAAGACGTATGCAGACGGCCTCCATGGAAAGCTGCTCTTCATTCACGGTCTACGGGACTCAGGCTGTCATCCAGCTGCGCTTTTCCAGCTTCTACAAGCCCTGAATGACGGTAATAAGGATTACGATCTAGTTCTCCTACCTTCAGCAGGACACAGCCTCACCGGCTACGGCGTCCGGCGGCGCCTGGACTACTTCGTCAATCACCTCTTCGGCCAAAAACCACCACAGGGGGGTTTTACGTTCGCTTCGAAGTTTGATGCAGTCGCAGAAGAGATCGTCAAGCGCGGCCCGTCACTAGCCGAGGAGCTTCTGGATGCCAACTAGCGGACAGCTGGACACGTCCTGGGGTCCGATCAGCTTCGAATTGGCCGACGATGTTGCTCCGGAATCGTGCCAAGCATTCATCGAATGCATACTCCACGGAGAATACACCGGCGGACAGTTCTTCCGGACGGTCCGATCAGACAACGACCAAGGTCATCCGCAGATCGACGTTGTCCAAGCCCATGCCAGCGACGAGAAGCCCGCGCGCAAGGTGCGACATGAAAGCACGCAACGGACCGCTCTGCGGCATCAGGAGGGGACCCTGTCCCTGCCCCGGAATGCCCCCGGCTCAGGAACAGGCGCTGGCTTCTTCATCTGCCTCCGTGACACGCCTGCACTTGATCACGGTGGCAAAAGAAACCCGGACGGCGAGGGATTCGCAGCCTTCGGGCGCATCACGGAAGGCATGGACATTATCCGTCGCATTCACTCCGCGCCCTGTCAAACAGGAGGGCCAGACCCCTATCTCGAAGGACAGCTCCTCCTTGCACCGGTGGTCATCCAAACCGCATCCGTTACCAGGTTGGATCTGATTCCACCGACCTAAGGGACAGCACCTTCCCCTAACCCCCATGTACCCGGGACCTTGGCGCAGTAGCCACCGTCAGCACATTCTGGTTCTATAGAAGTAACTAAATATTCAATAGACGAAAGGAGTTCGAGATGAAGTCCCCACCACAGCTCGACGAGCAACAGCGGCTCTTTATCGATAATTTTGCACAAACCTGGACTCTGGCCGGGACCAATGCCATGGACGGTAGAGTGCTCGGCTATCTCTTGATAATGGATGCCGAATATATTTCATCCGCTGATCTCGGCAGTGTTCTATCGGCCAGTCCGGGGTCAATATCCGTGAGTACGCGGCGCCTTCTGAACTTAGCGATGATCAAGCGTCACTGGATACCAGGTGACCGCAACCACTACTTCTCCGCAGAATCTGATCCATGGGGCAGCTTCCTAGAAAACGGCCGTGAGCCGACCGCCAGGCTCAGGGAGGCCACCCGAATGGCCCACCAACTCATCCCCAGCCTCAGCGCCTCATCCAAAGCAAGAATCGACAACGCTACCGACTACTTCATCTGGATAGAGGGGCGGACAGACTCACTGGTCGAAGAGTGGGAAGCGTACAAGAAGGCCCGCCCGTCCGAAACAGTTTTCGAGCAGAGTGACAAAGACAGCCAAAGGTCAGCGTAAGCCCGTCATAAAAAGCGTTCTAACAATGGAAAAGTGCCTACGCAGATCCTGACCGGGCATGCCGACCCCCTCTGGCGCCGGGCCTGCGGATGGCGGCGCACAAGCGCTGCTCTGATAAATATGTCAGACGCCACCCCGGGCCGAGCTGGAGCCGATTAGACCGATACCCGGGTTACCCTTCCGGCCGCCCGCCGGGGAGGCCCAGCATCAGCTCTGTCCCCGATCGGGATTCCCCAACTTGAATCTTTAGAAAATTCAAAAACTAATATATGGTGTGGATCATCCACAACACCACCCTGGGGTCCGATTCCCAGAGCCGAGGCACTGAGTGCAGTTCCGAAACCGGATGATCCAACGCCAAAACTCTTCACGACTCCCCGCCGCCAATTCTTGGTGGTCCAATTCTCTGGAGGTCCACTTGCCAGGCATGAACCTGACACGCGCCGAAGCCCGCGAACGCGCCAAACTCATCACCGTCGAGTCCTACGACGTGCAGCTGGACCTCACCACGGGCGGGGAGGTGTTTGGGAGCACCACCACCGTGAAGTTCACCGCGCTCCCCGGCTCCTCCACGTTCATCGACGCGGTGACCCGGGCCGTACACAGCATCACGCTGAACGGGCGGAGCCTTGACCCGGCCACTGTGTCGGATGGTGTCCGCGTCCAGCTGCCGGACCTCGAAGAAAGCAACGAGCTGACAGTTGTTAGCGACGCGGCGTACATGAATACGGGCGAAGGACTCCACCGCTTCGTTGACCCGGCGGACAACGAAGTCTACCTGTACACGCATTTCGAGGTTCCCGATTCACGGAGGATGTTCGCGGTCTTTGAGCAGCCAGACCTGAAGGCCACATTCACGTTTACCGTCACCGCCCCCTCTAATTGGGACGTTATCTCCAACTCCCCCACCCCAGCGCCGACTGTGATCACACCCGGGGAAGACGGCGGTGCCCGGTCCCGATGGTCCTTCTCCCCCACCCCGCGCCTGTCTTCCTACGTCACGGCTCTGATTGCCGGACCGTACCAGTCCGTCCGCAGCGAGGTCACGAGCTCCGACGGACGCGTAATCCCCTTGGGAGTCTTCGCTCGGAAGTCGCTGATGGAGCACCTGGATGCGGAGAACATATTCGAACTGACACGGCAGGGCTTTGCGTTCTACGAAGAACAGTTCGGTTGCCCCTACCCCTTTGAAAAGTACGACCAGTTGTTCGTGCCGGAGTTCAACATGGGGGCGATGGAAAACGCAGGGGCCGTGACCATCCTGGAAGGTTTCGTCTTCCGAGGAACGGTCACCGGCGCCCAGGTTGAACGCCGTGCCATCACCGTCCTGCACGAACTAGCACACATGTGGTTCGGGGACCTGGTGACCATGCGGTGGTGGGACGACCTATGGCTCAACGAATCGTTCGCAGAGTACACGTCCCACCTTGCGGCGGCCGAAGCCACCTCCTTCACCAGCGCCTGGACCACCTTCGCCTCCACAGAAGAATCCTGGGCCTACCGCCAGGACCAGCTACCGACTACCCACCCGATCTTCGCCGAGATCAACGACCTGCAGGACGTTGAAGTCAACTTCGACGGCATCACCTACGCCAAGGGCGCCTCAGTCCTCCGCCAGCTGGTCGCATGGGTAGGACCGGACCAGTTCATGGCAGGAGTCCGGGCATACTTCGCCAAGCACTCCTGGAAAAACACCGAACTGGGCGACCTTATGGTGGAACTGGAGAAGGCCAGCGGCCGGGACCTGAAGAGCTGGAGACGACAATGGCTTGAAACCGCCGGCGTCAACACCCTCACGCCGGAAATCGAAACTGACGCGACAGGCACGCTGCGCTCCCTCACCATCGTGCAGTCCGCTGCAGAGGACTGGCCCACCATTCGGCCGCACCGGATCGCCGTTGGCTTCTACAACCTCAATGCTGCGGGCAAACTGGAGCGGGTGCACCGCGAGGAACTGGACGTCGACGGCGAACGCACAGATGTCCCCGGGCTTGTAGGCTTGACCCAGCCGGACCTCATCCTGGTCAACGACGACGACCTTGCCTACGCCAAGGTGCGGCTGGACCCGAAGTCACTGACGATTGCCACGGCACACCTCAAGGATTTTCAAGACAGCCTGCCTCGGGCCCTCGTCTGGAACTCAGCCTGGGACGCCGCCCGCGACGGCGAAACTCCAGCCCTCAAGTACGTGGAGCTCATCTTGTCCCACGTCGCCGCGGAAACCCAGTCCTCGGTGGTCCTTGTGCAGCTCCGGCAGCTCGCCACCACACTGGACTTTTACGTCGCCGAAGAACACCGCGAGGCTGCCAGAGCCGCCGCGGCGGACAAGCTCTGGGACCTCGCCTCCGAGGTTTCAAGCGGGTCCGACGCACAGCTGCAGTTCGTAAAGTCCTTTGCGCTGCTGTCAGGCAGCGCCGCCCAGCTGGACAGAGTGGCAGGACTGCTGGACGGATCGGCAACCCTGGATGGACTGACAGTTGGCCAGGATCTGCGCTGGGAGCTGGTGGCTTCGCTCGTTGCCGGCGGGTGGATGGGACAAGAGGGGATCGACGCAGAACTGGCACGCGACAACACCTCCAGCGGCCAGATCGCCGCGGCACTGGCAACGGCCGCCATCCCCACCCCCGAGGCGAAAGCCGCGGCCTGGGACTCGGTCGTGGTCAAGGGGGAGCTGTCCAACGCGTTGCAAAAGGCTGCGATAACCGGTTTCATGCGGGTTCGAGACCGGTCGCTGCTGGAACCCTACGCGGAGAAATACTTCGAGGCGGTGACGGGAATCGTCGAAACCCGCACGCACGTGCTCGCCCAACAGATCGTCGTCGGGCTCTATCCTGCACTTCTGACCACCCAGGCAACCGTTGACCGTACTGACCGTTTCTTGGCGGCCCTCCCGCCGGAAAGTGCCGCGCTGCGGCGCATGATGCTGGAAAACCGCGACGACGTCGCGCGGGCCTTGCGCGCACGGGAGGCAGGTTCCCTTGTCAACGCCTGACCCGAAGGATAGTTCTGCTTCCCAGCCGCTGCAGGAGCGTGTCAACAACCGCTCGCAACGGCCCACATCAGATGCCTTCAAGGCATTCATGGCCAGCAACTGGGCGCCCGCCCCGCAGGTGACCCCTGCGCGTGACGCCGTTGCAGACCACACCGCCCGCCGCCGTCGTACTATCTCCGAACAGTTCAAAGGCGAACGTCTGGTCATCCCGGCTGGTCCGCTGAAGGTCCGCTCCAACGACTGCGACTACCGCTTCCGCCCGCACTCCGGCTTCGCCCACCTCACCGGTTTGGGTTTGGACCATGAGCCTGACGCCGTCCTTATCCTGGAGCCGGTAGCTGAAGGAAAGGGCGACGACGGCGGTCACCATACCGCCACGCTGTACTTCCGTCCGCTGGCCGGCCGCGATACCGAACAGTTCTATGCGGACTCCCGCGCAGGCGAGTTCTGGATTGGCGCCCGCCCCACCCTGGCCGAATTCGAAGCCCGGCTTGGCCTGCCCACCGCGCACATCTCCGAGCTCGAGATGGCCATCACCAAGAATGTGGGCGCCCCGGAAATCGGCGGCATCTCCATTCGCCTGGTCCGCAAGGTGGACGAGAACATCGATGCCCTGGTGGACACTGCCCGCTACAACACTGCCAAGGATCCCGAGAACCTGGACCTCGGCGAACTCGACGCCCTGGATGAGAAGCTCAGCGAAGCATTGTCCGAGCTGCGCCTCATCAAGGACGAGTGGGAAATCGAGCAGATGAAGATCGCTGTGGCGGCAACCGTGGAAGGCTTCGCCGACGTGGTCCGGGCCCTCCCGCGCGCGCTGACCCACAAGCGCGGCGAACGTGTTGTTGAAGGCGCCTTCTTTGCCCGCGCCCGCGAGGAAGGCAACGAACTCGGTTACGACACCATTGCAGCGTCAGGCAACAACGCCACCGTGCTGCACTGGAACCGCAACTCCGGAACCGTCAACGCCGGCGAACTCCTGCTCCTCGATGCCGGCGTGGAGGCCGACTCCCTCTACACAGCGGACATCACCCGCACACTGCCGGCTACGGGGACGTTCACCGATGTCCAGCGCAAAGTCTATGAGGCCGTGCTCGACGCCGCCGACGCCGGATTCGCGGCCGCACAGCCGGGCGTGAAGTTCCGCGACATCCACACCGCCGCCACCACCGTCCTGGCCGAACGCCTCGCCGAATGGAGCTTGCTGCCTGTGTCTGTCGAGGAAGCCATCAGCCCGGAGGGCCAGCAGCACCGCCGCTGGATGCCCCACGGCACCAGCCACCACTTGGGCCTGGACGTCCACGACTGCGCCCAAGCGAAGCGTGAACTCTACCTCGACGGGATCCTCACCGAAGGCATGGTGTTCACCATCGAACCAGGCCTCTACTTCAAGAACGAGGACCTCGCCATTCCGGAGGAATACCGCGGGATCGGCGTTCGCATCGAAGACGACATCCTCATGACCGCAGACGGCCCCATTAACCTCAGCGCAACCCTCCCCCGCAAGGCCGACGACGTCGAGTCTTGGATGGAAACTATCGCTCATAAGCCGTGACGAAGTAGTGCCACTGCCCGAAACGAGCTCAACCCGCAGCACCCCAAACCTATCCCCTGCTCAAAAAACAGAAGTTGATGATTCCCCGACTTAGCCCAACGGGGCAGTTCAAGGGCTGCCACACGGTACGGACGACACCGAACTCCACTTTACGGCGCCCTTCACCAGCACGGGAGCCGCTTACGGGGCACCAGCCTCCGCCGTGGATCACTGCGACAACGAATGCCACTACTGCCAAGGCCCGGAAACCAACTAGCACCAGCCACGTCGCTCCGAATGCATCTGCGCCGCCGTGCAAATCGCTCGACACCGAATGTGTATACAGTCTCGACCCACTGAAAGGGAACTACCAACGATGAATTCACTACCGACGCATAGCCCAACTCTCTCACCAGCAAGCCTTGTTTCCGAACCATGGCTCCCGCTCAACGAGATCTGTGATCGCGCACAGCGGATCACTCCTCTGACGTCCTTCCCCCACCTGGACGAACTCCTGTCCTCTTTCAACAAGCTGGCAGAGGCCTCGGAAGGGAGACTGAAGAAACGCCGGCTCGGAACGTCACGATTGAACGAGCCGATCCACGAATACGTCATCGGAGACGGCGAAAAGCACATCATCATGGTTGGCGGCGTACACCCGAACGAGCCCATTGGGTTCCACACCGTCCGACAATTAGCCGAAGACCTGTTGGCAGATCCGGGTTTCTTCGCGGAATTTAATGCCACGTGGCACCTGATCCCGTGCATCGATCCTGACGGGACCCGCCTGAACGAGGGCTGGTTCCACCAGCCGCAGGACCGCACCCACTACTCCCGCAACTTCTACCGACCCGCACCGGCCGAGCAAGTCGAATGGTCATTCCCGCTCTCCCATAAGGAAGCATTCTTCGACACAGTCATACCCGAAACCCAGGCCCTGATGCGGCTCATGGTGGAAACGAAGCCGTCACTGCTGGTCGGGCTGCACAACGCCGAGCTCGGCGGAGTATATTACTACCTCAACCGGGACCTGCCCGGGGCTGTCACAGCGCTGCATGCAATCCCGGAAGCCCTGGGGCTGCCCCTGGAAGTGGGAGAACCGGAATCCTCAGAGTTCCCCCCGCTGGCAGAAGCCGTGTACCGGATGCCTCTCTCGTCCGAGCGTTACGACAAACTCGAAGCTTCCGGGTTGGATCCGCTGCCGTTCATCGAGGGTGGAGGTTCGGTTGATTACGCCGAGCAGTTCGGAACTCTGCTTCTGGTCGCGGAGCTTCCCTACTGGACTCACCCGGATGTCCTTGACACCTCCGAAACCAGTACAGGCTATGCCGCAGTCCTGCAGGAGAAGAGCAAAGCCCTGAAGAGCCTGAGTTCGTTCTTGGAGGAAGCTCTTGAATCGGCAGAACCACACCTCACCATTGACTCGCCCCTGCTTCGTGCTATGCGCAGGTTCGTGCCTGCCATAGCCGCGATGGCCGAAGCGGAAAGCAAACGAGCCGATCTTCCCGAGAACAGCCGCTTCGCAACGACCGCGGAAGTATTCAGCAACGAAGACCTGGTCCGGTGCTTCAAGCTCCGGTACGGCAGCATGCTCCTCCGAGCCCTTCAAGCAGAAGTCTCCGCCGGTATCGCGCCGCTGGAGGTCCGCCACGCCCACGCCAAGCTCAGCGCTACCTATGAAGATTGGCTGTCTGAAGCGCAATCCGTGAAAGACGTCGAAGTACTGCCGATCGAAAAACTCGTAGGCGTCCAGTACGCCTCCACCCTGGCAATGGCAGCCCTCGTCTCCGGTACGGCGTAGTCGATAACCACTGGGCGGCGGCCATGAGCGCCGCTGGTAGCAACTGGAGCCCGGTTCGAACGGGCTGAGTTCGGCGCGAACCGCCAAGGCGGCACTGCGTCGCCCAAGACAATTCGATATCGCGGAGGAAACATGACTCAGACTGCCCATGGCGTCGAATTCAACCAGCAGCTTTCGGAAACCCCGAAGTCTGCTGAGGAGCGTGCAGCCGTCCTGGCGAACCCAGGCTTCGGCGACTACTTCACCGACCACACCGCCGTCGTCGACTACAAAGTTGACGCCGACGGCAATGGCGGTTGGCAGAATGCCCGGATCGAGCCCTACGGACCCATCTCTTTGGACCCTTCGGCCGCGGTCCTGCACTACGGCCAGGAAATCTTCGAGGGACTCAAGGCCTACCGTCACGCCGACGGTTCCGTCTGGACCTTCCGGCCCGAAGCCAACGCTGCGCGCTTGAACAAGTCCGCGCGTCGCCTCGCCCTCCCGGAGCTGCCTGAGGAGTACTTCCTCGGTGCCATCCGCGAACTCGTGCAGGCTGACAAGGAATGGGTTCCCTCCGGCGACGGTGAAGCCCTTTACCTTCGTCCGTTCATGATCGCAACGGAGGCGTTCCTCGGTGTGCGGGCTGCCCGCGAAGTGTCGTTCCGCGTCATCGCTTCCCCCGCCGGCAACTACTTCGGTGGCGAGCTCAAGCCCGTCTCCATCTGGATCTCCCGCGAATACGCCCGTGCCGGCCGCGGAGGAACCGGTGCGGCCAAGTGTGGCGGCAACTACGCCGCCTCCCTGATCGCGCAGCAGGAAGCCGAAGCGAACGGCTGCAAGCAGGTACTGTTCCTTGACCACTTCAATGACGACGCCGTGGAAGAACTCGGCGGCATGAACGTCTTCTTCGTCATGAAGGACGGCTCCCTGGTCACCCCCGCCCTCAGCGGCACCATCCTTGAAGGCGTCACCCGCATGTCCGTCATCCAGGTGGCCAAGGACATGGGCCGCGAAGTCACCGAGCGCAAGATCACCCTCGACGAATGGCGCGACGGCGTGGCCTCCGGCGAGATCACCGAGGTCTTCGCTTGCGGCACGGCAGCCGTGATCACACCAATCGGAGTTCTCAAGGACGCCACGGAGTTCATCGGCTCCGAAGACGCAAAGGCGGGCGACACCACCATGGCCATCCGCCAGCAGCTCCTGGGCATCCAGACTGGAACCGTCGAGGACACCCACGGCTGGCTGACCCGCCTGATCTAGCACCGAGCACAGTAACACCATGACCAGCTGCAAAGTTGGTGCCCTTGCATCAGTCTAAAGCGCTATCTGGAGAGCGTGTTGTGGCACACCTAACGGTTAAGGAGGTTAGGAGATGGGACTTCGTCGCCATCAAGAATGGCACCCACTCCTGGGGATAGATGTGACAGTGAAGCGAGACAGCACAGTGATACGACAGGGTCGTGTCGACGCTGTTACTTCCGACGATCAGATCTTCTGGCTTGAGGGCCAGGGGGCTGAGCGACGCCGCTTGTTTGAACGGTCTGAGGGGTTCGAAACATGGGTTGAATCCGACGACGACGCCGTGGAGGAACTCGGCGGCATGTAGGTCTTCTTCGTCATGAAGGACGGTTCCCTGGTAACTCCCGCTCTGAGCGGCATCATCCTGAAAGGCGTCACCCGCATGTCCGTCTTCCAGGTGGCAAAAGACATGGGCCGCGAGGTCTCCGAACGGAAAATCACCCTCGACTAGTGGATGGACGGCGTGGCCTCCGGCGAGATCACCGAAGTCTTCGCTTGCGGCACTGCAGCCGTCCTCACGCCGATCGGAGTCCCCCAGGATGCCACGGAAGCCATCGGCTCCGAGGACGCGAAGGCCGGGGAAGCCACCATGGCCATCCGCCAGCAGCTACCTGGTTTTCAAACGGGCGTTGCCCAGGATATACACGGCTGGTTGACATATGGCCGCGGCGTGTCGGCGCCGTCACCTCCGACGAGCAAGTCATGTGGCTAGAGGTCCAGGGGTGGGCCACGTCGCCTATTCGAGCGGTCTCAAGGCCTCGAAGCATGGATCGACTACAAATGGGAATCCGTTGGGAATGATCCCTCCCAAGGCTGTGCATTCGGTGCGATAGTGGTTCGGCCGTCGTGACGCCGACCGAGCGGCTCCCTGCCATGTGAGGGTTATAAGGGAAACGACGGTAAGGCCGAGTAGCTTGAAATCTTTCGGCGGAATGAATCCGCATGCAGTTCAGATTTCTCCGTAGGGGCTAGGCCAGGTAACCAGAGAGCGTGGAAACTCTACGTAGAGGCCCTTTCTCGATGCCGCGTGTGGGAATCCTGTGATGGCGTTGGCGCATCTCTTTGCAGCGCCCGAGAGGTCGAAAGACTGCATAGCCGTATTCGCAGAGATACAGTCCATCGCGGCCAGCCCGGATAGATTACTTGAATAGAAATCCGTTGGGTGCTCACAGTCGAGGCATAGCGTAGCCGGGGCGGATCGAGTTGGCGCCTGCTTTGTCGCTAGAGAACCGTCCATCTCATTGAAAGTTCCAATTAAGGATGGTTGCAGATGGGCAAGCACCGGATTGGGTCAGCAGTGGAAGTGGATCGTTCTATTCTGCCAGCGCATGCAGAACTCGTGCGGCGCTGGAGGGACTGGCACGACAAGAATTGACGGTGTCCCTTTCTTCGAGGGCGCGAGCGGAACTACTCCCAACCCGAAGTCAGGCCCCAACCGCTGGCAGACCGTCTGGACTTATCCTGGCGCGCCAATAGGCACCGTCAAAAGAAGATTCCTTTTCGACGTAGAAGGCTATGCCTGGATGGGCAGCTCAGCATGCTGTTGGGAGACAATGTAACTGGATGCCGGATTGACTGCGGTCAGCTGCTGTTCCTGGTCGGCTTGTTGAGCCGTTAGGTGAGGTCGGCGACTATGCACATGGTGAATTGGGCCGTCGAGCACGGCCAATGGGAACCCGCTGCCACCCCAACGCCGCGCGATGATTTCAGCAGCGATAGAGACTGCTGTCTCTTCTGGTGTTCGGGCACCCAAGTCAAGTCCGACCGGGGATGCGAGACGGGAGAGTTCACTTTCGCTGAATCCATGATCCCGGAGACGCGAATTTCTGTCCTGGTGAGTCCGCCGACTGCCCATGACGCCGATGAACGCCGCAGGTGTCCGGAGTGCTTCCTCGATTATTGGTACGTCGAACTTCGGGTCGTGCGTCAGGACGCAAATCACGGTTCTGGCATCGATTACCGTGTCTGCGAGATACTGGTGGGGCCAGCGGACTACGACTTCATCGGCGTCGGGGAACCGGGAAGGGGTTGTAAAAACGGGCCGGGCATCACAAACGGTGACCCTGTATCCCAGGAATTTACCCACCCGGCTCAGAGCTGCAGCAAAATCGGTCGAGCCAAAGATCAGCATCCGTGGTGGCGGGGTATAGGACTCGACAAACACCGTTATGTCCTCATGGCGTCTTTGACCTTCTTCACCTACACGGAAGGTCCTACTGGTCCCCTGTTCGAGAATTCCTTGGGAACCACGGACAATGGCTTCGTCGAGTTGCCTTTTGCCTGTAGAACCCGCGATCAGGCGATCACCGATGACGAGTTGGCCACCGCTGTGAACGCCGTTCACAATAGTGGCGAGCGCCGTCGGGATTCCCGAGCGGACACGAGTCGATATGAGCCTCAGGCTGCCCGTTGCCGGGTCAACGCAACGGATGAAAACCTGGACTTGCCCTCCGCATGTAAGGCCGATGGTAAAGGCATCGTCATCACTGATCCCGTATGTAGCGAGTTGGGGTTGCCTCGTTTCGAGAACTTCCTGGCATCTTGCGTACAAGTCTCCCTCCACGCAGCCTCCTGAAACGGAGCCCACGACACGGCCCACAGAGTCAATCGCCATCGCCGCACCAACTCCCCTGGGCGCGGAGCTCGATGTCCCGATCACCATAGCGAGGGCGAAGGGGACTCTCCAGGTAGATACTTCGCTCAGTATGTCGCGCATGGCTCCGCCTCCTGGCGGTTGGAAGAACCTTTTTGAGGTCTGTCTCGGACGAACGATCGGTTACGCGCAGAGGGTGCTAGGGAAAACGGCAACCGGCAACGCGACGACAGGCGTCTAGATTTTGGAAAAGCCACTACATACTTCCCGCGCCCGGGGCTCTGAGTCGCCGCTGTTGGCTTCAAGAAGACGGCGAGGCCGTTAGCTTGTCGTAAAGCGAGCCCGCATTGAGTGTTTGGATGTACTCCATCATGTACTCCTGTCCTACATCGACGGGGTAACGCTCGGTGAAGTTGACGCGCTCAACGGTTTCTTCGCGGCTCCAGCCATTCGCGATGGCGTCCGCGACCGCGCTCTTCCAGTCTAGGAGGACCGCCCTCTGCGTGTTGATGTAGGTGAGGTCCGTTACCGGGCCATGGCCAGGAATAACTGTGTCAACGTCCAGTGCGCGGATCTGGTCGAGCGCCGCGAGCCATTGGTCGACGTCAGATGTCATCAGCCAGGTTTGGCAATCGCTGAAGACCGTGTCGCCTGTGAAGACAAGGCGTTCTTCGGGGATGTGAACGGCGATCTGGCCGGGGGTATGGCCGGGGGTATGGATGAGGTTGAACGTGTGGTCCCCTAGCCGGAGAGTCAAGTCTCCCGTGAATACGATCTGGCCCTTATTTGGGTCGCGATAGTATTCCTCCCGCCCGGGGAAGAGATGCGCGCCCTCCGGGTCGTCCGGAAGGGCCTCGCGCGCGTATTCGAATGGGTCGAGCTGGGGGTACACCGTCATGAAGTTGTCGTAAACGCCCCGGTGGTGGACTACGGTACCGGTGCCTTTGAAGTAGTAGTTGCCGAAAATGTGGTCGACGTGATGCTCGGTGTTGATGACGTAGCGAATAGGGCCGTGCAACTCCGCTTCTGCACGCATCGCGACGGCCTTGCTCGGCAGCTGCGGGGTGTCAATGACGACAACGCCGTCGCGTGTCACGACGTAGCCTGGATTGCATCCTCTGACCTTCGTTTCTACGAAGACGTTTGGCTTGATTTGTTCCATGGGACGGACCTCTCTGTGCGCCTCGTTGGTCTGAGATAAAACACTTCTCTTACGTGCCGGTGAGCGGAAGTGCCGGATCGGAGTGCCGAAGGACAAGGGAACCGAAGAATTCAATGTGGGACCGCATCTCCCCTCCTGCCAGGTTCGGATCGCGCAGGCGCAGGGCAGTCAGTACGGGTTTGTGCATCTGGGCAATCATGTGCAGATCCCAGTCGGACTTGATGACACTGATCAATGTCCCCGTTTCAACCCTGAGCGAGTGCCAGAGGTCGAGCAAAACTTCGTTCGCTGCCGTTTCGACGATGATCTCGTGGAAGCGGGTGTCGTGTTGCATCTGCGCGCGGGGGTCACCGGCCTGAGCTGCGGCTAGCATGGCCTCGACCTCCGCCTCGAGTGCGACGATCACGGAATCGGTCATCCTCGGAGCGGCTTCTCTGCCGGCCAGTTCTTCAAGGGAAGCCCTTACCGGGTAGACCATTGCCAATCTCTCCGGAGTCAGGGCCAGTACCCTTGCACCCTTATGCGGCTGACTTTCGATCAGGCGCATGCCTTCCAAGTCGCGCAGCGCTTCACGGACGGGAGCTTGACTTGTCCCGAACTCCTTTGCCAGTTGGCTCTCTATGATGCGCATACCCGGAGAGTATGAGCCGTTAAGAATCCGCTCGACGATGCGGTTCTTGATTTCCTCGCGCAGCACCGTGCGTCCGATCGGCAAATCCATGTCGCTCCTCTTCGCCTGGCCCGTAGGCGTTTCATCGATTATCGATGACGGTCTTTCCTGTTGTCAATGGATTGAACCTGCTGCCTACAGAGACGCGCCATTCCCGCATGGATCAGGCGCCCCTCTGCGGAGTGAGAGGACGCAGAGCAAGCCCGCCTCAATCTGACCCAGAAAACATGAGCTCACGGTCTCGGCAATAGGTTCCCGAGCGCGCACGGGTGAGATGAGCTTCTGCAGCTGCTTGCCTGCGACGTCGGATGCGATACCCAGCGATGTCGGCGCGATGGGGTCTGCTGCGCCGGTGCCGACGAAGCAGGCCGCCCCGGCGAATGGTCCCGCGGATGAAGGAGAGGGCGCGCCAGGCGGCCTGAAGGCAGATTGCGAGGGTGAAGACTGCGACCGAAAGGCCGAGGGCGCCGTTGAACATGAGCCATACCACCACGAGAACCATCAGCCAGCCGTAGATGACTCCAGAAATGTTGGCGTCTACAGTCCTGGTCAGGCCTGCGACTCCCCCTCCGGCGGAGAAGCAGCAAGTCCAGGAGACGAAGGCCACCCACATAATTACGCCAAGCGAACCAGAGAACTGTGCCCAGATGCCGACCAAAACGCCGGCCGCGATCTCGACCCCTAGCTATACCTCCATGCTTTAAACCCCCGCACTGCACTAGCCCGGCGGCTGGTCTGTTGAGTGAATGTTTGTTGAGCAGTCGTCATTGACTAACGCCTATGCGGGAGGCGGCGGGCTGGAAGCCCAGCGGATAATGCCGCAGTAATGGATGCCGCCTCAGCCCTGGCTGGTGGCAGGTGAGGGCGCCGAAAGCCTTCGTGGAAAAGAGTTTGACTTTGCTTCACGTGAAAAGCCGGCGGGCGGTTTGTGATCTCGATCATCGATCATACAACTGCCAATGGATTCTGCAGGGAAAAAAGAACTACCGATCAGGGGTTGACGTGGCCGCAGTCACATTGGATCATCGATTATCGAAAGTTTGGGCCGGGATAGCCCCGGCTGTGACCAACACAATGGAGTGGGTTATATGACCGACAGCAGCAATGTTCGAGGCACATTTTTCGGCGATGAGAGCTTTCCCATCGAGTGGGATGAAGGGCAGATGGATCTCCTCTGGGTTCATGATGACCTGCACATTCCGAATCCCGTGTCACCCATGTATGCAGATATCGGCGGATGGTGGCTGAAGTGCGACTACATGTTCCGCCGTTTCGGCACCCCCTTCGCCTCTGACTGGATCGTGAAGGTCATCAACGGTTATGTCTACACGGCAGCCGTGCCGGCCAAGGCCGGAATCAAGGCTGAAGGCTCCGAATACGGTGCACGCTATGTGCCGAGGGTGCCGTTTGACCCGGAATACCCGGAACGCATGGGCGCGTACCTCGGATGGACACTCCCCTACTACGCCGATAACTTCCTGGACTGGTGGCAATCACGCCTTCGTCCCGAGATTGAACGGAACTTCGAACGACTCGACGGCTATGACTACACCAGGGCCAGTCTGTTGGACCTGGCCGTGCTGCTCGAGGACGCTATCGACATGCACGACCGGCACTGGCAAATCCACTGGGTTCTTAACTTCGCCCAGTTCTCCTCGACCACCGCGCTGAACACCACCATCGCCGAGGCAAGGCCCAACGCCGACAACTCGGCTCTGATGGGACGCCTGCAGAGCTCCGTGGAAAACCGTAACTGGGATTCCATCAAGCAGCTGTGGGAGATCAAAGAGAAGGTCAAGACCGACGGCGGCGACGTTTCTGCAGCCTTCGGGAAAGCCACCGCCACTGACGTCCTTGCCGCGCTGAAGGAGACCGAGGGCGGCCGGGCATTCTTGGCCCAGGACATCGAAGCGTACCAGAAGGTCTACGGGTACAAGTCGATGTGGGCCCACGAGTTCTCATTCAAGACATGGCGCGAGAACCCGGCCCCAATCATCGAAGCGGTCCGGGGCTACCTCGAGATCGACTACGATTTCCCCGCCGAAATCGCCGCGGTCGCGGCAGACCTTGAGGCGGCCAAAACCGAAGTGATGCAGGACGTCCCCGAGGGTGAACAGCGGGAGAAATTGGCGCGGGCACTGGAGCTGAGCCTGAAGATGAACCCGCTCACCCCCGACCACCACTTCTACATCGACCAAGGCACCAACGCCCGCGTCCGGATCGTTCTGATCGCAATCGGCAGGAAACTGGTCGAGGCGGGCATCCTCAGCGACCCCGAGGACGTCATGTACCTGCACTACAACGAACTCCGAGCCGTAATGGGCGGCGGCTTCCCCGGCGACGTGTCCGAACTCGTCTCCGACCGCCGCGACGCCCGGGAGGATGCCTACGAGGTGCGGCCTCGTGACTGGGTGGGGACCGCGACCGATGAAGCGCTGGCCTTCCCGTACCTGGCACTGTGGGCCTTCCCGGAAAAGTTTGAGCGCAAGCCGGCAGCGGCCGGGGAACCCATCGTCGGCCTTCCGGCCTCAAGCGGCGTCGTAGAAGGCACCGCAAGGGTCGTTCTCTCACCCGAAGAGTTCGAACAGGTGCAGAAGCGCGACATTATCGTCTGCCGCATGACGTCGCCGGCCTGGGTGGTCCTGTTCACCCGCATCGGCGGCCTTGTGACCGACGCCGGCGGTATGGCCTCCCACCCTGCAGTCGTCTCCCGCGAATTCTCGATTCCCGCCGTGGTCGGCACCTCTGACGCCACCCGTCTGATCAAGACAGGCGACCGTATTCGCGTCAATGGATCAACCGGGCAGGTCGAAATACTCGAAAGCTTCAAGCAGTCCGCGGAGCACCTGGCGGTCAGGGACCTGTCCGCCCACATCTGAGAGCTGTAAGGAACACACCATGAACGACACCCCACTCGTCCTTTCGTTCGACGACCCAAAGGCGAAGGAAACCAGCCTCAGCGGCGGCAAGGGCGCTTCGCTGGCAACCATGACCTCAGAGAACCTTCCGGTTCCGCCCGGGTTCGTCATCACATCGGCAGCCTTTGCCGAGGCAGTTGATGAAGAGGCTCTCCGGCAGCGCTGCCGAGCCAAAGACATGGCCGGAGCCCGCGAACTCGTCTCCGCCGCCCGGCCGCCCGTGGGTCTGATCGCTGAGCGCTACGCCCAGCTCAACGGACGCGTGGCCGTCCGGTCCTCCGCCTGCGCAGAGGACTCTGAAAACGCAAGCTACGCCGGGCAGCAGGAAACGTACCTGAATGTCGAGAACTTTGAGGACGTCATTGAAAAGGTCGTCGAATGCTGGCTGTCCTTCTTCACCGACCGGGCAATTTTCTACCGCGAGGAGAAAGGCTCGCTCGAGGACATCGCCATGGCGGTTGTGGTGCAGCAGATGGTCGACTCGAAAAAATCCGGAGTGATGTTCACGGTGGACCCCGTCCACCAGCGCCGCGACAGGATGGTCATTGAAGCCGCCCTGGGCCTGGGCGAAAACGTCGTCAATGGGGAAATGACGCCCGACCATTACGTGCTGGACCGCAAGGGGGCGATAAGGCGCAGCAAAGTCGTGGACCAGCCGATCCTTGGGGAGTCCGAGTCCCGCCAGCTCGCCACTCTCGGCCAGCAACTCGAGACCCTGCACGGCTGCCCGCAGGACATTGAATGGGCCTTTGACGACGCCGGCGATCTTTACTTGCTCCAGTCCCGTCCCGTCACCACCTTCGGGGAAAGCCACCGGTGAAATACGTTACGTACGAGCACAGTGGCCGCCAGCGCGTGGGGATCCTGGACGGGAACCAGGTCTTGGACGCCGGCTTCGACGGAGACATGATCGCCTTCATCGAAGCCGGCGCCCCGGCCGGGACCACGGTCCCGGTCCAAGGCGCACGACTCCGGGCTCCCTTGCGGCCACGGACCCTCAGGGACTTCCTGGCATTCGAGGGGCACCTGAAAAACGCCTACCGAAACCTCGGCCGAGACATTCCCCCGGAGTGGTACGAGGTCCCGGCGTTCTACAAGGGACTTCCGGACACAGTGATCGGACCGGACGAGGAAATCCCCTGGCCTTCGTACACGGCACAGCTTGACCACGAACTCGAGCTTGCGGCGGTCATTGGAACCCCGGGACGCAACATCGCCGCTTCGGAGGCCGCAGGTCATATCTTCGGGTACACGATCTGGAACGACATCTCCGCCAGGGATGTCCAGCGCCGGGAACTTCCCATCGGCATGGGCCCGGGCAAGGCCAAGGACTGGGACGGATCAAACATCCTCGGACCCTGCATTGTCACGCCCGACGAGCTCGACCCCGGGGGCGTCCGGCTCACTGTGCGCGTCAACGGCGAGGAATGGGGATCGGACACGACTGCCAACATGCACCACACGTTCGCAGCCATGATCGAGTACATCTCTCAGGACCTCACCCTCCGGCCCGGCGAAGTCCTTGGCTCCGGAACCGCCGCAGGCGGCTCCGGCCTTGAACTGGACCGCTGGATCCAGTCCGGAGACGTAATTGAAATGGAAGCCGAAGGTATCGGAGTCCTCCGCAACACCGTCGGTGCCCGCCCCTGACCCGAACATCCACCACACCAAAAACACCGCGAAAAAGGAGAAAGAACATGGCATTCGTCGTCGCAGCAGTATGGAAAGCCAAGCCGGGCGAGGAGCACCGCATCCACGAAGTCATCAAAACGATGACGCCGCTCTCCCGGGCAGAACCGGAAAACCTCTACTACCAGGCCCAGGTCGCCCCGGATGACCCCACGAAGTTCTTCCTTTACGAGCAGTACACCTCCGAGCAAGGCTACGAACACCACAAAGCGACCGAGCACTTCCAGAAGCACGTCTTTGGCTACGCTGTGGACTTCCTCGAGAAGCGCGAGGTGGCAACCTACGAGACCATCGATGTCTGACCAGTCTCCAGACCCCATGCCGCAGCGGCTTCTGCTGCTGCGGCATGGGCAGGTCAGTTCCCATCGTGGTGATGTGCCTGTCACCCCGGACGGTCTGGTGTTCGCCGAAACCGTCGGGCTCCGCCTTGCCGAGCAGAATGAAGAAATGCTTGTGCTCAGCGGAGAGACCCGGCGCACCTGCGAGACAGCCGAGGCCGTCGCCGAAGGGGCCCGGCGGGGCGGGATGAAGGTCGACGGGCCACGCATCAGCTTCGGGCTGAGGAACCCAGACCTTTATGTTGCCGGGGAACGCGTGAATATGGTCTCCAGCGCGGAAGCCCTCGCTGCGCAGGTCGAAGGGCTCGGCGAAGATTCCGCGGCCCGTGTGCCCTTTTTCACCGGCTTCCTGCCCGCCAAAGACCGCATCGGGTGGTGGCTCAGCCATCCCGATCCGCCGGGAGATAACGCGTCCTCCGTCGCCCACAGAATCGCCAAATTCGCTCAAAGTCTCTCCGACCAGCCCCTCACCAGGCTCGTTGTCGGGGTCACCCATTCTCCTGTCCTGCGCGCCTGCGGGCTGAAAATGTTGGGCCAGGACCGCGGCGAGCCCGATTGGGTCGCTGGCCTCAGCATTGAAATTGGCCCGGACCGAACCATCAAGGCCGATTGGTTTGAGCATCCGGCTTAATCCCCCCGCGCAAAACCGAACCCTCCCCGACCTCCCACAAGGAAGCACTAATGAGAGCCGTGGCAGCCCGCCAAGTGATCACCGTCAACCCCGCAACCGGAGCACCCCTGAGCACGTACGACTCCTACTCCCCTGAGCAGATTGAGGACGCCCTCAACGCCGTCCACGTCGCCCAGCCCGCTTGGGCCCAGGAAGGTGTCCCCGGACGTGCCGCGCTCCTGGTCAAGCTCGCGGAACAGATCCGGCTCCAGCAGGAAGACCTCGCGTCCCTCATGGTCCAGGAGATGGGCAAACCCCTCAGGGAGGCCTTGGCGGAAGTCGAAAAGTGCGCCTGGGTCTGCGAATATTACGCCGAAGAAGGTCCCTCCGCCTTGGCCGACCGGGAAGTTGCGACGTCCGCTGTTCGCAGCTGGGTAGGCCACGAGCCGCTGGGCACCGTGCTGGCCATCATGCCGTGGAACTTTCCTTACTGGCAGGTGTTCCGGTTCGCCGCCCCGACGCTCCTGGCCGGCAATACTGCTTTGCTCAAGCATTCACCGAATGTCACCGGCTGCGCCCTTGCCGTCGAGCGGCTCCTCCTGGACGCGGGATTCCCCGACAACGTGTTCCGCACCCTAGTCATAGCCGAATTGGAAGTGCCGGCAGCCGCCGAGCGTCTCCTGTCCGATCCGCGCGTCGCGGCTGTCAGTCTCACCGGAAGCGAGCGGGCCGGCGCCGCTGTTGCGGCCTTGGCCGGCCGGGAAATCAAGAAGAGCCTGCTGGAGCTGGGCGGCTCTGATGCCTTTGTGGTGCTCGAGGACGCCGATCTGGAGGTCGCGGTCGCGTCGGCGGTTAAGTCGCGCTTCCTCAACACCGGGCAGAGCTGCCTGGCCGCGAAACGGTTCATTGTTCATGACGCTGTCGCGGACGAATTTCTGGAACGTTTCTCTGCCGCTGTGGCCGCGTTGCGGGTCGGAGATCCCTCAGACCTTTCCACGGCTATCGGGCCGCTGGCCCGCACTGACCTAGCCGAGGCAGCCGAACGGCAGGTTGCCGAGTCCGTCGCTGCAGGGGCACGAGTTCTCACTGGGGGTCACCGTCTCGACCGGCCAGGAGCCTGGTTTGCCCCCACCGTGGTGGCCGATGCCACCCTTGAGATGCCCGTCATGTCCGAGGAGACATTTGGGCCCGTGGCAGCTGTTGCCCGGGTTCGCAGTGATGACGAGGCCGTCGAGTTCGCCAATGCCACCCGCTACGGACTCGGTGCAAGCGTCTGGAGTGCTTCGCCTGAACGCGCCCTGAAACTGGGACGGCGCATCACTTCCGGTGCACTTTTCGTAAATGCCGTCGTCGCGTCCGATCCCCGGTTGCCCTTCGGCGGAACGAAACGAAGTGGCTACGGAAGGGAACTTGGCGACGCCGGTGCCATAGAGTTCACCAACATCCGTACCTTTTACATCGGATCCGGTGCTCCCCCGGCCGGTCCCGCGACGGAGTGACCTCGTGCAACCGTTCGCCTATGCCCGGCCTGGCAGCATCGCAGAAACCGTCGACTTACTCAGTGCCCATCCGGAGGCACGTCTCCTTGCCGGAGGGACGGACCTGACCGTCGGGCTTCGCGACGGGCGGATCACCCCGCCGCTCGTGGTTGATCTGAAACGCATCGAGGACCTTCCTCCGGTAATTGAAGCGACCGGCAGCCAGGTTCGGGTTTCCGCCACCGCTCAGTTGACGGACCTGGTTGCTGATAAAGCCGTGCAAAAGCACTTCCCTGCCCTCGTCGAGGCAGCAGATGTCGTGGGTTCAATCCAGATCCGTAACCGGGCCACGTTGGCGGGCAACATCTGCAACGCGTCTCCCGCGGCTGACACCGTTCCTGCCCTCGCCGTCTACGGAGCTGCGGTCGTGGTCGCCGGGCCGGACGGAGAACGAGAAATGCCTGTCGTGGATTTCATCCAAGGCAACCGGCGCACAGCCCTGGGTCCGGGTGAATTCGTCATCGCCGTGGTCCTGCCCATCCCTCAGGAGCCGCCCGGAGTCGCTTTCGCACGCATGACCCGCCGTCGAGGTGTTGACCTTGCAACGATCAATCTTTGTTGCCGCGTCGACAGAAGTGGCGCCGTTTCATACGCATTTGGTGCTGTGTCACCGAAACCGCTTCTGGTTTGCGAGCCGGGAGTACTGACCGACCCGGAATCCACGCCAGAGCAGAAGGAACGGGCGCTGGCAGTGCTCGTCGCCCATGCCAAACCGATCACGGACGTCAGGGCCAGCGCTTCATACAGGCTTGCGATGGTCAACGTCCTGGGCCGGCGTACACTCAAAATCGCCGTACAGCGCCTGAATGCGAAGGAGGAGCAATGACTCAAACGAACCCCCTACGGTTCTCGGTCAACGGATATCCCCAATCCCTCGACGTGCCGCCCAACCTGGCCCTTCTGGACGCCCTCCGGGATGGGGGCGGCCTGACAGGAACGAAGGAGTGCTGCGCCGTTGGCGAATGCGGAGCCTGTACGGTGAAGGTGAACGGCCGCACCGTTAACTCTTGCCTGATGCTTGCAGTCGAAGCCGACGGGGCCGAAATTACGACCATCGAAGGACTGGCCGTCGATGGTCAGCTGAATCCTGTCCAACAGGCATTTCTTGATTACGGCGCCATTCAATGCGGGTTCTGCATCCCAGGCATGGTGATGTCGGCGCAGGCTGTCATCGACAACAATCCGTGCCCCGGCCTCGAGGAAATCCGCGAAGGCCTTTCGGGAAACCTTTGCCGGTGCGCGGGATACAATCGCATGTTCGAAGCAATGCTCGAGGTCTCACGGCACAACGGTGACTCCGGCCCCCGGGAACAGGAGCGCAGGCGGGTGCGTCACGACGCGCTCCGGGGTGCCCAGGACGATGCCATTGCCCACGGTCCCGCAGAGGTGGAGTCATGATCACATCCGGTGGAGGGCCAGGCGTGACGACCGGCGCCGGCTCAGCCGTCAGCGACGGACCCAGCATCGGGACTTCCGCCCGCCGGATAGGTGGCAGAGAGCGTGTTACCGGAGCTCAGGAATTCCTCGCTGACATCCGTCTTGACGGGATGCTCGAAGTCAAGCTCATCACGTTGCCTGTAGCCCGGGCCCGCATCGTTGACGTCAACACCACACGGGCCTGGCAAGTCCCCGGTGTGCGGGACATCCTGACGGCAGCGGACCTGCCTCAGCCTATGCCACGCTTCGGGCCAGCGTACCAAGACCGTCCCATTCTCGCCGACGGGGAAACGAATTACCACGGAGAAGCAGTCGCAGCGGTTGCCGCCGACACCAAGGAGGCAGCGGAGCTCGCGGCTTCATTGGTCCAGGTCGAGTACGAGATTTTGCCGGCCGTGACGACAGTTGCCGCGGCCCTCGCCGCTGGCGCCCCGCTCGTCCAGGACCCCCGGATCCGCGTCTACGGGGATCCGTTGGCCGAGACCAACGTGCTGAAAGAACGCCACTACGGCTGGGGCGATGTGGACTCCATGCAGGAAGAGGCTGACCTTGTAATCGAGAACGCCTACACCTTTCCCATGGTGACCCACTTCGCGATCGAGCCCCATGGCTTCATCGCCGATGCGTCAGGGGGCGAGATCAGGCTCTGGAGTCCGGTCCAGCACCCTTACCTGCTCCAGAAGATGATGGCGGCGCTCTTCGACCTGCCCCTTACCCAGGTGAGAGTCTTTGCACCCGACCCAGGTGGGGGATTTGGCGGCAAGCAGAACCCCAAACTTGAACCCGTCCTTATCCTGCTCTCCCAGCGCACGGGACGACCATGCCGGCTTGTCCTAACCCTTGAGGAATCATTCCAAGCAGTCCGGCGCGCCGCGGCCGAGGTGCGTGTTCGCACCGGCTTCACCTCCGAAGGAGATCTGGTCTTTCAGGACATCGACTCCTCCTATCTCATCGGCGCCTACGCTGACATTGCTGAGCGCGTGATGACCAAGAGCGCCTATCTCGCATGTGGGCCTTACCGGACCCCCGCCGCAAGAATCAACGCCCGGGGGGTCCTCTCCCACACCACCCCGTCCACGGCGTTCCGCGGCTTCGGGACTCCCCAAATGAACTGGGCCATCGAGTCCCAAATCAATGAAGCCGCCCGGGCCTTGGGCATGGACGGATTTCAGATTCGCATGAAGAACTTGGCCCGGCGCGGTGAGGAAGTCGTCAAGAATGACTTCCCCTCCGACGGCGACTGGCTCCAGACCCTGCAGCTCGCGGCGGATATGCTCGGATGGGACACTCCCCTGCCACCCGGGAGGGGCCGCGGTATCGCGGTGGGCATCAAGTCGGGGGCCACCACCGGACTCTCCAACTCCACCGTGCGGCTGCTTAGTGACGGCAGCGTCGTCCTCTATGCCGGGACTTCCGACATGGGCCAGGGCGCCCGTACCATCTTCGCCCAGCTCGCCGCCGACGCTCTCGGCGCCCCGTTGGAGAAAGTCACCGTGATCATGGGCGACACTTCGGTGGTCCCCTTTGACATGCAGACATCCGCCAGCCGATCAACAGTCTTCATGGGCACCGCTATCAACCGCGCCTGCGATGACATCCACGCTCAGCTGCGCGAGCTCGCCTCTGACCTTCATGGGATCCCGGAAGACGATGTACGCGTTGAAGCCGGGACGGTGCACCTACCCGACAAATCCTTGCCAATCACCGACTTCGTCAAAGTCGGCCTAGGACGCTGGAACGGCGAGCTCATCGGCAACGGACGCATGCGAAAGCCACACATGCCCGAACACCCCCTTGGCGGAACACCGGCTTTTTTCGAGTTCAACTGCACCGCTTTCGAAATCGAGGTCGACAGCGAAACAGGCGAAATCCTTATCCACAAGCACGTCACCACAAGCGACGTCGGTAAAGCCCTGAACCCTCTCCAAGTGGAGATGCAGGACGAAGGGGCAGCCATCATGGGCCTCGGGCACTCCCTTATGGAGCACCTCATCCTGGACGATAACGGGGCAATCCGAAATCTGGGGGCCCTCGACTACCGCATCCCCACCACTAAGGACATCCCCATCCAACTCCGCACTGGGATGATAGAGAACGGTGACGGCCCGGGCCCCAACGGCGCAAAAGGCATCAGTGAAGGCGCCCTGCTGTGTACCGCCCCGGCGCTCTCTGATGCAGTGGCCAGTGCCGTCGGAGTTGTGATCCGAGACCTCCCGATGACTCCCGAAAAGGTGTGGAAAGCCATTGTCGAGGCCAAGACATCAGGCATGGAGCAGCGAAAGGATGGAGAGGGTGCCCATTGATGAAGATCAATAAGATGTAGGCATCCATCAGACAGCCGCAAACCGCGGCTGGTGATCGTGAACATGGCCTGTCAGCTTGGCTTGGCTTTCGGAGTTCCCTTAGCATCGGCCTGCTCCGTGGGTTGGAAAACGCGGCGGACAAGGAAGCCGGGCGTGTCTGCAGGTTCTTCTTTATCGCTGCCGCCGCGTTGTGGTTGTCCCTAGCAACTCATTCCAGGATCTGGATTCGTCACGGCACCGCGCGGCATTTGCTCCTTGATGGCGCGACAGCCCGGTCGCTGTGAAACACTAGGGGAATGCCGGTGTCAACAGCATTTGAGAACGAGAGTCTCTCGGAAAAGGTTAAGCGTACCATCATGGACCGCGTCTTGGATGGCACCTACCCTCCCGGGATGCGTCTCGTGGAACTGCAGCTTGCCAAGGAATTTGGCGTCAGCCAAGCTCCGGTGCGTGAGGCCCTGCGCGAGTTATCCTCCACCAGACTCGTCGAAAACCTCCCCCGCCGTGGAACCTTCGTACGCACAGCATCCCAAAACGACCTGGCCGAGGTCTATTTTGTCCGCGTCGCCTTGGAGGGAACTGCAGCCGCTGCCGCCTACCCGGCCTTGCATGCCGATCCCGCACCCCTGCGGGATGCCCTTGCCGGAATGCGCGAGGCTGCGGCCACCAACGATGCACACGGCATCGCGAAGTACAGCACAGACTTTCACCGTGCGGTGATCGCGGCTACAGGAAACAGGCTCATGATGGAAATCTGGGATTCTCTTCATGTGGAGGCCCGCACCATGGCCACGGTGATCCGCGGCCACGTTGATCTCAAGGCGGCCGCAGAAGCGCATGTGCCAATCCTTGACGCGTATGAGAACGGCACCCCGGAACTCTGCACAGAACTGGTCATCGAGCACCAGCACGAGTACTCCATTCTGCCCCAGGAATAGCGTCTCCCCCCTCGACCGATCCACGGATCGCAGACGTAACTTTGAGCAACTTCAAATTCCCGCTTGCGATGCAGTCCCCATCTTCAATCGTTGTCAGGCTCCGCCACGGCCTGATTTGTGAGGGCGCATACACCGAATCGGCCGAAGGTGTCAGGGCATCGCCAGGTGTGCGGATTTCCCGTTCCCGAGCATGAATCCTTCAGCCAACACTAGCGGTGTGGCCACCGGCATGGGCTTCCTTAGCCAACTGGCCGGTCCGTTCGACGTTCACCTTCTACTCCGGGACCAGGATGGCCTGTGCAGCGACAACCATGCCGGCGAAAAGGAGCGGGATCCAGCCCAAGTGCCGCGCTGCTTGGCAAAACTCGCGTCCAATGCGGCAAAGGAAACCCTAAACTTCGTTGCCGCGAAGGGCAGTACCCCTTAGAACGGCTCCCCGGATCACGGCGTTCAGTCCGGGGCAGTCACCACCGGTGGTTAGGATCCCAATTTGCACGACCAAGCCCGACCCGTGGGCGGAACTATGAAGCGTCGTCGTTGGTTTCGAGCAGGCGGACGAGGTGATCAAGTGCCTGCTCTGACCCGGTACCCTCACTGCCCAGGACAACACGGTCTCCCTGCTCGAGGCCCAGGCTCATCAGGAACAGCACGGAAGTAGCATCCATGGCTTCGGCTGGCGGGTCTTCCGCGCGGCGGATTGTGATGAATACTTTCTTTGGAATGAGTCAAGTAATCAGCGAAACCGGTGGTCTTCGACCATCCGGGCGACATGGAGCGTCAGGTATGTAACTTCGTCTTCCGTCAGAGGCTCACCCAGCCGCAACTCCAGCACCGCCTGCAGTTTGAGGGCGATGCCGTACGCCTCGGGATAGGACTCGCGGATTGCTTTGCTAAGTCTGCTGGCCCCGTCATCCAGCTGCCGGCCTGTCCTAGCACGGACGAAAAAATAGCGCAGGTGAGTGATGAAGCGGGCCGCGTTGACGGTGTCGCGGTCAAAGGGTCGCTCATAAGCCTGTTCCAAAACCTCGAAGAGCTGTGTGAAAACGCCCGTCATCTGATAGGTGAGGGAAAGGTCCCCAGTTGCGAAGCCCGCGTTCACTAGGTGGAGGGCAATTGGCACAGCTTCTTCCTCCGGCAGTGGCTGGTGCAAGCTGGTGTTGACGAATTCAAGGACGCGTTGAGCTGTCCGCAGCTCGTCCGGGTAGAGGTGTGCCACTTCAGCTCGTAACGGGTACTCCAACTGGATGCCTTGACGCAAGCGCTTGATGGCAAAACTGAGATGATCCGCGAGGCCAACTACGGTCGTCGAACTCGCGGGCGTGGGAAGGTCTCGTCTCGCCTTCTGCAGCGCTTGGTCAGCCAAAGCGAGATGCTCCGGGGGGATGGCTGCCACTAGGGCACCAAAGTTATCGGCGTTCCGCCCGTCCTCGGGATGGAACACGCGGACAACCTTGGTTTCGTCCACCTGGTGACCGGGTTTTGTTTGGAATCCCAACCCGCGCCCGGTGAGAATTAGTTCTCCACCGCTAGCGTCACGGGCGAGGACGACGTTGTTGTTGAAAATGCGCAACACCTCCAAGCCGTCCTCCTTCCGTTGTCGTTGAACATTGCATTCCCGCAGAGGATTGACGGCGCTGGTCTTCCTGACTGGCGCCGGCGATCTCTGGGTGTCCTAGGCTTTCAGGCTGGCACCGTTGGTGGCGATGACGTCCTTGTACCATCCGTAGGACTTCTTAGGATGACGGGCCAGGGAGCCGCTGCCGTCGTCGTTGCGGTCCACATAGATGAAGCCGTAGCGCTTACTCATCTGCGCCGTCGATGCGCTGACCAGGTCGATGCAACCCCACGAGGTGTAGCCCAGAAGCCGAACACCGTCGGCCACGGCCTCTCGGGCCTGCACTAGGTGGTCGTTAAGGTATCCGATGCGGTAGTCGTCGACGACGGTCTTTTCGCCATCAACCTCTACCAGCTCGTCAACTGCACCCAGACCGTTCTCCACGACGAACAGCGGTTTCTGCCAGCGGTCCCAGTAGTCGTTGAGCGCCACCCGGAGGCCCTGCGGGTCGATCTGCCAGCCCCACTCCGACGCCTTGAGCGTGGGGTTGGGGACGCCGCCCATGATGTTGCCGGAGCCCTTCACCTTCATGGCCGGATCCGCGGTTTCGCAGATGCTCATGTAGTAGCTGAACGAGACGAAATCAACCGTTTCTTTCAGGTCCTCGCGGTCCTGTGCGGTGATGTCCAGCTCGATGCCGTTGTCCCGGAAGTACCGCAGCAGGTAGCCAGGGTACTCGCCGCGGCAGTGAATGTCACCGAACGCGTAGCTGTCCTGCGCCGTGTGCATGGCAGCCACAACGTCGGAGGGGTCCGGGGTCAGCGGATAAGCGGGCATGGCGATAATCATGCATCCCACCTGGGCGCCGGGCATCAGCTCGTGCGCCAGTTTCGTGGCCCGCGCCGACGCCACCAGCTCATGGTGGATGGCCTGGTAGAGGTCCCGCTTGGTGAGCTGTTCCTTAGGGGTTGAAATCCCGCCGGACAGGAACGGTTCATGGATCACTGAGTTGATCTCGTTGAACGTCAGCCAGTATTTCACGCGGCCGCCGAAGTACCCAAACAGTGTGCGGCAGTAGCGCTCATAGAACCCGATAAGCTCCCGGTTGGTCCAGCCGTTGTACTTGCGCGCCAGATGGAGCGGGGTCTCGTAGTGGCTGATGGTCACCAGCGGTTCAATCCCGTGCTTCTCGAGCTCGTCGAGGATCCGGGAGTAGAAGGCCAGTCCCTCTGCATTGGGGCTATCCTCATCGCCGAGCGGAAAGATCCGGCTCCATGCGATGGAGAAGCGGAACACCTTGAAGCCCATGTCCGCAAAGAGGGCGATGTCCTCCGCGTAGCGGTGGAAGAAGTCGATGGCCACCTGCTTGAGGTTCTCGGGCGTCGGGCCTTCAGCAGGGGTTTCCGTGATGCCCTTCGGCATCACATCCTGAATGGAGAGGCCTTTGCCGCCCTCATCGTAAGCGCCCTCAATCTGGTTGGCGGCGGTGGCGCCGCCCCAGAGGAATCCCTCCGGGAAAGTGTTGATCACAGTGTTGGTTCCCTCATCTGTAGAACGTGAAAGTTGAGTGAGGACTTGACGTTCAGAC
The DNA here is from genome assembly GCF_044756725.1 of Paenarthrobacter sp. NPDC091669. NCBI lineage: Bacteria > Bacillati > Actinomycetota > Actinomycetes > Micrococcales > Micrococcaceae > Paenarthrobacter > Paenarthrobacter sp. NPDC091669. The sequence continues at coordinate 200,019 of NZ_JBIVTK010000003.1, forward strand.
CTGGACGGTGATGGCGGGGTCCCCCTCGGCCAAGTTTCCTGCCTTTACAGGATCGACGCTGGCGAGCTGCGCGGTGTTGGTGACCACCACCAGCGTGGTCGTGTCATAACCTTCGGCGGCGACGATTTCAAGATCGACGACGGCGAGCAGGTCACCAGCACGCACCTGCTGGCCGCGGGTCACTGCGGACTCAAAGCCGCGCCCCTGAAGCTGAACGGTGTCGATCCCAATGTGAACTAGAACCTCCACGCCGTCGTCCGATTTAATGCCGAAGGCGTGCCCTGTCTTCATGGCCGCCTTAATTGTTCCGGTGATGGGCGAGCAGATGCGGCCGTCCACAGGAACGATGCCAAGGCCCTTGCCCATGGCGCCGGAAGCGAACACCTTGTCCTGAACATCCGCCATAGCCACAGCCTGTCCTGCGACGGGCGCCGCGACCGTCAGGGTGCCTGTGGAAGCTACCAGGGCATTGCCCGCCGACGCTATTCCGTTCGTGCCTGCAGCGGTTTCCGCATCGGGAGCTGCGACGACGACAGCTGCTTCCAGCTCCCGTGGGCCAAAGAAGCAGGTAAGGGTGAAGGCAATGACGACGGCGACGCCTGTGCCCAGCAACTGCAGTCCGAAGCTGCCGACAGTACTGAAGGCCGGCAGGCTGAGAAGCGACGGGAACACAAAAGCGCTGGCACCGCCGCCGCCGGCGGCAGCGATTGCGCCGCCCACAACACCGCCGGCAATGCCGAAGTAGAACGGCTTCTTCAGGGGCAGGTTGACCCCGTAAATGGCAGGCTCGGTGACGCCAGCCAGGAACCCTGACAAAGCTGCGGGACCGGCCACGATGCGGCGGGCCTTGTTCCGCGTGCGGAACAGGACGGCCAGCGTAGCAGCAGCCTGGGACAGCACGGCGGGGAGCAGCGGGCCGAGCAGCAGCGAATAGCCCTGGGTTGCGAGCTCGTTCAACATGCCCGGAATGAGACCCCAGTGTAGGCCGAAGAGCACGAAGACCTGCCAGAAGCCACCCACAATGGCTCCGGCAAGCCACGGCGCAAGCGTAAAGGCTGCACTGATTCCCGCGGAGAGACCCTGCGCCGCGTAGGTTGTAGCCGGACCGACGGTCAGCAGGATCAAGGGCACCATGACAAGCATCGTCAACAGCGGCGTGGTGAAATTCCGGATGGCTGATGGCAGCACACGATCGAGGAAACGCTCCAGGTAGCCCTGCAGCCACACCGCCACGATGATCGGAATGACCGAGCTGGTGTAATTCATCATCACCACTGGGAGTCCAGCGAAGGTGATCGGTTCTGTTTGGGCGGCCAACGCGACAATGCTCGGGTAGACCAGCGCCCCGCCAATGGCCATGGATGTGAACTGGTTGGTTTTGAACCGCTTCGCTGCGGTGACAGCCAGGAACAGCGGCAGGAAGTAGAAGATCGCATCCGCAGTCGCCGCAAGGATCACATTGGTCTGCGATGACGGGTCAAGCCAGCCGAACTGGGTGGCCATGCTCAGGAACGCCTTGAGAAGGCCAGCCGCGGCAAGCGGCCAGATGACAGGTGAAAAGATCGAAGAGATCAGGTCGATGAACCGGTTGAAAAAGTTGCCGTGTGTGACAGGTTCCCCGCTGGCCGCGGTGTCCCCCGTGAGCTTGGTGATCTTGCCGAGCTCAGCATAGACAGTGGGGACATTGTTGCCCACTACAACCTGAAACTGTCCGCCCGCCTTCATCACCGTAATAACACCCGGCAGTTTCTCGATGGCTGCCGTGTCAGCCTTTGCATCGTCCCGCAGCTTGAGCCGCAGCCGCGTGGCGCAGTGGGTGACACTTGAGACGTTCTTTTCACCGCCCACTCCCTGCAAAATATCTCCGGCCAGCGACCGGTAGTCCACACTTGCCATGTCAGACCTCTCTGTCCATTTTGGGCATAAAAAAAGACCCGAGGACGCACAAATGGCGCTTCTCAGGTCTTGCCCCGATTTGGGTAACAATCCACAGGCATATGCCTTCGATAATCGATAATACTCGGTAGTGGCCGTGAGTGCAATCACTCAGGCACAAATGCCCCGAATTTCTGTGCCACGAGCACCGCCCTCTGGCCTGCCGGGCCAAGGCCGCGGCAGTTTCTGCTGCTCCGCGTACCTGCTAACCCGCCGCCGGTGAAAACCGGGGCGGGCTAGCAGCTACGCCCGTTCATGAGGAGAGGGGCTTCCCAGCGTCGGCCGCATTGATCATCTCGATCAGCATGCGGTCGGGCGAGTTGACCAAGCGGCTCTTGTCGTCGAAGACCATCGTCCACTGATCCGTCTTTGTGTAGGCGGGCCAGGCGTTCTTCCCGGCGCCCCCGGGGTTGCCCGTGCGTACGAAGTTCGCCAGGGCGCTCGAGGTGACGTCTGAGAAAGCTTGAGCCTCCTTTTCCGCTCCAGCCACCAGCGCGGGGATCTTGTCCGTGTTGTCGAAGATAAAGGGTAGGTCTCCGCTCGTGTGGTAGGAGACGGTGCCACCGAAGAACGGGAGCTCCCAAGCGAACAATGCGGAATAGACCGGAGCGCCGCCAGCGGTCGCTGACTTGGGGTCCGCGCTGGTTGTCCGTGAGACGAACGGAAGGGTACTCATGTACAGCACGTCGACCACGTCGTGGTTAGGGAACTGCTTCTGGAACTCGCCGACGATCTTGTCCTTCCACACCCCGAAACGCTCGTCCAGGAGTTCCTGAACACGTCCTGGTGTGAGTTCGGGCTTGTATACGTCTTTTAATGGATCAGCCGCTACATCGAACCCAGTCGCATTGATGACATTGGAGGAGAACTCGCCAAAGTTATTGGTGGTCAGCAACGGAACGTTCTTAGAGATCGGTGAGAAGACGCCGTCTTGAACCGGAGCGACGGGGACAACTGAACCGTCTATGACGATACCGGGGACGAAGCCGGCTTCCTTGGCCGCTACGAGAATTTCATCGTAAGGCAATGCCTTCAACTCTTCGACCTTGCTGATGCCCAGCTTTTGGAAAACCTTGGCGCTGCTCGCTCTGGCCTCATCCTGTGTAACCGCCCAGACTGAACCGCTCATGGCAACTGCCCGCTGGAAGAGTCCTTGAGCGGATGGCATCGCCATCAGTGCCTCGACCTTTGCTGCGCCGCCAGACTGCCCGATGATCGTGACGGCGCTCGGGTCACCGCCAAACAGGGAGATGTTCTTTTGAACCCACTCCAGAGCGGCGACTTGGTCAAGCTGGCCGAGATTGCCGGTTCCAGTGTATGCATCGCCGTAACCAGAGAGGTCAAGGTAGCCGAGGACATTCAAACGGCTGTTCAGGCTTACGAAGACCACGTCTTCGTCTTCAGCGAAGTTGTGGCCGTCATAGAAGGCGAGCTCTCCACTTGAGCCACTCGAAAGGCCGCCTCCATGAATCCAGACCACCACCGGCTTCTTCGCAGCGGGATCGGTGCTGGTCGACCAGACGTTGAGATTCAAACAGTTTTCATTCTCCACCATGTCTTGCGCCGTGGGTCCTGCGAAGTCGTAGCTGTTCACTTTGTCCGCGCCGTTCGGGCAGACCTCACCGTAACTGAGCGCCTTCTTGATGCCGTCCCATGCGGCAGCTTGCGGCTTCTCAAAGCGCTTGACAGAAGCGTACGGAATGCCCTTGAACTGATAGACACCATCGACCTTCGCCCCCATGACTTCGCCTCCGCTCACGGTGGAGAACGCTGGTTCCGTGGCGGTTCGGGTGCTTTGCGCCTTCGATGCTGGTGTGCCACTGCTGGCGCCGGCGCTTGCCATGGATATCGATAGGAGGGCAAGGAGTGCCACGGCGGGGACTGCGGCTGACCTACGATTGATCTTCATTGATTCCTCGAGTTTCTAGATGAGATGTGGATTTTAGGAGACGCAACCGGGCACAAAAAAAGACCTGAGCACGATGTGCTCAGGTCTTGCCCGGCCCAGCCGGTAACAATCCTGAACGTCCGAAGACGTCAGTCGAGCGTAACCGGGCGCGTTGGTCGGGTCAAGAGGCCGACGAGATTCACCAATAGTGCTCGCGAAACATGGTGCATGCCTCATCTGAGAAACGCTCGCGAAATCATGGGCTACGAGCATGGCGGTCACGATGAGGGATGGATCTGTCGATGGCGACGCGTAGGGCGCCCGCTGTCCATTGTATGCCGAGCTATTGCCAGACAACCCGCATCGCGAGGAGGTGTGATGACATGGTCTTACCATGTGGATCTATGGTGGGCGATCTGGTCACACCCCCGGTGAGAACGCCCCGGAGCGCGATGGAGGTGGCCGCCAGATGGGGTGCCCAGTGAATTGTCACTGCTGTGGGATCAATCCCAAAATGCGCTGCGAGTGATTCAGTCGAGATGGCCTCGGTGAGCTGACTATAATCCTGAGGGTCGTAAGGAGCGAGCATGAGGATTGATGTGTCCCCTTCGTCTCCTGCTCTGGCGTGGGCGATGGACGCCAGTGGGATCAAACGATGCCTCACCGGAAGAGCTCCACTTTCGGGGTGACCGCCTCGCGTGGGATCAGCGTCGAGACTATGCCAATTGTTTCTATTATGCTCGAGGTGGCTCCGCCGCCGCCGGAGGGTCCGTTCGTGTATAGGGCTTCGACTTCTTCACCGAGGGTCACGGCTTTGCTGTAGTCAAAGGTCCTTACTGACATTCTGGCGCGGACTTCCATTGGTTCCGTGTCTGATGTCCACCAGGGGCGGGAGGCATTCTGGCCGAGGTAGTCGCAGCGCAATTCGTCAGTCGCATACCCGTAGACTTCCCGCCAACGTTCGTTGATGATTTCGTAGGCCATCCGGGCTCTTTGGAGGCAGCCCGCTCCTGCGTAGCTGATCTCCGCAATGGCCAGGTATCCGTCCTGGACGCCGACGCTGACCTTCAGGGTCGGCGGCACACCGACTTGGCGCGCCCCGCTTACGCGGACTTGGTCTGGCCCCGTCTCGGTGATGGTTACATGGGACAGGTCAAGGGCCACATCTGGGGTGAGGTAACAGGCAGGATCGTCAATCTCGTAGAGCAGTTGTTCCAAGGTGGTCCTTCTGTCCAGCAGCCCTCCGGTGCCAGCTACCTTCCCGAATGTTGCCGCCCCAGTCTCCTCCACATCGGCGAAGGGGAAGCCGAGCATGCTGAGTCCCGGGACTTTCTTGGCGTTGCCATCGGCGAAGTATCCGCCGGTGAGTTGCCCGGAGCATTCAAGCAAGTGGCCCACGAGTGTCCCTTCTGCCAAGAGGTCAAGGTTGTTACGGTCCCATCCGTGGTGGTGAGCAATCGGGGCAAGGAAGAGAGAGGCGTCGCCAACGCGGCCAGTGATCACCACCTGTGACCCGGCGTCGAGCGCCTCGAGGATTCCGGTGATGCCAAGGTAGGCGTTGGCTGAGACGAGCCGGTCGCGGATGTCATACAAAGTATCGTCCGTGCCGATGATCCGCGAGTTCTTAAGGTCGAGTAATTCCAGCACGTCATCGTTGGACACTGCGGCTATGGTGGCGGTGGGATGTCCGAGCTCCCTGGCGAGGGTCTTGACCGCTTTGGCTCCGGCGGTGGGGTTGGCGGCACCTGCGTTGGTGAGGGTTGTCCCGCTTCTGGAGAGCATCTGCGGCAAGGTGCCGCGTAGACGACGCAGAATTCTGGGATCATAGCCTGCAGATTTTCCGCTCCGGGCATCATGTTGTGCGAGGGCTATCGTTCGCTCGGCCAGGCACTCGAAGACTAGCGCATCCAACTCCCCGTGTTCTGCCAGTAGTTCCGCCGGTTCGTAGCGGTCTCCGGCAAAACCGCTGCCTGCGCCTATCCTGTAGGTGCTATTCGTAGTCACGGCCGTGATATCCCATCCCAAAGTTCGAGCAATAATGTGTAGTTCAAGGTGGCGTCAAGCTTTTCATCGCCGAAGGAAGATGCATTGAGTTCGTTACCGCGCACTTCTGCCCAACCTGGCTGACCGGTGGTTGCGAACGCGACGACGGCCGAGGTGATGGCGGCTCGCCGGGTGCTTTCGTCGGCCGTTTCCGCTGCAGCCGGTATTCCGAAGATGGCATTCACATCGCAGGCGTGGCTGGCAGGTTTTTCACCCGCGCGGGGCACCATCGCCAGATAGGCCAGGCCGCCTGCCCGAGCATGCGCCTGCGCGAGGCGAAGTGCCGGTAGGCGGTAAATCCAGTCGGTGAGCATCCGTTCCTTGAGCGACCCGGGGTCCGTTTTTCCGGTGCTCGAGTAATGCTGGTGCAGCTGGGCGATGCGCTCAAATGGTATCCCCCAACTTTTCATCTCGGAGATCAGAGTATTTGACGAAGGGGGGTCGAACCGAGACGGGTCGGCGCTCCTGAAAAGTGATATCTCGTCTTGCGTCGAGGAGACGAGGATGGGAATTCTTGACAATTCTCCTGAGCTGAACGCTTCCATGGGGTGTTTCTGTAGGACAGCGTTCGGTGTTCCCCCGTCAAGGACAACGCCGAGAGCCTGAGGTACCGCAGAGTTTCGGATCCCAATGTCCTCGGCGGTAAAGGCACGCTGGGCCGTCTGAACGTCATGGGCTGGGCCTGAGGCTAGGGCGGCCAGCGGGTCGTCAGCGTGCAGCGCTAAGATCAGGGCGTCTGCCTGCTTCTTTGCCTGTCCCAGAGGTACCAATCTGGACGCTCCCCCGCTGAACAAGGCCAGGCGGTGGTAGAGGCCTTTTGCGGTGGGCGCCGCTGCGAGGGCCGCAGCGATGAAACCGCCGGCGCTTTCGCCGATGACGGTGATATTGGTCGGCTCGCCGCCGTAGTTGTCGATGTTTTCGTTGACCCACCGCAGGCCGGCGATTACGTCCTGCACTCCAAGGTTGGTGGCGTGACTGAACTCTCGGCCCCTGTCTGCAAGGTAGCTGAAGCCCAGGGCGCCGACCCGGTAATTCAGGGAGACGACCACCATGGGACCAAGGGCAGCAAGCACGGACCCGTTCGTTAGTGGTGACGCGTTTGACCCTCCTTCGAAGCCACCCCCGTAGACCCACACGACCACAGGCAGGGCGCCACTGTGGGAAGCTGGTGCCCAGACATTTAGGTTCAGGCAATCCTCGGAGAATTGGAGATCCGGCGGCAGCCCTGTTGACACAGGCTGCAGGGGGCTTGGTCCGTAGCCAGAACCGACATGTTTCGAACCGTGGTCCCGGATCAGTATTGGCGGTGCGAATCGGTGCTCGATTTCCGCGAAACGGATCCCCAAATAGCAGTCGACGCTCTTCCTCAATGAGTTTGGAACGCGAACCGCCTGTCTTTTGATGTCCGGTTTGGTCATTTTAATGTGGAGGTGGTTGGTGCTCGCGGGTGTGGAGATGTCTCGTTCGTGGGGACCGCTGAGTCATACATGGGATGCCATTGGCGATCCGCTATTGGGTCGAGCTTCAAACGCAGAGTCGTGGCAAGGCTACGCCCGGGTCCCAGGATATGGGGCCCGAGGCCGATCGGTGCTTGGCCCGAGGGGTGCGACGCCGGTTCGATTCCGACGCCGTCAACGCGCCCATACCACGGGCTTCCGGACGTGTGTCGTCGTTCCTGCCAAACATAGGCATGCGGAAGCACTGAGGCATCCCAGTTTAACTCTAGCGTCTGGCGCAGAAGCGGCAGAGGGACGACGCATCGTCCGCTACTCTCGTCGACGTCGGAGAATTCCGCTCTTTCTGAGGGCACCACAAGCACGGGGCAATGATTTGAGGTCGCCCCAAATTGGAGTTTTTGCCCGTTGAGCAGGTTTCCGTTCAGGACAGGGTGTTCGACCCATCCAAACCGCACTGGAGCATGGCTCACGTTCCTTACCTCCTGTGTTACGGACACGGTCGATGCATCGACGCGGGTTGTCCGGGTTAGCCGCAGCGGTACGGTCTCTAGGTCGACTTCCGCTTGTATGCCCGTTCCGTCGGATTCAATTGACCAGACTTGACGGGGTGCCTCTCCGTGGAAGGGGTGCGCCACCCCGTCGACAACCAGCGGCTCCCCGGCGTGAGGGATCATGACGTGCCACCCGCTTGCGAGGCGGCGGGACCAGGACTCTTCCCTGCGATCCTCGTCGGCGGCGGCCTCTGGTGCACCCGTCCAATCTGCTACCGCGAGCACCTCAAAACCGGATTTCCGGTGAAAGATGGAGGAAATCCGGGCACCAACATCCTCTACGCGTACGGTGAGGGAATCATTGCCGATTTCGAAACTCTGAGGTGTGGGCGATCCGTTCCTCATAATCTACTTCTTTCTGTGAGCTCCAGGATTCCCTCAATCCTCCAGTCGTCCTGCCACTGGGTCGTTCGCGGTTCACTGTCGATGGCCGGAGCCGGAGCCGGAACCAGGAATCTCTGATCAATGCTGACTGCCTATGGCACGGTCTCGGCTGCGCTGAGAAGTTGCGGCCGACCCATCCGAGAAGAATCCCCCGGATGGGAGGCTAGGCTTACCGAGTTCCCGGAAACCCTGGCTCGGGCGGATCTACTGACGTCAATAACGGCTTGCCTACGAGGCGGTGAAGTAGTCGGCCGCGAAGAAAGCAGCGCTCAGCGGGACAGTGTCCGTCTGGCACGTGCCCTGCCGGCCGGCCGGATATGGGCAGGCACCCGAGCGCACGGTCGGCACGAGGCTCCACGCCTGTCATTCGGAACGCGGAAGACTGGACCTCCTTCTCGCCAACCAGGCAGCTAAGTCGTCGTAACACCTTGTATCTAGACCGTGGGACTACGGGCCGCTCGGGGAGCACTTTATGGGCTACAAGGGATCTGGGAAAGCACCGATCGGGCCCCGCATTTGCGGAGCCCGATCGGCAGGGTCAACTATTTCTTGTACACAGTGTCCATCTTTTCAGCAACTTGGCGCGGCGTCGAGTCACCGAGGATCAGCGACTGGAGGGCCTGATTGAGTTGGGCCTGCACTTCGGACTGTACGGTGCCGAGCGGTGCGTAAGCGCCGCGGTTGATGAGGTCAGCGAACGCGGCCAGCTCCTCTGGCGCCTTGTAGACGTCGTTCGCGAGCACGGGTACGGACGCGAAGCCTTTGGCGTAGATCGCCGATGGCTCAGGCTCACCCATGAACTCGAGGAACGCCTGTGCGGCCGTAGGGTTCTTCGCCTTCGCATTGATGGTATTGACATAGCCGGGCAGCGCTACGACTTTCGTGTCCGTCGCATTGTTCGTTGCTGGCATTGCCGCTACCTGGAAGCTGCTTTCCGGCGCCATCTTCTGAAGTTGCCCGAGCATTGCGCCGACGTCAACGGAGGCAAGCGCGCTGCCCTTTGCTACTTCCTGCCCTGCTTGGTCGCGGGAGCGGCCGAGCGCGCCCTCACCGAAGCAGCCGGCGTCGCCCATCTTCTTGTAAATTCCGAACTGGTCAACCCACACGGAATCGGCGTACGTCTTCTTCCCTGCCGCGAGGTCGGCGTCAAACTGGTTCGGGTCCTTTTCAAGAGTCGCAAGCTGACTATAAGTCAACATCTGCGGTCCGGCAGGGTCTCCGAGGCCGAGCGAGTATGCGTACACCCCCGCGTCCTTAGCCGCGGTGCAGAGTTTATAGACCTCGTCCAGCGTCGTGGGGATCTTCAGGCCGAGCTCGTCGAGTTTGGTTTTGTTGTAGATCCCGGCAAGTGGCTGGAGTGCTCCAGGGTAGGCATACGTTTTGTCTTCGTAGTTTACTGATGGCTTCCAGGCGTCCGGGACATCCTCCACCCAGGGCGCTTCGAGCGGAGCGATCCGACCGGAGGCGGCCAACGATACGACGGTGTCGGCCGCGTCGGTTTTTGTACCGCCGGGGAACGAAGTCAGGATGTCAGGGGCCGTACCGCCCTGAAGCTGCGTCATGACGAGAGCTCCGACGTCGCCACCCTGGTAGTCGAACTTTACGTCAACCTTGGGGTACTTCTTTTCGAAGTCGGCCGCGATCTGCTCATAGGTGTCTTTGAAGACTGATGAGAACAGTCCCGTCAAGGTACCGCTGGGCTCACCGCCGGCTGCCTGGTTATTTGTGCCGGCGTTGCCGGTGTTGCCGGTGCCGCCGCTGCATCCGGCCAGGCTGATAGCCGTGGCGGTGATGACGGCGGCCGCCACGACGCTATTGCGGATCTTCATCGATCGTTCTCCTCTTGTGGAGTGGTGCTGTGATTAGTGGTGCATTGATGAGTGGAACTACCCGGTGCTGGGCACCGGACATTGTGCTAGGGCTGGTTGGGGATCATCCCTTGAGCCCACCAGCGAATCCCTGGATTACGTAACGCTGGAAGATCAGGTAGAGCGTCAGGACTGGAACCATCGAGATCAGCAGCGACGCGAAGATGAGTGGCCAATTCGTGGTGTATTGCCCGACGAACTGGTAGATGGCCATAGGAATTGTCACCTGGCCGCTGCCAGCGAGGTAGATAAGGGGCGTAAAAAAGTCGTTCCACACCCCGACGCTGTTGAGGATGACACAAGTGCCAAGGGCAGGACGCAACAGCGGAACGACGACGTGCCAGAAAGCCAAAAACGGACCGCATCCGTCGATCTGCGCAGCCTCCTCATACTCGAGAGGAACGCTCGATCTCAGGAAGGTTGTAACAAGGAAAACCGTAAATGGCAACTGCACGCCGCTGTAAACGATGACCAGCGCCCACACGGTGCCGAGAAGACCTAAGTCCCGCATCTGCACATAGAGGGGAATAAGTGCGAGCTGAAACGGCAGCAATAGGCCGATCATGAAAATGTAGAACGTGCTGGTGGACAGGCGTGATGTCGACCGCGCCAGCGGATATGAGGCCATCGTGCCGAGCACGAGCACGGTGAGGCACGAGAGCGTCGTGACAGTCAGACTAGTAAAGATTGACCCGGGCAGGGACGAGTTGGTCCAGACGTTGATGAAGTTGTCGAGCGTCGGGCGGGAACTCGGGATGACAGGGGGCGTCAGGTCGTCTGCCGGGCGAATCGACAGGTTAATAAGCACGTAGACCGGAAGGAGGAAAATGAGTGTGGATCCGTAAGCGGTGATGTTTGCACCGGCGCGGTTCCGCAGGCCCGTCGTTTTCATGAGTTACGCTCCTGACGGCGTAGGACCGAGAACTGAATAACGGAGAGGATCGCTATCGCGATCGCGAGCAGAAGGGCTAGAGCGGCCGAACGCCCGTAGTCGGCGTATAGCGAGAAATACGAGTAAATAAGCGTCGCGATTGTCTGCGTCTGATTTCCAGGCCCGCCGTTCGTAAGCGCAAAGATCTGGTCGAAAATTTTCATTCCGCCGATAAGTCCGAGCATAAGGTTGATCGTGATCGCTGGGGCGAGCAGCGGCCGTACTACGAACCAGAATCGCTTCCAATAGCCCGCGCCGTCTATGGCCGCCGCCTCTTCCAGTTCGGCTGGCACGCCTTGAAGGCCGGCTAGGTAGATGACCATGTTGCCACCGATGGACTGCCAAAGAATGGTAACGATGATGATGATCATGGCCGATGTCGGATTGCCAAGAAAGTCCACGGGCTCCTGACCGAGAGCGGCAAGTACCTGGTTGACACCGCCGACACCAGGGGGGCCGAAAATGTACTTGAACAGATAGCCAACAACGAGCGCGGAGACGACCATCGGCGCGAAAATGATGGTCCGCAGGACGTTGCGTCCGAACACGCGCCCGTTGAGTAATAGGGCGAGGGCGAGCCCCACGATGTTCTGGATAACGACGACGACAAAGGCCAACTGGAGCGTACGGAGCACCGCAGGACCAGCGTCGGAGTTGAAAATGCGGGTAAAGTTTTCGAGCCCTGTGAAGTTCGGTGCGCCCACGGTCGAGAAGGACCAATCAGTGAACGCGCTTTGCAGACCTTGGATGGTGGGCGCGACAACCACGTAGAGGTAGACCGCCGCGCCAGGCAGGACGAACCACCAGAGATCGCGCCCTACAGAGCGGACACGGCGACGCTTGCGGGGAGAAATCGGCGGGCCCCCAAATGCAGGGGGCACCCCGCTGCGCGTGGGAAGTTCGACACCACTGGAAGACATGACACTCCTTCGTGCTCTGATGCGACATCGCCTAGCCGCCGAGACGTGGTCTCGGCGTCGAGATGCGCTTCGCGTAGAACGTTATACTTGGCAGGTTTCAAAGATCAAGTGGAACGTATCAATTCGATATGCAAAACTTCGTGCCCGATCTGATGAGTCGCAGACCCCCCATGGAGTCTGCAGTACTTCGCACTGTTGCTTCTCGTTGGTAGCGTATTGGTCTAAGTCGACCGAGTCGGGCCGCCTCTCGACGGCGGCTAGGTTCAGGTCAGTTCCGCTTATTGGATTATAGTTCCAATCAGCTGAAAATGTCGACCCATGAGCAACAGGGCTTTTCTCCGCTACCGAATGAGCCGTTCTGGGCATGTCCGCAGGGAGGGTCGTCGCCGAATCGGCGCCATCCTGTCAGGGGACGTGCAACTACAAAGGACCCCGACTACAAAGGACCCCGACCTCGGCCGTGATGGACTACGTCGAAGTTTGATACACCCGCCGTCGCTCCAGCCACAGCCCACACGGCCCATCACACAAGCCGCGGCAACCCCTAGCCGCCTAAGCGAACAACAAACAACGCGCGTCTCAAGGACTTGACGACCGCAGTCACGGCCGTGCTTGTTCGGCAGGCCCTGGGCACCGAGAAGGCGCCTCCCGGCGCCCCAAAAAGGGGCGAGTTTCGTGCCTCTACTAGCGGAGGGGTTATCGCCAGCTGATCATTGAAAGAAGAACAATAGAACATGGCCCCGGGTCAGGATGCGGTGATGCATAGGTGAAGTCGGCAGGGTTGGTGATCCATAAGCTCGGCGAGTTCGGCGGTTTTGGTGACCGTGGGATCCCGGAGTCGATGACGCGTTGGTTGAGGTCCGTTGGGTCATTTGGACTTATTCCGGCCGGGTGCGGGTGAAGTAAACGTCCCCTCCCCCTGCCCACTCGATCATTACGTAGTTGATGAATTCCCCGTCTTGTCGGTATTCAGTCCGCCCAAAGGGAACGGCACGAATGCGACTTCACGTAGGCGGCCGCGTAATTCTTCGTGACTTCCCTACGTGGTGCCATCGGCAGATCCATCCCTCCGCCCTGTTGTGCGAGCCCTATTTGGGTGAGTCTCGTCGCCCTTTTGTGCGCGCCGTTACGGACCGCATCGTTCTCGGCCCATCCGGTGAACACATCCGTGGCGGTCAATATCCCGGCGAATTCCCAGGCCAGGGTGGGGCCGTAATGGACGACGAGGTCCGCGTCGATGAACCCCGGCGCCTGTTCGTGCCCATCCCCCGTAATGAGTTCTGCAGCCCCGGCCCGGCATTGGTCGCGGACAGCCCTCTGGGCATGGCGGAGTTTTCGTGGGCTTAAGGAGCCGGTCGATCGTGGCGCCGTAGACCTGCAGCAGCTGCCCCCAGACAACCAGTGTCAGCCTCTCCGCGTCGAGCTCCCCGAAGGCTTCGAGCCTAGGCAGCCTAATCGGCTGCGTACTTCCTCGCGACTCTCTACGCGTTGCCATCGACAGGTCCATCCCTCACCGTCTCCGCCGCGCCCGTAGCGGCCCGTGATTTCGCGAGCGTTTCTCAAATGAGGCATGGACCCCCTTTCGCGAGCGCTATCGGTGAGTCTCGTCGAGGGGTTGACCGGGTATGCGGAGCGATGTACTGTGCGTTGAAACGTTCCATGGAGAACGTTCTCCATAGTGCGCGGTTGAACCGCCGTACCGCATCTGGCGCTGGAGACCCCCCAACGAAGGAGGACCAATGACGATTCACTCCACCCTCGCCCGTCGCGGAGGCACGGGCGCCCTCGCAGCGATGTTGCTGCTCGGTACTGGACTGGGTGCAGCGGGGCCGGCCCTGGCCGGGCCAGCCGAGTGCGTCACAGTCGGACGGGCCATGCAAGTTACCGCCGATTGCCTTGACCAGACCTATGCCACACCTGTCATTGACAGCGAAACCGATGAAACAAACCCAACGCCACACCGCCGCGTACGAGGGCATTTCGAGAGGACGAACATCCAGTTCACCATCTACCTCCACGCACAGGAGAACAAGGCACAGTGGGAGGGCCGGTTCTTCCAGTTCACCTACCCCATCGTGTTCCCTGGCCTGCCTGATACGTCCCAGGCGGACGACCGCACCATAGAATTCGCGCTCTCCAGCGGCGGCTACGCCGTTCAGGCCGGAAACAACTTCGTGTCCCTGGGCTACCGGCCCGCGGCCGCTGCCGCGAAGTTCGCCGAAACGGTGGCCGCGAAATATTACGGCACCACCAAACCAATCTCCGGCTACCTCTATGGACCCAGCGGAGGTTCCTTCCAGACAATCGGCGCCGCCGAGAACACCACAGGCGTGTGGCAGGGGTTCGTCCCGATGGTTCAGGCAGTGCCCACCCCGACGTCCTATAACTTCCTCGGTAGGTCCGCCGCTGAGCTCATCCTCGGCGACAAGGCTGATCAGATCCGGACCGCGCTGCTGCCTGGCGGCAGCGGTGACCCATACGCCGGCCTCGACGCCGCCGAACAGGTAATGCTGAAAGAGGTCCATGCTCTCGGCATCCCCTGGAAGGGTTGGGAGAATCCCGACTACCTGCTTGGTCGCTCTGCTCAGTACCCCAACGGTCTCGACTCCAGCGAGCCGCTCGCGTATGACCCAACCTACGCCGCCGACTTCTGGACCGCGGGCGGGTACCTCGGCACGGAGAAGTCCCCCCTGGGTGAGCGCGTCCGCGCGGAACTCGCCAAGATGGGCGATACCGCTGAGAACCGCTGGAACATCGCCAACCGCTTCTACTACCGCTACCAGATCCCCGCCGCCAGCGAGGGCTGGATCGGGCTCGACCAGTTCCGCCGGTCCGACGGCACTCCACTCTATCCGCAACGGCCTGTGAAGGCCCCCGATTTCGGCGGCACTGTTTCCGGCAACACCGCCTTCGACGGCTCGATCAAGGGGAAGGTCATCGCAGTGTCCAACCTCTACGACACCGATGCCCTGCCGTACCACACCGACTGGTACCGTCAGCGGGTCGAGGCCAGCCTAGGCAAGGCCGCCGCCGACAGCTACCGGGTCTACTTCAATGATCACGCGGACCATCAGGGCCCCCCGGTCCCAGGGGAAGAACGGTCCAAATACCTCGTCAATTGGGACGGCATGGCCGAGCAGGCTCTCCGGGACGTCGCCGCATGGGCCGAGAAGGGTGTGACCCCGCCCGCATCCACTAACTACCAGGTCAACGACGCTCAAATCACCGTGCCGGACAACGCTGCCGCACGCAGGGGAATCCAACCAACCGTCGACCTCACCATCCAGGGCAAGGAGATCACCACAATAAAGCCCGGCCAGGAAGTAACGCTCAAGGCAAAGGCGCAGGTCCCCCCGGGCGCCGGTGAAATCGTCAAGGCAGAATGGGACCTCGACGGCGACGGCGTCTACACGGACGCCCCGCTCACCCGCACCGGGAACGTCGTCTCGTTGCAGACCACCGCCGCCTTCGACAAGGCGGGCACGTACCTCGTCGCGCTTCGCGTCTCCTCGGAGCGTCACGGCGACCCCACGGCCAAGTTCGCAGTCGCACAAAACCTCGACCGAGTAAAGGTCGTCGTTAGCCCCGCTGGCTAAGACAAAGATCCGTGCACAAATTGCCATGACAGAGCCCTCCGCGGTGCCACGCGGGGGGCTCTCGTCTGCGAAAAGCGGATCTGACGAGCGAGACCAGCGGCCAGCGACGATACCGCGGCACCATTGTGGGAACGTGGCCAAGAACGCGGGTGTGTAGAAAAGTTCTACTCAAAAGTCCTCGGCCACGCCTACGGTGCGCACGACCCTGGGGGCCATGGAGGAGCTCGGGTAACGCCGCTACGGCCCCGCGTGCGCCATGCAGGATCGCAGGTTCACCATCGCCGTCGTCGTCTCCGACACAGAGAACCCGTTCTTCAGCGACGGCCCCACCAGCGTGACCTGCCAGTCCCACGAGTTGTGCGTCTCGTCGGGGGTTATGAACCGTCGCTGCAAAAAACGGTCGTCGAGGTTATGCTCCACCGCCAGATAGAAGGCCTCGTGCTAGTGGCCCCGCTGTCACCAACGCCGAACTCGAACAGATCGCCGCGAACGTCCCCCCGTGGTTACGGACTACCACAGCCACAGCCGCAAGCAGGCTTTCGACGTGGTCGCGGCGGACGACGAACGGGCCGCGCAACTCGTCGTCGATCACCTTGCGGAGCTGGGTCTCCGGCACATCGCTTCGTCATGCACGCAGCGGTAGCGACTTCGAAACATAGCCGGAATGCCATCGCCTTCACGGTTTCGGGCCGGATATCGAGGCAATCGTCTTCGACTCCTACTGAAGCCTCGACGAAGTACGCGACAGGGTACGGCAGATCAGAGTCCTGGACTCGCCTTCAACTTCGGTGCACGTTCGGTGTACGCCGGGGCGGACACCGTCGCACTGGGAATGATTAGCGATCGGTGGGACGGCGGGAAGTCAGTGCCCGCGCCTTCACTGGGAGGACACGACAACTCGCGCGCCTCAGCTCTCGGGCCCATCCGGCCCAGCTGCGGCTATGACTGCACCGGATAGCAAATTCAGCTTCGTTCTGTGTCTGCGAAAGGTCCAATCTCCTCGTACACAACGTTAGCGCAGCGCCGCCCGGCACTTGACAACCTTGAAGCAAATTTAAGAACTATTCTGCCGGCTCGCGCCTTGCCACGAACTTCGGACTTCGGGCGTTTCTCTGGCGCTTAAACTCCCAGGACACCGCAGTCAGGAATGCCAAGAACATGACTAGGGCTGCAAAAAAAGGCAATGCCTCCGCACTGCTTCGTTCCAGGACTACGCCGCCCATAAAGGCCCCGCCCCCAATGCCGACGTTGAAGGCGGTCGTCTGAAGCGCGGCTGCCATACTCCGAGCACGGGGAGAAGCGGTCCACATCATCCGCGTTTGGAGCATGAGGGGGATTCCGCCAAACACGGCTCCCATGAGGATGAGGAGAATCCAAACGACGGCTTGGTACCCTGACTCGGCAGCCGCAGCGAGAGCGAACAAGATGCTAACCATGAGGGCCAACGCGCAGACGAAAAGTCGAATCGGAGCGCGATTGTACAAGGCGCCGGTTAGCGCGACTCCAACTGCACTTGCGATTCCCCCCGCCAAGAGAAGGACGGGAATGGCCTGCGGACCGACCTTCACGACTTCAAGCAACCACACGACGCCATAAGTGCCAAAAGCGTTCTGCGCGGCGACAACGAAAAGAATCAGGAAGCAGATCATCAGGACAGCAGGCAAGGTGCTGTCCTGTACCGGCTGGCCTCCGTCATCTGTCCTTGGTTTCGAGACGAAGTTTGTGATGGGCGGAAGAAATCTAACCATCAGAAGGAGGACCAGTAATGTAATTCCGGCCAACGCGGCGAATGACACGCGCCACCCAAACATTTGCCCAAGCACGTTTCCTAGGGGAATTCCCAGCACCCCGGCCACAGAACCGCCTGCCGCCGTCACTGCAGTCGCCTTTCCTAATTGTGACGGACGGACAAGAGATGCGGGGTAGGCTGCAACGACCGACCAGAAGACTCCATGGGCCACTGCGCCCAGTATTCGGGCCACAAGCAGGATCTCGAATGTCATCGAGAGGCCTGCCAAAGCGTTCGCAGCCCCAATGGCAGCAAATGAAACCAGAACCATTGCTTTACGGGGGATACGACGGGTTACCACTGCTAACGGCGCAGCCGTCACTATGACCGTCAACGCGAAAACCGTGATGAGGTTGCCGGCATCGGATGGCGAGCGCTTGAAGGTTTCAGCAATTTGTGGAATGAGTCCTCCCGGCAAGAACTCTGTTGACATCGAGACGAAGATCGCCGTGGAAAGCAGCAGCAAACCCACCAATGGAAGATGCTTCCCTGTGTCTCCTTCTTTCAGCCGGCCTCTTCTCTGATCCGCTTTCTCAAAACGCGTCATTCTGGTTCCTCACAACAGTCAGATCGATATTTCCTGCCGCGAAGATATGCGGATCAGTGGCCACGATGCGTGACCAGCTAGTGAACTGAGCTTCGGCTCAGGCACTCACGTTCAATTGGGTCTCCCCCGGCAAACTGTGGTAGTCAAGGAGCACTCGACGGACCCAAGGGCAAGCCATGCCGGATGAGGCGCGGCTCGGGCTATTTCATGACTCGGACCATGCGCCAGTCATATTGTCCAAGCTCGACTCCGCTTACAGGCTCGCCGGAAAGAACATCGTGTCCATTCACGGGTACGCCTTCGGGTTCGCTTCCGTGGTTTATCACGGTGAGCACGTCACCCCGCCTTACCACTTCGACCCAGGGAGATAATCCGCTCAGCTCGGGCTGGACCCCGGCTTCCGCCAAGGACCAAGCGGTTACGCGCCGCATCCCTGCATCGTCGGGGATGGTTGCCAGATAGATTGCCCGACCGGTCCCGTGTGCCTGTTGGGTCAGTGCTGCGGCTCCTTTTAGACGGCCATCGGTAAATGTACCGCGGATGTCTGCGCCAAGGACACGCACCTCCTCACAGAAGTACTCCCCGCGGATACTGCCGAATGGCCCAGTAACCGAGGCATGCGATTGTCCAGGGCCGGTGGCGGAACCGCCTGGGATGGAGTCTCCAACTGACCACTGCCCACCCCCGATGGAAGGGGCGATAAGTGCACCAAAGTCCTCCACGGTTACTCCCAGCACTTCCCGCAGACCGATTTGGTAACCTCCTTCCCGTAAAGCGTCGTCCTGGTCCACAACATCGGTGAATGCCGAGACGAGCAAGTGCCCGCCACCCCGGACGAAAGACGAAAGATTCTCTGCGCCGGCGTCACTGAGTAGGTAGAGCTGAGGGGCAACGACGAGGGAATAGGCTGACAAGTCACCTGTCGGCTTCACTATGTCGATCGATACGTGCTGCGCCTGCAGTGCTGCATACCATCGCTGCACCAAGCGGCAATAATCCAACTCGACGGGATGGTCCGAATCCATCAGAGCCCACCAGTTCTCCCAGTCGAAGACGACGGCGACCTTGGCGTGGCTTTCGGGGGCAAGCTGAGGGAAGTTCCTAAGCGTTTCACCCAGCCTTGTCACCTCACGCCAGGTCCGCGTCTGCGTTCCAGCCTGAGGCAGCATCGCGGAATGAAACTTCTCGCTGCCGCGCCGCGACTGCCGCCATTGGAAGAACAGGATCCCGTCAGCGCCGTGGCCGATAGCTTGGGCGGAGAGTGCTTCCATCTGACCTGGGGCTTTAGGCGCATTGGAGGGGCGCCAGTTGAGCGCGCCCGTCGACTGCTCCATGATCAGCCACGGCACGCCGGGTTTTAGTGAGCGCATGAGATCCAGGGTGAAGGCAGATGATCGGAATGATTGAGGATCGTTGGGATCGGGGTAATTGTCGTTGGTGATGATGTCGATTTCTTCTGCCCATCGCCAGTAGTCCAAGGCATGAAAAGCTCCCATGAAGTTGGTGGAGATGGGCTGGGTTGCCCCTGCCGCGCGGATGATGTCCCTTTCCATGACGTACAGATCAAGCACGGCGTCCGACGTAAATCTTTTGAAATCGAGCACTCCGCCTGGGTTGAGGCTGTATGGTGCTTTCCGCGGTGGAAGAACCTGATCAAACGAGGTGTAGATCTGAGACCAGAAGGCCGTCCCCCACGCCTCATTCAAGGTACGGATTGTCCCATATTTGCGCTCCAACCAGATACGGAAGGCATCCCGGGCGTTGTCGGAGTAGTCGTAGTTCAGGTGGCAGGCGTATTCATTGTTGACGTGCCACATGACCACGGCTGGGTGGTGGGCATAGCGGGCCGCCAACTCGCGGACCAGATCCGCTGCCAGTCGCTGGTACACCGGCGAAGTGGGAGCATAATGCTGACGGCTCCCGGGGCCGTACGTGGCCCCGTCCGCGTCCTGTGGCAGCATCTCAGGGTACTTGGTGGTTGCCCATGGCGGCGGCGACGCCGTCGCGGTTCCCATATTGACCTGGATTTCGTTCTCGTGCAGCAAATTGATGACGCGATCAAGCCATGCCCAGTCAAACACCCCTTCGTCCTCTTGGATCCGGGACCATGCGAAAATACCCAGGCTGACAATAGTCACACCAGCCTCGCCCATGAGTCGAACGTCTTCCTTCCAGACTTCCTCTGGCCACTGCTCAGGGTTGTAATCTCCGCCGTAATACATGAAAGATGTCCTATTTCTTGGGGTTCTGGACCTGCTCGGAATCTGACGACATTTGTCTGTTGTTGCGTGGGGAATAGGTCATGTTGAGAGAGGCAGCTCGCCTGTTGATATGAACAAACGGAAGGGCCGCAGCACCGTCACACGTCCGTGGGCAGCAGTTCGATATCGTCTGTTTGAAGGACCATGGACCGGCCCATGCCGTTGTTCATCAAGATCCAAAGAGCCGAACGGTCCGGCATGACAGCGTCAATCATCGCGGTTCCTTCTTGCATACCCAACCGGACAACCTGCACCTTGTCCCCTGGGCTCAAGTGCTCCCAAGTGGGTCGAGTATTCTCCAGGGAGCTTTCTGCTTGCATCTGGACAGGGGCACCGTCCTCCCCTTGCGTCGGTTCTGGAAGCCGGTGGCCCGCCTCACGAGCCTGGCTTGGCTTAGCCCGGGAACCCTTTCGCAGGGCGACTGCATGCCTATTTGGAACGTAGTTGAGCTTCGCGATGGTTCCGTACACAAGCTCACGCGTCGCTCTCTCTACCCGCTCAGGATTGTTGAGAACATTGGACACCGTGGTGACCGAAACGGCGCAGGCAACAGCAACATCACTGATGCGTGCGGGGCGTTCACTATTGTCCATTGCGGGAGCAAAGCACGGTAACAGTCCCCTTGCAGTCCCTGACTGTTCATCCCCCTGGTCTGGCAATTCTGCTTGAGGCGGCAGTGGCTGCTGATCTTGGCGGTCTGACAAGGGGTCACCTCAAGGCTTTAGTTAGAGCGCAAACTACCGATTGACCTCTTTCAAAATCCCCCATCAGATTGGTGACGTCAGCGAAACCAATCTTTGCCTCGGAGTCGGCGAAGGCGACCTGGCCTCCCGCACCGTCCTGCCCAAAGGACGTTGGTGACATGTAGGGCTGCCACGGCGAGGGGACCATTACACCGGCTCGCCAAGACTGGTAAGAGGGGTTGCCCACGAAGAACGAAGGCCCTTCACTACGCAATGCGCGCAGGTTCTCCGCGCTGTGTGGTTGGAGAAGGCGGATTCCGTCCGTGGTGGTGACCGCGGATGACCAGATTTTCGCGAGGGCCCAGGCTGATGCAATTCCGCCGACTCCAGGGAGTTCGGCGTGGTGGAACAACCGTTGGTTGAAGCTCTCCGGACCAATCTGGCCCAGCACGTTGCCGGCCCGCTCTACCCAATACACCGAGTCACGTTCGTCGTCGCTCAAGGGGGCTGAGGATGTGTCAGGAAGGCCGATCCAGGCATCAGCACCGAGGGGTTGTGCGATGACATCGTTGAAGACCAACCCAGCTGTGCGCCCTGTGGCAAGCTTTACCAACTTGGCAGTAAGGGCACCGTGGGTGACGGTGTGGTGTTGATGGCTTTCCCCTGGTTTCCACAACGGCTCCTGGCTTGCCAGCTCATCCGCCAGAGCGAGGCTGTTCAGTGCGGTTTCCAGTGTCAGGTCCTTCCGTGGCGCAGAAAGGCCTCCCCCATGAGCCAGGACATCACCAACGGTCAGTCGGCCCTTCCCATGCGCCGCGAACTCCGGCCACAGTTCAGCAACGGTCGTTTCAAAGTGTGGCATTTCATCGCGCTCGGCAAGCACCGCTATCAGGAGGGTCGCAAGTCCTTTGGTGCACGAAAAGACAACTGAGAGGGTATCGGATTCAAATGGGCGGCCTGTCCGGCCGTCCGCTACTCCGCCCCAGAGATCTACTACAGGTTGACCTTCGTGCCAGATCGACAGCGCCGCGCCAGCGCGCCCATCCACGTCAACCGTCTGGAAAAAGGCGTCAGCAACAGGCCCAAAACCCGGAGATACGAGCTGTTGTCGATCATTCATTTGGCGGATTTCCTATCAGTCGAAGGTGAGCAATCGGTCAACGGGCTACGGGACGCCTATGAGTATCTGGAGCTGACAGGACATATGCGCTCGCTGGCGTTAATCGAAGGCTTCTATGCGCCACTCGTCGCGCCACTGCAGCAGGGGGAAATCTCCATCAAAGGTGAAGGGAAGCCACACGTAGTCGGCCTGCGACGCGTCGACGATGCTCAGATCCTCAGAGACGTCATCCGGAAGTGGAGTCCCTGCAAACTGCCGTTCGAACAGTCCCCGTGCGTCAGATTCTTCGGGGCTAAGATCCGGGCGCCACCTGTCTGCCATGGCTATATACAGGTCCGCCTTATCAGGGTGCTTGAAGACACAGCTGATCTGGCTCCGGAAGGATGTATCGCTCTTGTCGTCAGAGTGCGGGTTCCCGAGTACCGTCCAAGGCCCGTGATAGGACGGCGCGCTGGCCAGCTCCGAGGGGTTCGGAAAATAGCCAGTCGTACCTGAGGTGACGAGAAAATGCGTGGTCCCGCGCTTGAAGTGAGCCGGCGCTTCCCTGACGAAAGGCGGTGACGCCTGGTGGAAATGCGTCGAATAGTAGCCAGTGACATCGGTGTAGTTCTCAGTGAGGTCGGCACAAATCATCTCGCTGTGCACGCGCTCAAAGTAGTAGTAGGCCTTTCCATCGCTCGGCTCTATAACCAGGTCGAAGTCACCTGCGTTCATGCCGAGTGGCCGAAAGCCGCTTTCGACCATTTCGTAGGGTCCGAGGAAGGAGTCTGCGGTCAGGATAGTAGACCGCTGGGATCCGTCGTTTTCCATGACTTTTAGCCAGCAAACGTACTGCTCGGTGGACGCGTTGTAGATGATGTGTGGGCGATCCATGAACCGTGAGGGATGCAGTGGTGAACCTGGGTCGTCCTCAACGGGCGGGATTATAAGGCCTCTGTCTTCCCAGTTGTAGAGATCGGTGGACGAGTAGGCGCGCACCCCCCAATGCCATATACCGCTGCCCGGCAGGGTCCGTTCTTTGTTCTCGCCGTACCAGTAGAAGACGCCGTCCTCCACGTGCATCGATCCGCCGTGTGCCTGAATACGGAGTCCATTTGTGTCAAGCCAGGGCCGGCCTGGCCGAATACTGTCGTACGTCCTCATCGATTTCCTATGTGTCGGGCGTTTTGCAAATGACTCCCCGTTTCTGACGTTGTCGCCTCAGCATCGTCTTTGGGGGCCGGGAAACTCTCAGTGCGTCAAACAAAGATGCGGCACCTCAAGACTTCGCGGATCTTCGTCGGACGGGCAATCGACCTAACACCATGTGCCGCGGCCCGCTCATGAAGACTGTAAGGGCAGCGACATCACGTAGTCAATTAATTGGAGTTTCGTTCCATATAACGGAATGCTACCGCCGCGAGTCACGTATTACGAGAGCGCGCTGCAATGGGGGGCCGCGTCCCCGCGTTGCCGTTTATGGGCATCTCCTTCATGCTGGTTTCCTCCATACGGATGGTCGGAGTCGCCAAACTCCAAGGCCCTCGGACGGTCAGGATGGCCGTCGGGGAAAGCAATGTCCCATTGGTGTGTGCCGTGTCTGACGTGGACGAAGTCCGCGGAGTCCGGAAGGTAGACCCTGGCCGATGTACCAACTGGCACCGTTACATCTAGACGGAACCGACCTCGCCTCCGCTGCCATGACACACTTGCTTCCCCGTAGGGGGTGAGGTGACGGACGGCTGCGCTGTGGAGGGCTTCCGGAGGCTGCGGGCGGATGATCATGGTGCGATACCCTGGCGACGCCGGGGCCAGACCGGCGACGCTCCGGTGCATCCAATCCGCCACCGCGCCAAGCGCATAGTGATTGAACGAAGTCATCTCACCTTGGTTTACCCTTCCGTCAGGGAGCATGCTGTCCCATCGCTCCCATATCGTGGTAGCCCCCATAGTGACTGGGTACAACCAAGAGGGGCAGCCAGTTTGCAGCAGGAGACTGTGTGCGAGTTCCGGATGGCCCGCTGACGTCAGCGCGTCGCAGATCAGTGGAGTGCCCACGAACCCTGTGTTGATGTGGAAGCCACTGGCGCGTACCAAGTCGGCGAGCCGGCGTTCAGCACGCCGGCGCTGGTCCTGGTCAGGAAGAAGAGACCACTCCAAGGCCAATGCATAGACCGTCTGGGCGTCGGACAGGACTCGACCGGAGGGAGTGACAAATGCCTGCGCGAAGGCCGCCCGCACGTCTTCCGCGTGTCCGGCGTATCGTTTTGCTTCCTCAATCCGACCGAGAATATTGGCGGCCTCTGCGACGATCTGCAGAGACCGAGCCAGGTGTCCGGTGGCGACAACATCAGGATCTGCTTTCGCGCGGAAAGGGTCCTCGGGCGGCGCGGCAGGATCCAGCCAATCACCGTACTGAAAGCCCCCCGACCACAGGCGATCCGGACCAACGATGCGAAGCACTCCGTCTACCCATGCCCTCATACTGCCAAACTGCCGATGGAGGATTCCCACGTCCCCGTAGCGTTGATACAGCGTCCATGGCACAATGACCGCGGCATCCCCCCAAGCCGCAGCGGGCGACGACATCAGTTCGCTACGTATCACGTCCGGGATGACGTGCGGAACAGAGCCATCCGGAAGTTGTTCTGCTGACAAGTCGGCCAACCAGGAAGCGAGGAAGCCCGTCACGTCATAAAGAAAGGAGGCAGTGGGTGCGAAGATCTGGATGTCGCCAGTCCAGCCGAGCCGCTCATCGCGCTGAGGGCAATCTGTGGGTACATCAATGAAGTTGCTACGGGTCGACCAAACTACGTTCTCATGGAAGCGGTTAAGCAACTCGTGCGAGGAGGAGAACCAGCCTGTACAGGGCAAGTCTGAGCCTACAACTACAGTTTCGAGGTCCTCAACCCGCAGATCCGGGACCCCCGAGACCTCCGCATAACGGAATCCATGTAGCGTGAATGCTGGTTCCAGGGTTTCAACATTAACGCCAGCGACGATGTAAGAATCGATCGCCTTAGCCGAACGCAGAGCGCGGATTGCGAGTTCTCCATCCTCCAAAGCCTCTGCGTGTCGCACCACTACTTCACTACCTGCTGTGAGTCCCCGAACTCGAAGACGAACCCATCCGACCGCATTCTGACCGAAGTCAACGAGGGTGCGACCCGCTGGCGAGCTCCAGATTCGCTGGGCAGGCAATACTCCTATTGGACGGATCATGGGCCCCTCTTGGGCTACCAGACGTCCGTAGTCCTCGTCAACGACCTCTACGGGGACTGTACCGGTGCTGGCCCGAACCTCCGCGTTCCAAAGGTCGGTGCGCTGACCGTCGTACAGATCGTCGGAAATGATCTCGCTTTCCTTAGCTGTCCACTCGCCGTTGGTGGCCAAAATCAGGCAGCGGCCATCCTCCATGGTCACCTCCAGCTGGGCCAGCAGACTCAGCCGTTCGCCGTAGATGGCTCGCTTACCTTCCCAGCCCAGACGACCTCTGTACCAGCCGTTCCCGAGAGTGAAATCAAGGGTGTTCGCGCCATCCTGGACAAGACTTGTCACGTCATACGCATGGTAGCGAAGTCGATGCTCATAACTCGTCCAGCCTGGCGCCAGAACTGCATCACTAACCGGCTTCCCGTTCAAATGCGCACGGTATACGCCATGCGCCGTTGCGTATAAACGCGCCTTCACCGCACCCCGGGGGACTTCTAACCAGCCCGACAATGTTGGTGCGCCTGCGTCCAATCCACCTAGTCCCATGGGACTAATGAACTGACCAGTCCAGTCGCCTGCGTTTAGCAACCCCACTTCGGCGACTGATTCATCGCTCCATTCGCTCCAGTCGGAGTAATACGCGACGCGGACCCGGACGGTGACCCGCTCACGTGAGGACAAGGGCTCGCTGGGCCAATCAACAAAGAGCTGTTCGCTGCTGGCTGCAGTGAATCTCTCCACTGACTCACCGCGCGTAATCTCAAGTTCGTACGCCGTTTGCAGAAATCCCTCGCTGGCGTGCGGAATTTTCCATGACAGGCGTGGCGAGGGTTCCCCGAGGCCGAGCACCACCAAATCTTCCGTTCGGTGCTCAAACCGGGGCGCAGAAGGCCGTCCAGCTGAAACCATGCGAGTAATCTCCTATCCTCCAGGTGGCCGGAGATCCTGCCGGTACCACCGATGCGCTCGATGCTGATCTCAGGGGGGCGCACATGACTGCAGCCCGGGAGCGGGGGTCTAAATTAGGAGAAATCTCAATTGGAAAATTCCCTGGTTCGGACGAACGTCCATGATTCCTGCCGGACGCTAGTGACAGCTCTCCTAATTGCCATGCTTACCCGCAGCTGGCAAGAAGCGTTATGTGCAACGTTCTACGTCACTTTAGGATCCATTCTTGTCGCAGGTCAAGCAAAGTAGATTTTTCTGCAAGAAACTTGGGTAACGTTGCAGTGCAGATGAAGCAATTGCATGGCGCAACCCCGTCAACTCATCCGCGACGATCGACCTAGCAGGAAAGGTGGTATGAAGAAACCACATGGCCGACATGACGGAAGCCCATTTAGACACTGATCACAGTGCACCGCCGATTCGGCGCGTCACCATCGAAGATGTCGCGCGCGACGCCAGCGTCTCCGTCTCGGCAGTATCCAAAGTCATTCGCGACGCGAGTGGCGTGAGCCCACAGATGAAGCGAAAGGTGTCCGCTGCGATAGATCGGTTGGGATACCGACCACATGCAGGAGCTCGCGGCATGCGTGGCCGATCATTCACCATAGGTGTAGTGCTCGTGCAGATGTCGGCACCTTTCCAGGTTGAACTTGCTACAGGCGTAGGCACCGAGCTTGAGCAAGGCCCCTACCAGGATGTGATGATCGCCGCTGGCCTGTCACGAGAGCGTCAGCGGCGCAGCATCGAAGCGCTGGTTGATCGACAGGTTGACGGGCTAATTCTGATCGGTCCTGCCCTAGAGCACGCTGAACTGGAAAGTATCGGAGCAAGAACCCCTATGGTCGTCATTGCCCGGCACGGAGGTGCTGATAATTTCGACACGGTGGTGGATGATGATCACGAAGGAGCGCGACTTGTCGTTGACCATCTCGTTAATCTTGGGCACGAGCGAATCATGCATATCAGCCACTCCTCGGGCGGGCTGCAGCGACCACATGTGCCTTCGCACATTGCCCGCCGAGATGGTTATGAGGGCGCGATGAAAAGATATTCACTCACTCCGGACGTACTAGTCCCTGGATTTACAGAAGAGGGCGGACATCAAGCCGCGCTTGAGGCACTCGCTAGGCGCTACGCGCCAACGGCAATATTTGCTGGTGCGGATATCGCCGCGCTTGGTGTTCTCAGAGCAGCTGAGGAGCGAGGGCTGAGCATCCCGGAGGACCTCTCCATTGCCGGCTACGACAACATCTTTACCAGCCAACTGAAGCGCGTTTCGCTGACCACGGTAGACCAATCAGGGGGCGCCACCGGAGCCACCGCAGCTCGGTTGCTTATCGATCGGATCAAGGGCAGAACCGAGGCCGTGCATCACGTCATTGTCCCAAGGCTGATCGAACGAGGAACTACCGCCCAAGCTAGGTCTGTCCGAACGTAAAAGCCAGGGCATAAGACTGCCCCGGCTTTTATTGACTCGGAATCTTAGGCAGCTCTAAGCGGTCTTAGTTGATTGGTTCCTATTCGAGCGGTTGAACGCAATCTGCACCTGCGGTGCATCACCCTTGGATGCCGAATCAACAACATCCTGGTGGAACTCCGCCCCCATAAGGCGTGGGTATGGCCAACATCCTTCAACGAGCACAAGCTCGCCAGGTCACGGAGTCAACAAAACTTGGGGCAGCCCCTTGTCATCAACCTGCCGGAAGGATCTCCTTGGCCCGGCAGGTAGAGCCATTCATGGTCCTGCGACAGCATCGCCGTCGTCCTCACCGAGCGTAGAAACCGCGCGTCCTCCCGTCGATGAGAGCGCCTGAGATGATGGACACAGTGCCAGCCAACCGCACGTCGTGCGAGGAGGCACCCACCAGGACCTCCACCTCGCCGGCTTCGACGCGCCAGCGCATGTCTGCGTCCACGAAAGCCACTTGACTGATGTCAAGGTGAAAGTCAACCCGGGCCTTCTCCCCCGGTTCCAGATCGACACGCCGGAAGCCAGCGAGCTCCAGAACCGGCCTCGAGACCGACGCGAACCTATCGCTCAAATAAAGCTGGACGACCTCGGTTCCTGGACGCTCGCCCGTGTTCGTCACAGTCAGCGAGATTTTGACTGTGTCGACGGCCTCCACTTCACGCTTGGAGATGGTCAGGCCGGCATAGTCGAAGGTGGTGTACGACAGGCCGTGTCCAAAGAAGTATCGCGGCGTGTGGGGTGCATCGACGTAGTCGGGGAACCCGATACTGTCGCCCTGGTGCCAAGCAGACCCGTGCGGATGGTTGTAGTAGACCGGGACCTGACCGGCGTTCCGAGCGACGCTGACCGGAAGCCGGCCGCTCGGCCCGTGGGCCCCCGTCAGAATGTCGACGATCGCCTCGGCGCCGGCCTCGGCGGGGCTCCACGCCTCCAAAAGTGCCGACAAGTAGTTGTCCGCGGCGTCGCTGGACACAGGCCTGCCATCCAGGTGCACTCCGATCATCGGTTTGCCCAGCCGGCCGAGCTTGACGATCAGGTCATCCTGGCAGGGCGGGAGGTTGATGTTCGTTGCGTCGATTCCCTCCCCCATCGAGGCAATGGATGCGGTGCCGTGCTTACCGCCGAGCGTCAGGATCACGACGTCGGCGTCGGCGGCGAGGGCGACGGCCTCCTCGTGTCCGGAGTCGTCGTTGCCGGCGACCGGATAGCCGTAGGTCCAGCTCACCTCGGTGTCAGGCATTCGGCGGCGGAGCTCGTCGAGGAGGCAGCGGATGCCTGGCTGTTGGCGTTGCAGCAGCTCCTCAAAGGCAGGACCCTCAGACGCCTCGATCGTCGTGCCCGGAATGTTGTTAGTGATGGTCTGGATATCGTCACTGCGGGTGGCGAGGCCGGCCATTGAGGAGTTGGCGGCAAGCTTGCCCTCTGCCATGGAGTAATGCGTGTAACCACCGAAGAAAAACCGAGCACTCACCGCGTGACAGCCGATTACCGCTATCTTCCGGAGATCCTGCTGCAGCGGGAGCACGCCGTCGTTGCGCAGCAGAACCAGCGACTCCCGCGCCGATTGCACGGCCACTGCCGCGTCGGTAGCCGACCGGAACGAGCTGTCGCGGTCAGCGGGGTCCGGGGCGAAGGGGTGCTCGAACAGCCCCATGCGGAACTTGGCCGCCAGCACCTGCCGGACAGCGCGGTCCAGGAGCGCCATGTCGGCGTGTCCCTCCGCGAACCAGTTCTGCAGGTCGGGTCCCAGCCCCTGCGGCACATGGAGCTCGACGTCCATCCCCGCGCGCAGGGCTGCCAAACCAGCATGGGCCAAGGACTCTGCCACGCGTTGGACACCATGGAGGTTTCCCACGGCCCCATAATCAGAGACAACCAGGCCGTCGAAACCCATCTTCTCCCGCAGCAGCGTTGTCAGCAGCCGGGCGGACGCCGACACCGGCTCGCCGCCCACTGAGTTGTAGGAGGGCATGACACCGCGTAGCCCAGCCAAGGTAATCGCGGCCTGGAAAGGCTTGCCATACAGCTCCACCAGCAGGCGGTCCGGGACGTTGCAGTGCGCTCCATGGATGCCGCCTTCGGTGTGGTGCGAGCCGACGAAGTGCTTCGCCACCGCCTCAGTGCGCCGACCGTCCGAGTCCTCGCTTTGTAGTCCACTTGTGAAAGCGACCCCGAGCGCGGCCGCGAGAGTCGCGTCCTCGCCGTAGGTTTCGCCCTGCCGCCCCATGCGCGGGTCGCGGGAAACATCCAGGACGGGAGCCAAGGTGTGCGTGATGCCTAGCGCTCGTTCCTGCCTGCCGACGATCTGGCCAACCCTGCCTTCCAGGTCAACGTTCCAGCTCGCCGCGCGGCCCAGCCCGGACGGGAAGCTCGTCGCCCCCGGCAGGTACGCGCCGCAGAGCCCCTCCATGTGGAAGATCGCCGGGATCCCGTGCCGGGAACCGTCCATGGCCTCGGTCTGGACCCGGCGCTGGAACGCGGTCACTTCGTCCAGCGTCAGCGCCGAACGTGTTTCAAGCGTGGACACCTCGCCGATCCCGTGCGGAAAGCGTTCGGCGAAGTCGGTGGTCTGCGTGATGTCCGTCGGGAAGTAGCAAGAGACCTGAGCCATCTTCTCGTCGAGGTTCAGCTCTCTCAGGAGCAGCTCGGCCCGTTCAATGGCGGGCAGCCGCTCATCCATCCAGGGGTTAGTCGCGTGTTTGCTCATGCTTGATCCTCGATCCGCCGTTCCTTCTGCCGGTCGAGGGAGGCTCCGCCTCTCTGAACCGGTGCCGGCGGGCTGGCCCGCCGCGCCGGACGACAGGGCGCCGGACTTCTCGATACGATGAAATTGACGTGCAACGTTCTACGCAATAATAGCCACCCGCCCACCGGGCGGCAACCGCGCCAGCAGGATGCAGCGCTGGACACGCACTCAAATTTAATATTCAATGTATTTGATTCATAGTTCAATTAATGGAAAGTTGACTCATGGGCGAGCAGCGCAGCTCTCAGTGGTACGCGGGCAACGACCGCAATGCCTATATTCATCGCGCCTGGATGCGGCGGGGTGTTCCCGAAGATTCATTCGACGGTAAACCTCAGATCGCCATCGCAAATACAGCCTCAGACCTCACTCCGTGTAATTCACACTTGGACGAGGTCGCCGAGCATGTTAAGAGAGGCATTTGGGAGGCTGGCGGGGTTCCGCTTAATCTGCCTGTTGTCTCCCTGGGTGAGACCCAAGTCCGGCCTACGGCGATGCTCTGGCGGAACATGGCAGCCATGTCGACCGAGGAAATGCTGCGGGCGAACCCCATCGACGGCGTAGTGCTCTTGGGCGGTTGTGATAAGACCATCCCGGCTCTTCTAATGGCTGCCGCCTCGGTGGACATTCCTGCCGTCGTGGTCCCCGGAGGCCCTATGGCCACGGGCACCTTTCGTGGCACCCCCCTGGGTTGCGGTACCGACGTCTGGCGCCTCAGTGAGGAGGTTCGTGGCGGGGAAATGTCGAACCGCGAGTTCCTGAAGTCCGAGTCCTCCATGATCCGGAGCCGTGGGCACTGCAACACCATGGGCACGGCCTCTACCATGGCCCTGGTTGCCGAAGCCTTGGGCATGGTGCTGCCCGGGCTGGCCGGCACCCCCGCCATCGACAGCAATCTCCTCGCCGGCGCGCACGAGACCGGGCGCCTTATCGTAGAGATGGTCCGCGATCAGCGGACCCCTGGCCGGCTCCTGACCAAGGAGTCCTTCCTCAACGCA
The DNA here is from genome assembly GCF_044756725.1 of Paenarthrobacter sp. NPDC091669. Lineage (NCBI taxonomy): Bacteria > Bacillati > Actinomycetota > Actinomycetes > Micrococcales > Micrococcaceae > Paenarthrobacter > Paenarthrobacter sp. NPDC091669. The sequence continues at coordinate 231,347 of NZ_JBIVTK010000003.1, forward strand.
ATCGTCGCCCTGGCCACAATCGGCGGCTCGACAAACGCCGTCGTGCACTTGCTGGCGATCGCCGGACGGCTGAGCATAGAACTCTCGATCGACGACTTCGACCGTACCGGCGCGGGAGTCCCCCTGCTCGTCAATCTCCAGCCATCCGGCAAGTTCCTGATGGATGACCTGCACCGGGCAGGCGGATTCCTGTCCGTGCTGCGCGAAGTTAAGGACCTGCTCTCCCCCACAGCGCTGACCGTGACCGGTCAACCTCTCGTGAAGTACCTCGATGAGGCACGCATTTGGGACGAAGACGTCATCCGCCGGCGCTCCGCTCCACTTCAGGCCGAAGCCGGCATCGCCATCCTAAGGGGCAATCTCGCCCCCGGAGGAGCCGTCATCAAACCCTCCGCTGCCTCCGCTAACCTGATGCAGCACCGGGGCCCTGCGGTCGTTTTCGACAGCATCGAGGACATGCACCACAGGATCGACGACCCTGACCTGGATGTCAGCGAGAACTCCGTTCTCATCCTGCGCGGGTGCGGGCCAAAGGGGTACCCGGGCATGCCTGAAGTGTCGAATATGCCGCTGCCGAAAAAATTGCTCGAAAAGGGCGTCCGCGATATGGTCCGAATCTGCGATGGGCGAATGAGCGGCACGGCCTACGGAACAGTAGTCCTTCATGTAACTCCGGAAGCAGCTGCCGGCGGACCCCTTGCGCTGGTACGTACCGGGGACATCATTAGCCTCGACGTCCACAAGCGCCTCCTCGACATGGAGGTCGCGCCCGAGGCACTGGCCGCCCGCACACCCAACGCCGCGACAGTGCAAGGCTATGCGAATCCGAAGCGGGGCTGGGAACGGCTCTACGTCGACCACGTTTTGCAAGCAGATACCGGCGTCGACATGGATTTCCTCCTCGGGTCGTCCGGTCCCGAGGTGTCACGTGAGTCGCACTAGCTCCAGCCATCGCTCCCACCTACCGGGAGTGGACAGGGCACTGATTGAAGAACTGGAATGCGCCGTTCCTGGCGGGGTCCGCGTACGCGCGTCCGACCGCCTGGCGCACGCCCACGACGCATCCCACTACCTCCTCACGCCCCGCGCAGTCGTGGTCCCAGAAAGCGCCAAACAGGTCGCCGCGCTACTGCGTGGAGCCGCGCGCCACGGAGTACCCCTGACCTTCCGATCGGGCGGTACAAGCCTGAGCGGGCAGGCCTCAACTGACGGCGTTCTCGTCGATACTCGCCGGAGTTTCCGCGCCGTGGAGGTGTTCGACGGCGGCGAGCATGTGCGGACCCAGTCCGGGGCGACCGTGCGTCAGGTGAATGCACGCCTTGCGATGCACAAGCGCAAGCTCGGGCCCGATCCGGCGAGCGAAGCCGCTTGCACGATCGGCGGCGTCATTGCCAACAACTCCAGCGGCATGGCATGCGGCACGGAATTCAACACGTACCGCACCATCGAATCCGCAATAATCGTCCTGCCCAGCGGAACGACGATCGACACCAGCCACTCTGACGCCGACGACCGCCTGCGCGACCAGGAGCCTGACCTTCACGCGGGCCTCCTGGCCATGCGCTCCAGGCTTCTTGCCAACACTTCCGACGTTGAGCAGATCCGGCGTATGTACTCCATCAAGAACACGATGGGTTACGGGCTGAATTCTTTCCTGGACTTCGAACGGGCTGTCGATATCCTCCTACACCTGGTGGTCGGCAGTGAAGGAACACTTGCATTTATTGCCGAAGCGACGTTCCGGACCGTGCCGGTCAAGCCGCACACTGCCACCGGCCTCCTCTACTTCCCTTCACTGTCCGCGGCCACAGCTAGTCTGCCCGCGCTGGTCTCGGCCGGCTTCGCCACTATCGAGTTGCTGGACGCGACATCATTGCGCGTCGCCCAGAGGGATCCTGAAGCGAACGAAGCCCTCCGCTCCATTGACGTGGAAGGGCATGCCGCCCTGTTGGTCGAATTCCAGGAAGCCGACGAGGAAGCACTCTCCCACCGAATCATGTCCAGCGCGGCCCTGTTTGGGTCATTGCCGTTGGTACGGCCCGCAGCCCTGTCATCGGATGCCGCCGAACGTGCCTCGTTATGGCACATCAGGAAAGGTCTGTACGCTACCGTTGCCGGCAATCGACCCAGCGGCACAACTGCCCTGTTGGAGGACATTGCGGTTCCACTCGAGAATCTTTTGCCGACGTGCGAGGGGCTGGTGGCTCTCTTCGAGCGCTTTGGCTACGAGGACAGTGTCATTTTCGGTCACGCCAAGGATGGCAACATTCACTTCCTGCTCAACGAGCACTTCGACCAGGCCAGCGGTCAGTCCACGCTTGAGCGTTATGCCGCGTTCACGGACGAAATGGTAGACCTTGTGCTGACCAATGGGGGGACTCTGAAAGCCGAGCACGGGACGGGGCGGATAATGGCTCCCTTTGTCCGCCGCCAGTACGGGGACAGCCTGTACGGGATGATGGGCGAAATCAAACGTTTGTGCGACCCGCTCGGACTCCTCAACCCGGGAATCGTTCTTACCGACGACCCGAAATCACACATGGCCCACCTAAAGACCTCCCCGACGGTGGAGGCAGAGGTGGATCGTTGTGTGGAGTGTGGCTACTGCGAGCCGGTGTGCCCCAGCAAGGACCTCACGCTCACGCCTCGCCAACGCATCGTATTGAGGCGTGAGATTGCCAGGGCAGACCACAACGGGGACACCGCACTAAAAGCCGAGCTGGAGAACGATTACCGTTACGACGGCGTTGAAACCTGTGCTGTCGACGGCATGTGTCAGACGGCATGCCCAGTCCTGATTGACACCGGACAGCTCGTGAAGCGCCTCCGGGCGGAGAGCCGCAACGGCATCGAAAGAACGGGCTGGAAAGCGGCCGCGGGCAACTGGGGTGCGGTAGCTCAAGTTGGCGGATTGGCCCTCTCGGCCGTCAAGTATCTGCCGGCACCGCTTGTCACCGCGGCCTCCGAAGCCGGTCGGCTGCTCGCGGGCACTGACCGAGTGCCCCGCTGGGACAGGGACCTGCCCGGAGGCGGTACTCGCCGCCTTCCGCTGCACGCGCCGGAACCTAAAGCTGTGTACTTGGCAGCCTGCATCAACACGATGTTTGGTCCAGCCTCCTCCGACGGACCGGGTGTTTCAAGTGCTTTCCTGGCGCTCTGTGACCGCGCAGGAGTTGCCGTGGCGATACCCGATGGGATTGTGGACATGTGCTGCGGTACACCGTGGAAGTCCAAGGGCATGACCGCGGGTTACGAACGGATGCGCGACAAGGTCCTTCCGGCTGTTTGGGAAGCAAGCCGCCACGGCGAGCTTCCGGTAGTCTGCGACGCGGCCTCATGCACCGAAGGCCTTGAAACCCTGCTCACCATCGTCTCGGGCGAATCGCGTCTACGCATTGTTGACGCAGTCGCATTTGTGGATGAGCACGTGATTCACACCCTGCCACTGGGCAAAAAGATCGGCAGCCTGGCCCTGCACCCAACCTGCTCGTCCACACGCATGGGACTCAACGCAGCTCTCGGCAGAGTTGCGGCGGCAGTCGCAGAAGAAGTCATCATCCCCGAAGACTGGGGATGCTGCGCCTTCGCCGGCGACCGAGGAATGCTCCACCCCGAACTGACGGCAGCAGCTACGGCGAGTGAGGCCCGGTCCGTCAACGAGCGGAACTTTGACGCATACGCATCCCTCAACAGAACCTGCGAACTGGGCATGACCAGAGCCACGGGACACCAATATCAGCACGTTCTAGAACTGCTCGCTTCTGTCACATCGCCTACAGAAGCACCAGATACCAAAACCACTGCGGTTCGCCGCATCACTCACTAATAAAGGAACTCAAATCATGATCCGGAAAGCAGTCGTCACTGGCGGCATCAGTGGCTTAGGGGCTGCAGTAGCGGCCCGGCTGGCAAAAGACGGCACCGAGATTGTCACCATTGACATCAGCGATGGCGCCGACGTCACCCTTGATGTTTCCGACGCCGACGCCGTCCGCCGTGCGGCCGCCGAGATCGGCCCCATCGACATCCTCATCAACAGCGCCGGGATCGTCGGGCCCAACAAGCCATTCTGGGAAGTCACCGACGACGAATGGAAGCGCACCTTCGCCGTCAACGTCGACGGGACGTTTAATCTCTGCCGCGCATTTGCGCCGTCAATGGCTGAAGCAGGATGGGGACGCATCGTCAATTTCGCCAGCATGGCCGGTAAAGACGGCAACCCGAACATGGCAGCCTACTCGGCAACAAAGGCAGCCGTCATCGGACTAACCAAAACGATGGGCAAGGACCTTGCAAAGAACGGCGTACTCGTCAACGCCATAGCCCCCGCCGTGGTCGCTACACCGATGAATGCCTCAACCGCCCCCGACGTACTCGCACACATCACCAGCCTCATACCCATGAACCGCGTAGGACGCCCCGAGGAAGTGGCCGAGCTTGTTGCCTGGCTCGCGTCAGACAAGTGCAGCTTCTCCACCGGAGCCGTGTACGACATATCCGGCGGTCGGGCAACATACTAAAATGTCATTCCAGATATAGGAACTAAGATCAACACATGGAAGAAACGCAACCCGCTGGGAAAGACGAACGACTTGTAGGCTCAGACCGGGTTCTCGCAGTCCTGCTTGAGCTTGCCCGTCATCCGGCCGGCATCAGCCTTGACGAAATGGCGAAGCGAATTGACGGTGCCAAACCCACGGTGCACCGGGCATTGGCATCTTTGCGCCGGGCAGGCCTGGCCGGCCAGGACGGGCACGGCCATTATGTTCTGGGAGACGAGTTCTTGCGCATCGCGTTTGCCCACCACGAAGCACGGCCTGACCATCTTCGTGTTCAACCGATCCTCGAACAGCTGACCCAACGATTCGGTGAGACCTCCCACTATGCCGTCCTGGACGGTCACGACGTCGTATACAGGGCCAAAGTCGATCCAACCGTCGGTGCCATGAAGCTCTCCTCCACTGTGGGGGGACGGAACCCGGCGCATGCAACAGGCGTAGGGAAGATGCTGCTTGCCCTGCAGCTTCCGGATCTGGAGTCAGTGCGTAACTGGGTGGGAGGGCGCAAGCTCGAGCGGCGCACCGAACACACCGCCGCTACCGCTGAGGAACTCGACGCCGAGTTATCACTTGTCCGGCAACGCGGCTACAGCATCGATGCCCAGGAAAACGAGCCCGGCGTCAACTGCGTCGCCCTGCCCGTCTACTTGTCTTCCCCCAGCGTCCCGACTGGAGCCATCAGTATCAGCGCCCTTGCCTACCGCACACCCCTGGCAACCCTGGTTAGTGACCTTCCGACCATTCGAAAGATCATCGCCGGCCAATACGAAGAAGCAATCTCATGACAACATATGCGGCCACCGTGGCGTCCGTCGAACGCCACGTCCTGGCCGAGGGCCCGGTGTGGGACGCTTCCACCGAACAAGTCCTCTGGGTGGACATCGTCAAAGGGCAAGCCTTCGAAGGCCTTTTGGAGGGTGACAGAATCCTGCAAACCAACCGCCACGACTTCGACGGCACCATTGGTGCCGCCGTCAGGTCCGCCAACGGAGACCTGCTCGTCGCCGGACAGGATCAGCTCTTCGTCGTCACCGCCGCTGGTGACACAATCCCGGGCCCTAAGATCGTGCCCGACGGCACATCCAGCCGGACCAACGATGGAGCTTGCGACCCGTCAGGTCGATTCCTGATAGGCACCCTCCCGTTGGATGAGCGCACAGGGGCAGAAATCCTGGTCCGACTTGAGGGCAGCGGAGACCTGACCTGTATCGACGAGGACCTTTTCCTCTCCAACGGGCTGGCGTGGTCCCCCGATGGCCGCCTTTTCTACAACACGGATACTGTCCCGGGGATCATCTGCGTTCGCGACTACGAACCGGCCACCGGGGCCGTCGGACTAAGGCGGGAACACCTTCGCATCACCGACGGCTTTCCGGACGGAATCTGCACTGACTCTCGCGGCGGCCTCTGGGTCGCCATCTGGGGCGCCGGTGAGATCCGGTCATTTTCACCGGAGGGCAAGCACGAAAACACGGTGACAGTCCCCTGCCCTCACCCTTCCAGCGTCGCATTTGTTGGCCCGGAACTGGACCTGCTGCTGATCACCACGTCATCGCGGGATCTTGCCCCGGCCGACTTCCAGACCTACCCGGACGCAGGACGGCTCTTCACTGCCCGTGTAGGCGTAACGGGCAACCCCTGCAGCCCGTGGTCCGGGGCCGGCATCACCGCAGCGACGACCTTTAACACATAGCCACCAAATCCTTACCACCTAGACATCACAGGAGAACTAATCATGCACCTCATGAGAATCGGAGACGCCGGCGCAGAAAAGCCGGTCGTACGGATCAGCGACACTCACTATGTGGATGTGTCGGACAGCATCGCTGACTTTAACGAAGCGTTCTTCGGCAACGACGGCATTGCCAAGCTCAAAGGTGTCGTCGCCGAATGTGTCGCCTCTGGAAACATAAAGGAATTTGCCGGTGAACGCATCGGGGCCCCGATTGCGCGGCCTCACCAGATTCTGTGCATTGGCCTGAACTACAGCGATCACGCGGCAGAGACGGGGCAGGCCGTGCCGGAAGAACCCATCCTTTTTACCAAATCCCCGAACACCCTGGTGGGCCCTAATGATGAAGTACGCATCCCGAGGGGGGCAACCAAACCGGACTGGGAGGTCGAACTCGGCATCGTCATAGGAAAGCGGACCAGCTACCTGAACAGCGTGGATGAAGCCCGCGAGGCCATTGCCGGTTTCGTCGTCGTCAACGACGTCAGCGAGCGAGCGTTCCAGATCGAACGCGGAGGCCAATGGGCCAAGGGAAAGTCCGCTGAAACTTTCAATCCCGCAGGCCCGTGGCTGGTGACCCCGGACGAGATCGACGACGTCCTGGACCTCGGGATGTGGCTGGATGTCAATGGCGTCCGACGCCAGGACGGCTCCACATCCACCATGATCTTCGACCCGTACTTCATCGTCCACTACCTGAGCCAGTTCCTTGTGCTGGAACCCGGAGACCTGATCAACACCGGGACGCCGCCGGGCGTCGGCATGGGATTCACACCTCAAATCTGGCTCAAGCCCGGTGATGTTATGGAACTCGGCATCGAGAGCCTCGGCTCTCAGCGCCAGCCCGTCCTGGCGCCCCGGTAGACCACAGTGAGAGCCTTCGTACTGAACGGACCCAAGGACGCCGAAGTTCAAGACGTGCCCCCTCCCACAGCAAACGTTGGGCAGGCAATCATCGACGTCGAACGCGTGGGAGTCTGCGGAACAGACGTTGAATTCTTCACCGGAGAAATGCAATACCTTAACGAGGGCCACGCACGCTTTCCGATACGGCTGGGCCACGAATGGAGTGGAACAGTCTCCGCGGTGGGCGAAGGCGTAGACGAGCACTGGCTTGGCCGCAGGGTTACTGGAGACACTATGCTAGGTTGCGGCATATGCCGCCGCTGCCGCAAGGGCAATCAACATGTCTGTGAACACCGATATGAACTGGGGATCCGCGGCGGGTTCCACGGGGCACTTGCCGAGCAGCTCGCAGTGCCTGTGACGTCCCTCCACGAGCTTCCGGACACCGTTGACGAAGTTCTCGGCGCTTTGGTAGAGCCCGGAGGCAACGCACTGCGCTCCGTCCGGGGAGCCGCCTTGCAGCCAGGGGATCGTGTCCTCATCCTTGGGCCGGGAACCATCGGCCTACTGGCCGGACTCTTCGCCAAGGCCCAGGGCGCTGAAGTGCATTTGATGGGACGCTCCCCCCGGTCCTTGGAATTCGCCAAAACTCTGGGACTTGACGGTGTCTGGGCCTCAGCCGACCTCCCCGACCTGCCTTTCGATGCGGTGATCGATGCTTCCAATGCTCCCGCGCTGCCGGCAAAAGCGCTGGGACTGGTCGAACCCGGAAAGCGCATCGTTTATGTTGGCCTTGCCGGCAGCCCCAGCATGATAGACACCCGGACCTTGGCCCTCAAAGACGTCACCGCTGTGGGCATCCTTAGTGCGTCGCCAGGACTCGCCGGAACCATCGAACTCTACGCCTCCGGTGCGGTCGATCCGAGGCCGCTTGTCGCTAACACGGTGGGGCTCGACGGCGTAGCCGGCATCCTCTCCGGGGAACGACCTGACGGTTCCGGGGCGGGCCCGAAAATGCATGTAGACCCTCGACTCTAATTTCTGATCTGCTGCGCCACCTTGAAGAGGACGTAGGTCCTTGGCGGACACCTTTTCCGATAGTGAACGCCAGAAGTTGCTCGGCTACGGAAATTCGACGCATTACAGAATGGCAGCGTAGAGGTAGCGCCCGTCGTGGGACTACAAATTAACACCGGCTCGATTGTTTTCGAGCCTTCCTTCAACATAAGTACGCCAACAAGTTGCCGTGGGAGGTATCTTCATGAAAGCACTATTTGCGGAAGAGCAAATGGATACCCGGTTCGCCGCTGTTGGCCGGAGGTTCGAGCAATACCTCGAAAGCGATGGTTACAGTGGCCAACTGGCGGTTTGGTGGCGTGGCAAGCCTGTCGTGGACATAGCGGGGGGACCGGAACTAACACCAGACTCAGTCACGGGAGTCTTTTCGGTATCGAAAGGCGTTGCCGCGTTAGTCATTGCCACACTCATTGACGACGGGCGTCTGGAACTCGATGCGCCGGTTGCACGCTATTGGCCAGAATTTTCAGTAGCGGGAAAATCCGCTATCACCGTCCGTCAGCTACTGTCGCACCAGGCAGGATTGCCTGGAATCGAAGGGAAGTTCGAAGTCGATCTTCTTCTTGAGTCTGGAACTGGGGCCGCAGCCCTCGCCCAACAGGCCCCTCTCTGGGTACCAGGTCAGGCATTCGGCTACCATGCTTTGACTATCGGGATCCTCATGGAGGAGCTGGTCAGGCGAGTAACAGGTGCGACTCTGCAAGAAGTGTATGAACTCGAGATACGGGCACCGCGCGGGGCAGACTTCTATCTTGGTCTGCCAGAAAGTTCGGACGACAGGTACGTGCCTGTGGGTGAAGCAAGACTTACACCCGAACAGCTGCGTGAAGTGGCAGACCTGGGGAAAGCTCCGGCCGATGGAATATCCGCCCTTGCTTTAGGATCGTTCGGAAGTGGTTCCGAGAGCACAGCGGGCGCCGTGGGGGCAAACAACGCCAGAATGCGCCGGATCGGTGCCTCTGCAGTCGGTGGCGTGGGATCTGCACGGGGCCTCGCACGCCTCTTCTCGGATGCACTGCCAGGAGCTAGCAACCCTATCGCGCGGCCCGAAACGTTCGCGCTCATGTCACAACTTCACTCCTGGGGACTGGACAGAGTCCTTCACATACAGAATGCCTTCGGGGTCATCTTCATGCTGCCCCATCCGCGCATGCCATATGCGGGACACCGTGCGTTTGGACATGATGGAGCGGGGGGTGCACTCGCATTTGCTGACCCTGAATCGGAGATGTCGTTTGGCTACATTCCAGCGCCCATGCAGTACCCCGGCGGTGCAGACCGCAGGGCGATAGAACTTGCCCGTCTGGCGCGGGACTGCGCGATGGGATATAGCAGTTAGGCCATGTCTGACCATGCGTGTATCCAAAGCGATTGCGCCGTGACGAGGCCACACCTTGCTTCCTTTGGCAGAACCGCCGTCGCTCACATTGCGGTTCTCGTCATCGTAAGCGTCGAGCGAAACCGGCCTGCGACCGCGTGAGTCGCGGCGTTTGCGATGCCGCTCCTGCTCTCTGGGCTCTGGAATGACGGGCCTTGATGCTGCGCTCGCGGAGGTGTTGTCGGATCGTGCGGGTCGATTCTGCAAATGGAGTCCGCACCCGGGGCAAGGGCGACGTAAGGTTCGTGATGGCCGGCCGTAGCACACGGGCAACGTCCGTCCCTAGACGAGTCGGGTGAGCGCCGTGATCGTGAAGTCGCGTCTGCGAGACCACGGAACGAGATTCCGTCGGCCGTCTCCACATCGAACATCAGGACCAAGCGTGGGCTGCCATCGCCCCTGACATCTCTAGGTCGAGGAGAACGCCGAGGGCTCGCGCTCCCGCACGCAGTTCCGAATTGTGCTTTTGTGCATCACTGCTCGGGAGCGGAGCGAGGCGACGCCCGGGAAATCCGGCCCAACTCCGAGCGTATCCCAACTCAGGTTGGGCCTGAGCTGCACCCAGTTCAATCTCGCCTAGTACTTTTGAGATCAGCGCGTTTTACGTAACGGCCATACCCTTCCGATTGCACAGGGAATACCGCGCTCCAGAAATACCAGTCGGTGACCAAGGAGCGGACGGTGAGTTCAAACGAACTAGCTGTTCAGCATTGAGGGCTGGTTACACACAGGGCCTCAATACAGTTGGATAGACCTATCTGTAGGCGTCCAATCAGCAAGACCTACCGGCCCAGGTGAACGTGGGGCCGCAACTCAAGTGTTGTTCGAACAGCGTTTGTCCAAGAGACTTAGGGGGCTGCCTGGAATTCCGGAAGAGCTGAGCTCGGCAGATCACCTCACGAATTCGACATGGGGACATGCTTGTCGATCGCGACTTCAAGACGAGCTTTCCCCGTTGGCAAGTCCTGGGTCTGGGAGTCCAAACACCCTGAGTCTCCTATATCGCCGAGACCGTCCATACGCGTGACGGCAGGAACCTCGCAATGGCCAGCCCCTTTCCATGCGGTGTTAGTGCGATCCTGTGCGTGCCATTACGATTGTCAGCCTGCGGCCCAGGAACTAGGATCAGCCTGTCAAAGGCCCTTATCTAGGATGAGATTCTGACATTAAGCAGGTTAGGGTAGGGTTCCACCCTATAGTGTGCGTCTACTCGCCCAGTTCCCAGCCCCAGATTGATAAGCCGGTGGAACGCCGAGCCCTCAGCCTGAGTTCTTCTTCATGCGAAGCAACGACGCGGGGGAAGAAACCGCGATAGGACTGCCTCCCACCGCTGGCCTGCAAGCTGCACAGGTGAGTCTCACCTAAAAATACGTCGATTTCGCCGTCCCCTTCGAGCTCGAGATTGATGGACGAGAATCCTTCAATTGAACGAACAAACCGAAATGCCGCCTCATCACCATCGAAAAGGCCCGTGAGAAACTCGTCGCCATTCCGGTCAACGTCGATGCGCGCTCCCCCGCTAACTGCACAAGCGCGGAAGGCTTCGACGAACTCTCCAGCAGAGAATGGCTCCCCTACCCCCTGTGACGTCATGGGAACTTCCGGGATGCTCCCGTCCTCGAGCACCTGAAGGGGTTCGAGGCAAAGACGACGATGGAAGCGCCCACCTCGAGAACTGCGATGGTAGAAGACGTACCATCGGTCATTGAAGCATTGGATCGATCCGTGGTTGTTCCATGACTCGGGGTCACAGTCAGCATTGTCGATGATAATGCCTTTGTATTGGAAGGGACCGAGGGGAGAGACAGACGTAGCGTAGCCGAGCGCGGTGGGCCGACCACGGGATGCGTCTGAGAACACTAGGTAGTACAGAGCGCCTATTTTGCGCATAGAGGGCCCCTCGTGAAACCCATGCTCGGCCTCGGTAACTAAATCCTCAACAACTTCCTGGGGATCGAATGACATCATATCGTCCTCAATCTGCACACCACGCGCACTAATCTGGCCCCAGTAGAAGTAGACCTTGTTGTCGTCGTCGATGAAAATCGCGGGATCGATGCCGCGGGCAGGTAGTTGCTTAGGATCGACGAACGGTCCCTCAGGACGGTCTGAAGTCGCGACCCCTTCGCTGCCATCGGCCATGCAGAAGTAGAGGTAGTAGAGCCCGTGGCGCTCTACAGCGTCAGGAGCGTACAACAAGGGGGAACCCGCAAGTTCAGAGGGCACGTCCGCATCTTCTCCCCCGGCTGAAGCAAGCACTGTACTTTTAGGCACGGTCGCGCCATATCCGGCCGGGTCAGGAAACCACGGTACCTGCTGTCCCCGGAAAGCCACCTCATGAACCCTCCATTCGCAAAAGTCAGATGTAGAGACCACGTGGTACAGGTCGGAGCAGTACCAGTTGTCCATTGTGTCGTAGCTGCCGTATACATAAAGCCGACCGTCCGGCATGACATGAGCCTCACCATCAGGTACGTGATGGGAAATTGGCAGCACGGGGTTGCGCGCGGCACCAGGTATGCCAGCTGTACGTTCTTGTGGGTGTTGCCTCATGGTCTGTAGTCCTTCCGGTTGTTCCGGGTTTGCCTAAGGGTAGGGCTGTAACGATTTGAGATGCCCAGGGCAGGTGCAGCGTGAACATGACTGGTAAATGCTCAATAGGCTGCCGCGACCTTAGCCGGTGAAGACGTGCTTACCCGGTCCCGCAACATGTTCGAGCCCGTCAGGCATAGTTACTAAGGCTTCAGTGCCGGGAGGAACGACCACCCAAAGGCGTAACTGGTCCTCGGCAAGTCTCCACTCACACTCGATAAGACCGTGGGGACTGTCGTGGCGAGCCTTTGCCCACTTGAGGTTACCGCCAGGCTGGGGACGGACGTGGAAGCGCCGCCAGGCAACTTCACCGTCGAGCGGCGACAGGCCAGCTACATGCCGATGCAGGAATGAGACCACTGCTCCCTTGGAGTAGTGATTGAGTGATGCGTTCACTGCGCCGTCTGCCGTGACACCGTTCCAATTCTCCCAAATCGTATTAGCCCCGCGGTCGATCATTGCCAGCCAAGAAGGCTCTGTGTCCTGCAGAAGCAGGGAGTAGGCGAGGTCCAGATGACCAGCTTCGGCCAGCACCGGAAGCAGAAAAGGCGTCGCCAGGAAGCCAGTTGCCAAATGAGTTTCTGACTCCTGAACAAGTTCCACGAGTCGCTGGGCCGTTCTCTCGCGGAGCACGGCGGGCACCAAGTCAAATGCAAGAGCCCGGACGTGATTGGCTTGGGTATCAGGTGTAAGGGAGCCGTCAGGTCCGATGTACTCCCGTTGCCAAGCCTCCCGCGCGCCCGATTCCAGACCGCGGTAATACTCTGACTCCGCGCTCTTACCCAGGACCTCTGCAATGCGGCTCGCGAGACCCGCACTGTGAGTATAGTAGGCGGTGGCCAGATGCCCTTGGTCCCGTTCGGCATGCTCGTCAAGATCAACTATCTCGCGCCCCGGTTCAAGCCATTCGCCCCAGTGGGAACTGGCGTCCCACAAGAAACGTTCATGGGGCAGCGGGGACGGACGGCGCAGGGCACGGTCAGGGTGACGCTTGGTCAGAGCGATGTGCTCGATACGGCCCAACCAGGCGACAATCATCGGCCAGGATTCTTCAAGCACCGCACGGTCACCGTATGCACAATACAACGCCCATGGCACGATCACACAGGCATCACCCCATCCTGCTGACCCAGAGAAAACCCTGGCGGGGCTCTTCTCTGCGTCGTACGGTGCCATGGGGCTGAAATGATGGACGGTTCCATCGCGAGTCTGATCGGCGGCGACGTCCCTCAGCCACTTTTTAGAGAATCCTGCTACGTCGTAAAGGAATGCACCAGTGGAAACGAAAAGCTGCCAGTCGCCAGTCCAACCAGCGCGCTCCCGATGGGGGCAATCCGTCGGTATGTCGCACGAGTTATCGCGTAAGCTCCACACCGTTGCTTCGTGTAGTTTGTTCAGACGGTCGTCGCTGCATTCAAACCAACCTGTTCGCTGCATGTCGGTGTGGACCACCACGCCGGTTACGTCGTCCGGGGTGAGATCGTCAGGATGCCCCTCAACCCTGACGTACTGGAAGCCGTGCGTAGTTCGTCTCGGTTCGAAAACGTCTCCAGGGCATCCTGCCGAAATAACCGTGTCTACCTGCCCGGCGGCCCTGAGCTCGGGATAGTCCGGAGCGAGGTTCTGTGTCAAGACGTCCCCTTCCCTGTCCAGCCATTCCCCGTGAACGAGGCGGATTGTGGCGCCTTCAGGACCTAGTCTGGATAAGCGGATCCAGCCGTTGATGTTTTGTCCTAGATCGACGATCTGACGGTCTTTATCGAGGCGAGTGACCGAGATGGGACGCATCTCCTGCACGCGTCGAACTGCAGGAGCAGGGGACTCTACCAATCTGCTCACATCGATATCCCCAATGACCACTTCATGCCAGCGTGAGTCATCGAAGGAAGGCTCCGCCCACCCGCGCGGAAATCTGCGCAGGTCCCATCGTTCTCCTGCGATCAGGTCGGCCGCAACGACGTGGCCGATCGTGCTGCGCCACCCCTCACCAGTTCCGATCACCGTTGAGGTGCCATCACGATGCTCCACGACCAGTTGCGCCAGAAGACTGACGTCAGTGCCCCACTGATCATGCGCGCGAAAGTACCCAATCTGGCCCCGGTACCAACCGTCAGCCAAGATAAATCCGATCGAGTTGCGTCCCAGCCGCACAGACGCTGTGACGTCAAACGTTTGTACTTGCAGACGTTCGCGGTACTGGGTGAATCCCGGGGTCAACTCGTCATCACCTATGCGCGCAGAATTAATAAAGCCCTCGTAGAGCCCACGCGCGGTGGCATGAATGCGCGCAGATTGAACCTCTCGATCGATAGTAAATTCAGAACGGATGAGTTGGGCGGGACGCTCCCCCGGTAACGCTGGGATCAATTCGGGCGGAGTTATCCAATGTGCCTTCCAATCCTGAGCCCGCAGTAGTCCAGCTTCGAATCGTCCCATCTCGGACCAGTCACTGGCGCCTGCATCCGTCCACACCATGACCTGCCAGTCCACCCGCTCCCCGGATTGTAGGGCAGGGCCACCGTAAGCAACGAAGAGGTGCTCAGGTGATTGGACCAGGCCCGAATCCCAGCCTCTAGTCGTTCGGACTCGGTATGCTTTTTGTGTGATGGCTCCGGACGGTAGTGCCCAAGAAAGAAGCGGGCGCGTATGGAGAAGTCCCAATGGTTTCTCGAGGTGGTTGACGCGGAGCCGGCGCGGTGAAGCTGTCGTCGGCTTGGGGCCGGGGTGGAATAAAATATTAGTCACAAGGGTGGTCCTTCAGGCAGTGAAACAGAACTCCGAGCCTGCATAAGTGCCTGCGATTCAGGACTTGATAGCATCGGAGTGCAGGGTAACAGCGAACGGGAGGTGCACCGAGCTTCCGGGGAGGATCCGGAGTTCGCCCTCGTTCGGCATGAGCCCGCCGACCGGAGTCGAGTCGAAGCCGACTACGAGCTGCGAACCCTCGGCGAGCTCGAAGCACGTGGGAAGTAGCTCTATCGCCACCTTGAAATCCGTATGGAACGGAACCGGGCTGGGGTCCTTGTGAGTCAGGACAACCCGTTTGAGTCGGCCACGTTCGTCAAAAATTGAACGCTCGGTATCGATTGCTCGCTGAGAGAGGCGCAGGCGCCCTTCGGTAAGCTGTCGGGTTGGGCTGTCCTTCTCTGCAACGCTGAGTCGGATGTAGAGGTCGGCGTCCGCCCAGCCGTCGACGCGCAGCGAGAGCTCCGCCACCGGGCAGCCCCGGACGACACCATGCCCGGGGGTGTCGATGACAACCCGCTGCCGTTCCGCCCACAGATGAAGCCCTGAGCCCCCCGCTAGATCCTCATCGGTCGTGGGAGATGCTGGTGGCTGGATCAGGGGATCGCCATTGCAAACAACAATTTCCTCAGGAAGTGGCGCGCTGACAACCTCGGAGGTCTCATCTGGGTCGTAGTCAATCCACTCCTCGCGACCGAGGATCCACCAGCGCATTTGCGAGTCACTAACACCTGTCAGCTGAGCGCGACCTGTCCAGTGGTCGAGCCAAGCAATGAGTTCCTGCGGGGCGGATGCGCCGTGACCCCAAGGCCCCATGAGTAGCTTCTTCGGGGTTCGGACGGACTCGAATGCGCGCAGAGTCGCTCCGCGAAAGAAATCATGGAGGCCTCCGATCAGGAACACCGGAACCCGGATATCGTGGATGAACTCCTCAGGCGACCTCTCCCGAAAGAGGGGCCCATCCTCTACTGCCAGCATCGCGGCGTTATAGAACGCAAGCGCTGGTCCCTGTGATCGACTGGGCTGGTTAGGACGGGCAAGAAAGGTATCCGCAGCCCAGTTCTGGTGGCTGGGTATACCGCCACGATGTGTCCAATCACGGTAAAAGTCGATAGGGGCAACGGCCGGAGCGATGCACCTAAGGGCTTGCGGCTGCCGAGCCGCCACCAAAAACTGGTTGGCCCCAAGGTAGGAGGGCCCGACGAGAGCCACTTGACCGTCGCAAAATTCTTGCTCGGCGAGCCAGTCAATCACCTCGACGGCATCGTCGATCTCCCGGGGTGACAGGGGGCCCAGAAATTCACCACCAGAGCAGCCGGTACCCCTAACGTCCATGGCGACGAACACATAACCGGCGGAGAGGAGCGCTGGGATGAACGAATCCGCATCTGGCGTCGCCGTGTAGGGGGTCATGGAAAGAGCGACGGGCGCCGGCCGGCCGTGCCCTGGGCGGTAAATGTAGAGTGCAAGTTCGGTTCCGTCGTTAGCGCTGAACCTGGCAATTGTCGGCGTTGACATTCTTCTTGGGCTCCAAGTCTGAGAATTCAAATCAGGGTTAGACGCGGATGTTGCGTCTTTGTTTATGAGTGGCCTATCACTGATAGAGACAGCTGGCACCGAGGAACAGGTAACGCGGGCGTTTCAGCGCACCTGGGGACGGAGCCGCAAGGCCTGCATCCCGCCATCAACTGCCAAGTCAAAACCCGCGGTGGACCCGGAACGGGGGCTGGCCAAATAGATAATCGCATCGGCCACCTCGTCCGGGGTGACAAGCCGGCCGTGCGGCTGGCGGTCTTCAAGGGCCGCCCGCTCTGCCGCCGGGTTGTCTGCTGCGGCGAGAAGGCGGCCGATCCATGGCGTGTCGGCCGTGCCAGGGTTTACGCAGTTGACACGGATGCCCTCATGCAGATGGTCAGCGGCCATGGCGCGAGTCAGTGAGAGTACCGCACCTTTTGAGGCGGTGTAGAGCGCCCGCTTAGGAAGTCCAGCCGTGGCCACCAACGAGGACGTGTTAACAATGGCTGCCGCCGGCGATTCGCGAAGGTACGGCAAGCAAGCCCGGCTTACTCGCACGAGTCCGAGCACATTCACGTCGAACACCCTATGCCACTCATCATCCGTATTGCTGCCCACATGCCCTTGCGCACCAATGCCCGCGTTGTTCACAACAATGTCTATTCGGCCAAAACGCTGAACCACTGCATCCACTGCCGCGCAGACAGAATCATCATTAGACACGTCCGCCAGGACACTAAATACGCCGGGGTCCTCGGAAGGCGCAAGGTCCATCACCGCAACGTTCGCGCCGCTTTCCTGCAGCTTCCTCGCCACAGCGGCGCCGATGCCCGAGGCTCCGCCTGTTACTATCGCAGCAAGCCCATCAAAGTCACCCATCGAGGTTCCCTCCTTTGTCGTGGAGCATCGAAATGTAGTCTCCGCGTCTTCCCGGCGTGTAAAAACACGCGCTCCATGTTGATAGATGAAACATCATACCGAAAGATGGAAAACTGCATCCGCCCACAGCTTTCCACAAAATGGATCGTCTGTCTATTATTTTGAACATCAGCGGTGTCAGAGCATGCCTGACGCACCGGGCGCTGGGCTAACCGGGCTCAGTTGCGGCCCTCGCGCGCGGCTTCGGAGATTCCGCGAACGGGTTCACGGAAGCACCACACGACAGGCTTGAGCCGTGCGGGGTTTTTCACGCCCGTGAAGCACGGTCTGGTGGGAAATCACGTGGTCCTTTTCCCTGATGGCTGAAGAGCCTCCTGCCGGAAGTCCAGTCGAAGCGGGAAGAGCGCGAATGGACGCATAAGCCATAGCGGTCGGTATTTGCTTCCTCCCTAACATGGTTACCTAGGCAGCATCCACTGCCGAACGGCCGGATGCGGCATCACTGGCAAGGATCAACGACGGGCCTATCAGACAAAGCGGCAATCGACGCCACCAGTGCGCCAGGTCTTGGCCCCGCCCAGACCCGCTACCTAGCACACCCAAGCATGGGTGAATCCTTAACCCCGTTCGGAGGACAAACTTCCTTCGAATCCCTGTGCAGCGGAGCGCCTCTCGCGCAACCCAAAGTAGAGAAGCACACCCCAATCTCCGTAGATCAGCCGCGCCAGTTTCAAAACTAGTAGCCCTCAAGCTAAAGGCCCTCACACCTCTGGCATCCAAGGGCGAGTCCGCTGCGAAATCATGCGGGTGGTGCGGGCAGAACTCATGAACTGACGTGAACAAGCACAGCTCCGGACAGCAAACGCGTAGCGACACTGAAAATGACGCCAACCCCACAGACCGACTCCTGACAGAGCTGCGATCGCAGTCATCCGAACTCGAACGACTCCACGCCATCTACGAAGAGCTGGAAACCAGAAACGGCCTACTCCACAACGAAGTCCTGCGGCTGAAGCGCGCCCAGCGAACGAACGTCCAAGACCTCGCCCGCGTGGCAGCTGTCTTGCTCCAAATTTCGCGGGCAAAAGGCATCGCCCTCGACCCAGTGACGCTCGACATCCTCCGGCGGCGAGGCTGGCTTCCCACCAGGCCCCGCACGGGAGCACGCCCATGACCATGTCCATCGCCAGGCTCTCCGTACGTTCAGGGCTCGAATACCTCTTCAAGTCCACAATGCTGGACGATTTCTCCCCTGCTCCTCCAGACACCATCAGCTACTACATGAAGACAGGAACACCCCAAGGTCGTTGGTTGGGCAACGGTCTTCAAGGAATCGCCAGGGAAGCCGGAGACAAAGTCACTGAAACCGACGCCCGTTCCATTTTCCAAGATGCAACCCATCCCGAAAGTAAGGAACCGCTAGGGAGGCCACATGGGCAGCCGTCGATCAGCCAAGAGCCCAGCGATCAAAAAGCGGTTAAGCACGCCGTCGCAGGCTTCGACCTCACGTTCAGCGTCCCGAAATCCGTCTCCACGCTGTGGGCACTCAGCCCACGACATCTTCAAGAACAAATCCTGCAGATCCACCACGAAGCCATCGACGCAACGCTTGCTTGGATCGAAGATCAGGTCATCAACACCAGATCCGGGCGGAACGGAGTTGCACACGTCGGCACTAGAGGCGTGATCGCCGCAGCATTCGACCATTGGGAATCCCGCGCCGGAGACCCTCAGCTTCACACCCACCTTGTCATCGCGAACAGAGTCCAGCGCGTCACGGACGGCGCGTGGGTCACCTTGGACTCCCGCTCCCTATACAAAGCCGTCGTCGCCGCCAGCGAACACTACAACGGGCTCCTCTTTGATGCCTTGCACTCGAGCCTCGGCACAAAAACCGATATCCGAGCCCCAGCGCAAAACACTCATAATCCAAGCCAGCAACTCACCGGCATCGCTGAAGCCCTTGTCCGCGAATTCTCCAACCGTTCAAGGCTCATCGACATCGAAACCGATCGCCTGGTCAAACAGTGGACCACGGACCACGGAGCTCGCCCGACAGCGACAACCATCGTGAGATTGCGCCAACAAGCCACCCTCTCGACTCGAACTCCCAAGAACGCTTCGCCGTCGCCACTACGGACGTTGTCCGCACATTGGCGGGACAGAGCAAGGGCCAAGGGTTTTGATCCCGAATCCGTCGTAGATTCCACCATTCGCCGCTCCCACTCGCGTCCGTTTCGCATTGGCGACTTCGCCCCAGACTGGGTTACCGCCGTCGGTCTCGTAACCCGACAACGGGTGGCGACCAAGCGCTCAACCTGGAACCGCTGGAACCTGATCGCCGAAGGTGAGCGTGTGTGCGCTGAGATCCGCTGCGCCTCCCCCGCCGACCGTAACGCGATGATCGATGCCGTGGCCACCGCGGCAGAACGTCAATCCGTGCCACTCAACGAGTACCGGTACGGCATCCCCGCGGATGCGGCTGATGATCTGCGATTCGCCGGGCGCAGTGTCTTCGATTTTCACGGGTCGCGCCTCTACACGGATGAGTCGACGCTCGCCTTTGAGGACGAAGTCCTGGCCGCGAAGAACGACGACGGCGGCCCGGCTGTTCCAGTCGATGTCACCTTCCAGACGCTCACCTCATACAGAAACGGCGAAGGGTCACCCCTGCACGATGATCAGCTGACAGCAGCATCGGAGGTCCTGCTGAGCTCCAGCAGGCTCGACGCCATCGTCGGACCGGCCGGGACCGGGAAGACTACAACCCTTGGCGCGGTCAAAGCAGTATGGGAGGCATCGTATGGGCTGGGCAGCGTTGTTGGCCTGGCACCGGCTGCTGCGAGCGCGGAGGTTCTGGGCTCGGAGCTGCGAATGGTTACTGAGAACGTTGCTAAGTGGCTGCATGAATCCGTGGGGTCTGGTGCGGCGGAGCGAGCAGGGCGATTCTTCCGAACAGACGATCGACTCCGCACGGCCGCCACGTCCAGCGGCCCCATCGTTATTCGCCTTCAGCAAGAGGTCGCTCGTCTGGCCGCCGAGCAGAACCAATGGCTGTTCCGGCCAAACCAGCTGGTAATAGTGGATGAAGCTTCCATGGTCTCAACATTCCAGCTCGCAGCACTGGTCCGCCAAGCCAACGAAACCGGTGCCAAGATCCTCCTCGTAGGAGATCCGGCCCAGCTCGATTCCATCGATGCCGGCGGTGTGCTCGGTTGGCTTGATCGGCAAGGAAAGGCAGCCCGGTTGAGAACGATTTGGCGTTTCAGGGATCCGTGGGAACGGTCAGCCTCCCTCGGGCTGCGGGAGGGTCGTCCGTCGGTGCTCGCAGAGTATGAGGACCATGGTCGCATCAAGCACGGCCACTACTCGGACATGGTCGACCATGCCTACTCCGCGTGGCACTCGGATATCCTGGCTGGCCAAGTCTCGGTCTTGATAGCTCCTGATAACGAGACCGTCCAAATGCTCAATGAACGGGCTCAGGCCGACCGGGTAAGTCTGGGCGATGTGGATGTGGAACTTACCGCAGCCCTTCGGGACGGGCTGCGGGCCGGTCGTGGCGACATCGTTATTGCCCGTCGGAACGACAGATCCATTCGCGACGAGCGAGGTGAGTTCCTTCGCAATGGGGCATTGCTCCAAGTCACGGGAGTCGATAGGCGTCACGGTGCTCTAAACTCAATACGGAAGGACACCGGAGCTGCCCTATCCTTGCCGGGCAGTTACGTGGAATCATCCCTAGAGCTCGGCTACGCCACCACAGCCCATCGCAGTCAAGGCCTCACTGTCGACAACGGCCACACCGTCGTCACCCCTGGGCGCCTCACGCGGGAACTGCTGTATGTCAGCATGACCCGGGGCCGGCACTCCAACACTGCCTACGTCAGCGAGAACGACCCGGACGAGGACGAGATCCTGGACCCGAGTGCCCGTTCGAGCTGGCGGGTGATCCTTGGCGAGGTCCTTGCTGCTGAAGGCGCGGAACGAACGGCTCACGAGGTACGGGACTTCGAACGGCAGCACGCCGACAGCCTCGAGCGTATGTGCCGCGAATACGATTACCTGGCTCAAATCGCTTCCGGTCTTGAACTCGCCAGGGATATCGACGGTCTTATGCCCGGCTTCTCTGAGGAGATGCGCGAATCTCCTGCTTGGGGCGCCGCCGTCGCTGCGTGGCGACGTGCCAACAACATCAGTCGCCTAGGAGCCCATCGGGCCTTGAACGAGACACTGGGCTCACAAGCCACTGCGCGGGACCTGACCGCCGTTATCCACGCCCGGCTTCGCAGGTTCTGCTCGGCGATGCCCCCATCGCCCATCGATCCGTTGACTGAGCAGCTGCTGATGGACCGCCCAGACCTCGCAGCGTTGCTGGACCAAGTACGAAGGCGGATTGGGAACCGTGCGGAGCACGTCGCCAACGCGGTTCTACTCGATGACCCTGAATGGGCCACACTATTGCGAAAAGACATCGAGGCGGGTGCAGATCCGTTCGAGTCGGCCGCAATGCTTCGTGATGTGGCCGTGTACCGGGATCGGTGGGGCGTCCATAGCGCGGCACTCGCCCTTGGTGCGACTCCCGCGGACTGGGAATGGGAACAGCGAGCGCAGTGGGACCACCTACGGCAAGAAATCACCCAAGCTGCCACACCAAAGCAAGCGCTAGCAGATGTCGGCAACTCGTATGAGTTCGACTCCCCAATAAGCCTGACAAGCGCGGGATGGCAGCTTTAAACTGGAAGCTGGAGCAAGTATGCAGATGAACCCAGTCCTCAAGCCGAGAGTAGCCACACCCGCTCTTATCGTTGCGAGCGCAGTGACGTTGGTGCTTGCTGTGATCCTGACAGTTCTCAGCTTCACGATTTCCGGCACGGCTTGGTTGCTGGTCGCCCTCACGACTCTATGTGTAGTTGTCCTGCTCTTTTGGGCCCAACGTCTCCGCGGTCAACGGCAGTGGCAGGCCGAAACCGCAGCACAATGGAAGCGGATCGAAAGCTTGAAGGCGGCTGGCGGGACCACAACCGAGATCACAGTTCTGACCGTTGACTCTCTGCAGCCGACCGGCTCCTGGATTACCATCAGGTGGAATCGCTTCGACTACATCCAACCAGCATGGATCGAAGCACTTTCGGAGCCCATCTGGCCTGGTTCCGTTCTCCTGATACGGCCAGATCCAGCGCAGGTTCAACCGGGAGCTCCGTGGCCAGAGACTTACCGGATCAGTGGCGACAATGTCCTGGCTTGTGCACCGCTCGCCTAGTTGTCGCGATCGCCAACCGCCGCGGTTCAAATCAAGTCGTATAGCGGGCCTATGTCCAGAAGCCGTTACCAAGAGCCTACAGCGGGCGCCCCCTCCACGATTCCTGGTCCACGCGTCTAACTTGCCCAGCCGGGAGCCATTCAACGTGATAGACCCGGCCGTCGTCCACCCACTCGACAAGCCCAAAGGTCCTCGTGTATTTGATCGCCCGACCATAGATCTCCCCAACGCGAACCAGTGGCTGGCTCCCAGGCTCGAGCTCGATGATCTTGCCGTCGTCAGGCTTTGGGTGGCTATTGTCTGCGTCAATCTGCGCCATCATCCGGGCGAAAGCGGTGGAGTCTTGCTTCGGTCTCATACCAACAAGATTAGAACATATATTCGAACGCGGATCCTGAGTACAAATAGGAGCCCACGTCTCAACAATCGAGACGTGGGCCAAAAACCGCGAAAACCGATCAGACCGTCATGTCATTCACCCGGGCTCCGCCTAAAGGGGACGCCACCACCGGCCCCTTCGTCGTCACGTTGTAAGCGGGCCAGCCAGTCGCCGTCGTCGCTTGTGGCCCTGCAGCCTCCATAGCGGCTTCGGGCTCGGCGACCGCTCGGGCCGAGCGTTGATACGTCGCAGTGCCAAAGCGAAGGTCCGGCCCAATGGTCTCGGCTATTATCCGCCGAGCTTCACGTCGTTCCCCGTCCTTATCGTACGACCGGAACTCAAGCTCTCCCGACACCGTCACAGGGTCACCCTTCTTCAGAGAAGTAGAAGCGTTCTCCGCGAGCATCCGGAAAGCAGACACGTTGTGAAAGACCGGTTCGCCATCTCGCCACGTCCCATCTGGGTTCTGAATCCGCTGGTTCACAGCAACACGGAGTTTCGCGTGCGGAGTTCCAGATTCCCCGATGGTCAGTTCGGGATCTGCGACCAGGTTCCCCGCGATAGTGATGGGGATCTTTGTATTCATGATGGGTTACCTTCCTTAGTCGACGGGCCTCTCCCGACGGACATCTGCGCGTTCAGGGACCTGCAATCTCCGGACCGTTCGATGTCGCGTTGGGTCCAGGAACGCCGGCATAGCTCGGACTCGTCACGACGGAACGGTCAGCACTGGCGGCCGCGAACTTCCCTCCGGACCCAGGAGGATTCGAGATCGCCAGGATCCCCTTGGTCGCTGCAGTCACCCGTCCCAGTACCGACTTGGCAATGTCGACGCGCGACGTCGGCATCCAACCTTCTGAGGAGTCGTGCTTCAAGTCCTTTTCCGCACGGATCACAGCGTCTGCCCACCCAGCGAGATAGGACGCTGACTGCGGTCCACGATCGATGCCGTGGGCCCGCAGGACGGTATAGGCAACTGATTCAGCCTCTACTTCCGCCAGGCCACGATGGTTCGCGCTGCTTCCATACAGTCGCCCCAGACGGTCATCCGGTCCGTGCAAAAGGACGTGACCGAGTTCGTGGGCCAGAACCGCAACCCGCTCCTCGTCGTTCATCCAGGCACCAACTTGAATTCGGCGGGCGTCAAAGTCGGTATAGCCACTGGTGTAGCCGTGTTGAAATCCCGACACCTCTACCCGGAAGCTGTGTTCCTTCGCAACCTCACGCAGGGAACTCCACAGATCACCCACGTCCGTCCCACCGTGAGCATCCGCGCGAGGCACCAGCAGCGGCGTGCCCTCCGTTTGAGTAACGTCAAAGACAGCCTGCCCGCGCCAACCTGTGATCACGTTCTTCTTGCCTCTGCTGACAGCGTCATCAGGTGCAGCCTGATTCGTTGGTAGGAGCTTGCGCTGTCCGTCCGGCAAAATCATTTCCTGCATCGAGGCCGTCCGGGGCGCGATCACCCAAAGCGCATGTTCTCCCCGCAGGACTGTTCGCCCATGCCGGGCCCACTCTTTGTAGCCGGCTACCAGAGTAGGCTCTTGGGTGCCGCGCTGTGCCATCTGCATCATCAGCAGGGCGACGTTACCTCCTGAGTACCGCCACAGGGTTGCGGAGGCGTCAAGCAGAACCTGCCAGCGCATGGGCGAATCAATGGCTTCCTCAAGTGCTGTGTGAAGTCCCCTGGTCAGGTCGGCTATGCGCTCCTCAGGTGACAGGCGAACGTTCGACGGCGGCGCGGCGGCTTCTTCAACCCCGCTTGCGTCAGCATTCAGTTCAGATTCAGAGGCCACGACAGCCATCCTTCGTGCTTCTAGACGGCCCCAAGTAGGGATCACCTATTCATGTCGAGCAAACGAAGCAACGTCATGACGGGGTCAGCTTCGAGTCTGATGGGTGCCCAGCTTCCAGTCCTCGAAGTCCGGCTCGGCTGGCACGATCCTCATGACCGGTTCCTTGTGACTCTGCAACCCGACGCACCCGGCGGTCCGAGTATGGGATCGGAGACGTTCGACGCCGTGGGGCAGCCTCTCGTGGAACGCCAGCGGACCGAATCCCGAGTCATCTGACGTGAAGGACGCCGCTTCCGCCCGGTGAAGCGCATACAACTCGGCCACAATCTCCGAGTGCCGCCACCAACAGTCCGGCACCACCGACGTCGTCAGCTGATACGTGGCCACAAACCAGCGAACCCAGTCAAAGAGGCTCTGCCATGCCACCTCCGCCTGCGCCGATGGCATGTCCCGCCAACGATGGGTCACACCGACGCTGCGCGGCGACGGCTGGAACGAGGAACGGAACAGTTCCGCCGTGAGTTCGTCATCCAAGTCAGATACGCGCCCCACCTCGAAGTCAGAATCGTCCGCCTGGGTGCTCATGAGTCAGGCTCTCTGTTCGCTTCCTGCCGACTCAGGTGGCCAGCGGCCAGCTCTCGCTCGGTCTCCAGCTTCGACCGACCCAGCTCAGCGGCGTCCTTCCGCCGATGCCAGTCACGCAAGTCCAAGAGAATCGGACGAGTTCGTCGGCCGAGCATGAGCGCCGTACCAACAGGAAGGCGCCGGATCTCGTCCAGACGGATCACCGGACTCTCCCTGATCTGTTCGCCGTCCTGACGGCCCTGAGACGACCAGGAACGAGTGTTCAGAATGAGGCTCCGTTCCCCCAGCAGACCCGCCAGCGAGCGCAGGTCACGTTCATCCGAACCTCCGCCGAAGATCACCTTGATGATCGCAGAATCCCAAATGGTGGCCGCTTCCTCAATCGACCATCCGCTCCGCGCCTGCGAAAGGGACTGCAGAATCACGAGCGTTGAGATGCCGATACCACCACCATCAGATAGCACCACAGGCAGACCCGGCCACGGCGACAGGTTCGCTATCTCGTCGAGGATTAGTGAAAGCGGCGGATCGAGTCGGCCTCCGGGTGCGACGAAGGCCAGCTCACGCGCAGCATTGTCGATGTCGTCAATCAGAGCCGAGAGATAGGGGCCGGCCGCTGCAGCTCCTGAGCGGGTGCCAATAAGGTACAGAGTCCCCCGTTGCCTGATGAAGCTCTTTGGATCGAACTCTTGAGCTTCGTCCTGTGGGTTCAGTGCAGCCAACACTCTCGGAGATGAAAGCGGGGCCACGGCTGCTGAGACCCCGATCCAGGAGTTGGACGTGTTTCGTGGGTCATCTTCCAAGATCCCCATCAGATCGGCTTGCCACCCCAAAGCCGCACCCGGACGCCCCAGAATATCCAGCGCCTCTCTGGCCAACACCGGACTGGACGACCATCTGCGAAATGCAGCTATTCCCTCCCCTGACAGCGCTGCCGCATGGAGCAGGCACTGGAGCACGATCAGCGAGCGCTTTTGCCATGCAGCATTCTCGCCCTTCATCTCTGTATCTGCGGTGATCACAAGTGCCCGTCGGGTGGCGATATCCGGGTCACCGCAACCACGTACCGGCGACCAGCGCAGCGTCGTTGGCAGACCCGACATGCCCTGAGGATCAAAGACTGTAACCGGCCGCCCATCAGACATCCGCGCTCGCATCGTGACCACCAGGTTGTCAGCTCGCGTTGATGTGGTGACAACAGCACCGGGCGCATCGAGAATGGCGTTGATGACCACGTATAGCCCCTTGCCGGAGCGAGGAGCCCCTTGAATAACCATCGACTCTTCGGTGGAAACATGGATAGTCACCCCGCGGGAGCGCCCAAGTGTCCACGAAACATCGTGAATGCTCGGCTTGCTGAGGCCCGGGCGAGTGTATTGCCCACGCTTGCGAACCGCTCTGGCTCCGAAGTCCCGAAGTATCTCTGCCCGGCCAGCCACGCCATCCCTGCCCAGGATGTCCTGCCGTAGCCACGCGCCGGACTGTTTCCAGGTTCTCAACGCCAGCGCCGACCCGGCTGCGAGCGCCGCAAGCAACGTGAGGACGACTCCCACAATCCACCAGACTGCCACCATGTCTAAGGTGCAATTGCGGGAAGCACCAACAATCCAGTCCTGGCGGCCCGCAAACAGCCCGGCGCCTGCACCGGGGTTGAAGAACGACGGCGTCCTGCCGCCACAGTGCCCCGTGCCAGCAAGGTGGGCAGCTGCCTGGACCAACAGGCAGAAAGCCATGTAACCGGTCAAAGCCCAGAGTCCCACTGAAACCATGGGACTGCTGCTACTCGATCTCGCCCTCACAGGTGCATCCGGTCATCGGTGCCAAACACGTCCAGCTCGTCCGTGGTCACTCTGTTGGCAACGATGAATGAACGGTTCCCAACCTTCCAAAGCCCTACGCCCTTCGGAAGGTTCTCGACGTGCTCGCACTCAGCTTCGGTGAGACCCAGGGCTTCCTTGGTCAGGCGCATGGCGTCATGCTTCTGGCGATAGATGATGCGCGTGTCCGCTTCTGTCAGCAGCCCCAGGGCTTTCTGACGGTGGCCGCTTGTGCTGTCGCCGATCTCATTGAGGTCAGCCACCTTGTGCATGATGAGGAGGTTCGCGATCCCGTAGGTGCGAGCAAGCCGCCATTGCTCGCTCATCTTGGCCAACATGTAGGGATCGGCGAGCATCCGCCAACCTTCGTCGTACACCACAAGCCGCTTGCCGCCGTCGGGGTTTGTCACTGCCGCCTCAAGCCACGTGGCACTGCAGGCTGCGGCTAGCGACAACGCCTGTTCGGATGCGCCGATGAGCGCGGAGGTGTCCATGACCATCATTGGCGCGTCGGCGTCGAAGGCCACCGTGGACGGCGCATCGAACATACCTTCCAAGTCGCCGGATACCGTGCGCCGCAGCGAGTGACTGACCGATGCGCCGCCGTCTTTACCGACAAGCGCGAGCGTTTCTGCGGAAGGACTCAAGAGGTGGTCCAGCACCATAGGAAGGGTCGGCGTCGAGTTTTCCGCGGTGGTTTCCATGAGGGCCATGTCGAGGGCAGTGTGCTCAACGGGATGCAACGGTGTGCCCTGACGCATGAGAGACACTAAGGCCACTATCAGTTGCCGTCGCCTCTGCCGGACGACAGCCTTCCATTGCGTGTCCGAAAGTGAACTAGGCCGAGGGCCAGCATCTAGAGGATTCACACGTGCAGTGCGCCCTGGGCCAACGGAAATAACCTTCCCACCCACCGCATTAGCCACTGCCACCCATTCGCCCTTGGGATCCGACGCGACCGCGGCTTTCCGCCCCAACGTGATGGAGCGGGCAACCAGCGACTTCCCACACATGGACTTCCCCGTGCCCACCGTTCCAATCACGACGATCGACGGTCCGCTGATGATTCCCTTGTCGTACAGGATCCACGGATCATAGGAAAAGGCGCCCGAACCAAAGACGTCAGTTCCTATGTACGTTCCCTCGTGGCCAAGTCCTGACTCCGTGATGAAGGGGTAGGCCGCCGCGAAGGTCATTGTCGAGGCGCGGTGAGGTGCCGGCCGCAGTCGATGCGGTCCCCATAGTGACTGCCGTTCCCTGCTCCCCCAATCACCGACAAGGCGCTCGCGTTCACCGCGCCGTTCCAAGGCTTCATCGATCCGCTGTCCGAGTTTGCGCTTAGGTTGCAATGACTCAGCGGTTGTCGCCTTCCTGAGACTCTTGCGTTCTGCGCGAGTGCCCGACGGCGTATAGGTCACCTCTTGGTTCTTCAGGCTCATCGCAATCCCCTTCCCAACGGCAGTCCACCCGCGATGAAGGCTGCCCACTGCTGCCCTGCCAGCAATCGAAGCTCGACGAACGCGCCGGCTGCTGCGGACTCGAGTTCGTGACGGTGTCGGGCGAGGTCCTCCAGGGACGCTGCGGTAATCGTCACGAAGGCCGTCGGACGTACATCGCCATGCCCGGCAACGATCTCTTCTTCGCGTTGTGAGACTTCTTCTTCCTCGGCTCGCTGCTCCCGCGTGGTGGGTCGGTCGAACCTGGCATTGATCCTGCGGCGGGTTTCGTGAGCCTCCTGGGCCGATCGGATGTCTCGCAGCGCCTCTAAGGTGGGAACAGCACGGATAACCTGCGTGACCGTGTGCCGGAAGTCGCCGACATAAACCAGCGGGTGCAGGAATCCGGGATACACCTTTTGCCTCGGCCACTCTGCGATCCAGAAAGTCTGATGGAACCCGGAGTCAGTACGGAGATAAGTCCAGTGCTCCTCGAGGGCCATTGGGCTTGAACTCAGTCGCCGCTTCCGCGCGGGCTGGGCATCCTGCGGCTCGTTGTCTTGCTTCACCGACCCTCGGGAGACCATCTCAGGATCAAAGGAACCCCTAAACACTTCAAGTAGCCGGGACTCCGAAAGCCACTCGTCCACCCGTACTCCATGACTTGCCAGGGATGTAGTGATTGCCTGTACCTCCAAGCGCAGAACGCGCTCGAGCCCGCCGATGCCTCCGCCCGATTCCTTGATGCGCCTCCTCGACTTGGCCGTATCCACGACAACGGACAACAAGACGTCGTGACTCATGGCGGCTCCAGCAGCGGCTATCAAATCCTGATATGCCAACTCACCCCACGAATTGCCACGAGGATGGCCGCCATTTTGCACGATGGTGTGGTCATAGAAATCCTGAAGGGCGGACGACGGATACGGAACCGTGTAGTCCTGCACGGCGATTCTTGCTATGTCTGAGCGTTGCGCGAGTCCAGCCTGCACACGTGACCAAGCCTGGGCCGCCCACGCTTTGTCATCGTCGTCGAGGAGAGCGAATGATCTGGTGGTACATCGCAAGACCACCGTTGCTTCTTTGCCTTGATGGTCGACGATAAAGCACTCTCCACGGCTGGTCATCTGTAGTTTCAGGCTGCCGAGTCCACCTGGCAGCGCAAGCTTCCCCGCTTTGAGTGCCTTCTCGGGGCGGGCGAGGTAACGGGTCTGCCCCAGGATCAGTCGAACGAAGAACAGGGTGATGAGGCTGACCCAGATGGGATAAGGGATTCGAGCGTGTTGGAGCACTCCCATGAGCATGAGCAGCAGCCAAATGGGACTCATCGTCGTCAGTCCGACCGGGCCTCCCGTCGCAGAGGCAATAATCGCCGTCAGGATGCCGAGGCCTAGCAACACGAGCTGGTACCACTTCAGCCCCATGAAGATGCCGCGGCGCTCGTATCGGGGAAATTTGACGGCCTCAAGGGCGCGGGAATCGTCAGTCATGGGGTTTCTCCGGTGGGAAGTGCCCCTCAGACGCCTTGGGCCTGATGGGCGGCAATTGGGATGTGGGCAGTGCGCTGCCGGGACTACGCACTTCGGGCTGCCGAGAGGTTCTAGGGCGGTTTGCCTTTGGCGGTCCGGCGGCCGACTCCCGGCCCATCGGCGAAGGTCTCACAGATGAAGCTTGCTTGTTCTGCTCGGTGACGACCTCTCCACTCACGACGTCGTCCTGCCTTGGGTCGCCTCCGCGGGCAGAGTTTGCTCCGTACGATGCCGAAGCATTTGCACCTGAGGTGAGTACCGGCGTCGTGCTTGTCAGGCTGCGCGGCAGGGGCACTGAAGGTGGCAGGACACGGGTGGGGATGTCTCTGCGACTTGAGGGAATTGGTCGAGCCAATGACGATCTGCCCAACGTTGATGCAATCGTCATGCCACCGAGTTGTCGGCTGAACTGCCTAGAGACAACGCTGCTGCTGCGAGCAAGAACGTGGCCACCGCCAGCCGTTTGAGCCGCTGCTGCGAGTTCGCCACCCGCAAAGCTCACCAGCCTCAGCGCCATCAATGGCGCCCCGCAGGCAAGAACCATACCGACAGTGCCAGCCGCTAACCCGGCAAAAGACGTCGAGTCCGCAAATAGCTTGATCGCCGCCGCAAGAACCGTCGCTGCCAGAGGTTTCGCCAGCAAGAGCGCGACGACGACTTCGCACCACCGTCCGGCCCAGGCCTTTGACTTCTCCCAGGGCATCATCATGAGGGCGACCGGTGCGACAGCCGCGAGGACGGCGAGGGCGAACGTCCTGAAGATCATCGAGCACATGAGGATGAACGCCAGTATCCAGACGACGATGACTGCCATTACGGTCACTATCGCGCCGCCGACGGCTCCGCCTTGATTGCCCGGCGCAAGGGAGATGACGTTCCATTCGCGCTCGGACCCTGCTGGAGCGCGTTCAAAGCCGAAGAGTCGCATAAAGACGACATACGGATCCGTCCCGATGGACTCCAAGAGAGCAGCCGAAGCAGAGTCAGTCACTCGGGTGAGTTGCTGGACAAGGTAAACCGCCGCGGCAACCAAAGGCACAGCTGCAGCTCCCCCAACCAGTGCTCTGATCAGCCGGCGAGGTTGCTGGCTGATCAGCCCGGAGAGGAGTTGAAGGATCATCACAACCACCAGCGGAGTCATCATCACGATGACCCACCAGTTGGTCAGTCCGCCGATGGCGGCCCACTGCGAATCGTCGACCTCGGAAACACTGAAGGCCCCGGTGATGAACCCCCACATCCACGAGGCGATGTTCTGAAGGACGTTGGCGAAGATTGAAGTTATGGAACCTTGGACGCCGTCGTTGGCTTGGGAAACCAGTCCGCAGCCCGGCGGCCACCAACCGTTGAGGTCACACTCGATAGGCATGATCGCGAGCGGCTAAAAGCCCAACGGAAAGGCCGTCTGGGACCACAGGATGTAGCCGTTGATACCGCCGAGGATTGCCGCGACCGGGCCGGTCCACAGCAGGATCACCCCGCCGCCTGAGGCAAGGCGGGACGATTGGCTCAACTTGCCGGCCAACAGCATCGCGGCTCCGATGATCGCCACGATCGCGATGACGATGAAGGCGCCGACCAGGATGCCGCCGCCTATTTGCTTGAGTGACTCAAGAAAAGGAAAGTTCGCGTTTGGTGTGATCCCAGGATCCACCGCTGCCAGTACCATCTGGTGCTCCATCCAGTCGTCTTCCTATGGAATGAGCTGCTTGGGCTCACGACTTCATGGGTGTGGAGGGAGGCAACGACATGACCAAGAGCTGTAACAGGAGGTTCGGACTCGGACACCCTTGTGTCGAACCAATTCCTTAATCACAGGTCAAGACCCACTCGACGATGCGGGCACACAGGCGCCAGCATTCTTAGCGCCGAGTAGAAGCAACCGACGCAATCGGGCTGGTTCCCGGTAGCCTCAGCGATCGCACCCAGCGCCAGGTCACTAACTAACGGCGGTGTCCCACCGGCCCCATCTCGTACGGATCGACTACCGACATGGCACATAGTGGCGGCCATAGAAGTCAAAACCGGAAGTCTGTACCTTAGTGGGGTGAATATTCCTGAGTTCTTGTCCGAGTTTGCACCTGGCGACGTACCCGTTATTGCCCACAACAGCAAACCAATGGAACATCCCCCACTCAATGACGCCCTCTCGGCCCTCCCGATAGAAAAGCGGATGGAGGAGGCCTACGCACTCATACTTGAAGCGGTCTACAGCTACTACTTTGCCAAGGCATTAGATGCTGATCTCGCCCGCTTAGCTCTAGAACGACCCGGGCCGCTCGCCTCGGGGCTGCGAGAGGTGCGTGCGAGCACAGTTAAGAACGCTGTTATGGCCATCGCAAAAACCATAGATGAGGCGACCGGTCGTACAAAGTCGCTGCCTCTTGCACTCAGGGCCATGCAGAAAAGTATCGAGGAATCGCCTGAAAACCCACACACAAGCGAGACCCATGCCACCATTCACCTCATCGATCACATATGGCAGTTGACGAACCCGGACCGGGCAAAGTCCCTTCTCTATGTTCGACATGTTCGGAACAAATGGTCCGGACACGCTTCGTGGGATGCCGACGAAGATCATTGGCCTACCGGGGACAGCACGCTGAACTTTCCCCTTCTTGAGGACGGGCTTGTCCGGATGGTCAATGCCTTCGACGAGTTCGGAGTACTGCTTAGCATGAGTAGTTACCTTCAAACTCTTGAGAAAACAGCCCAGCATTCAACGGGGAATTCGGCCGGGGGCACATCAGGACGAATTTCCATCTCATGGCAAGCGGCCGTCCCCATGGCTCACACGATGCGAGATGTCGCCCAAGAGGGCGCGCGGCAATTCCTCGTAGAGCTTCGTTAGATGATGCCGCTCACCTCGGCCAGGTGCCGTACTCCATGCGGACGGATGCGAGACCTCGGTCGACCGCTGTCCCCAGTTTCGTCACTAAGCAGTGCAGAGACGTTATCTTGCACCTGATGTGCTTCAATTAATGTCAGCTCCCACCGGTGGAGAAGATTAGGGTGTTTTTGGCAGATGGGGGCATTAGTGGCCGACAAAGTAAAGCCGGTGAAGCAGCGGGAACGCACTATCGCTTTTTATGAGGTTGTGACCGTAGGAGAAAAGGGAGTCACGGCTCGGACGAAGCAAGCCTCTTGGTCTGAATATCTCGGGAAACTCGAAGGAACCAAACTCGGTGAGCGGGTCTTCAACGGAACTAACCGCACCCTCATTGGCGAAGTGATCTCTCATAACGGTGAAATGCACCTCAAACTAATGCGTGTGCGCGATGAGAGTGCATGGGTTGGCATTTACCATGCGGATGTAGAATCAGTCGACGATCTCGACATGGATAACTCGGCTCTCTTGGAAACTTCAATCATCTCGTTTTTGCCTTTCGGAAACGTTGTGGGCATGATCCAGGGCTCCCCGTCAGCGCCGACGCCAGGAGCCCTCGCAGAGTGGCTCAACGGGATAGAACTCTTGGCCAGTGAGGTCGACGTGCTCGCGTTGATGTCCGGCGAAAGCAGCCGAAAGCTCCGTCAGGCATCCGAAACGGCACGTATCGAGACGCGAATCCACACGAATAAGGCGGATGCCCTCGAAGCTCACGGCTCTAAGCTGTCCGGGCTTCTCCGTTCCATTCGACAAGAGTACGGCCCAATGACTGTTACCGTCATCCTGCAAGCTTCCCGGGCAAAGGCCCAGTCTGAAGGACGACAAACACTTCGACGTGAGGCAGAGGTGCTACTGGAGGCCGCCGACAGCAAGGACGTGCAAAGCGCCAAAGCAAAATTGATCTACCTCGACGCTGACGAAGAGGCCACGACCGAAGAAGTGAACTTTGTGAAGCATAAGGTCACGGCCAAACGTAAGATCGCCACCCTATCCGAAGATGGAAGCCCTATAAGAAACAGATCAGCCATAGACGCCATCCTCGCTGTGGCCGCCGAACACGACGATGAGTTGCGCCGCATCGTTGGCAGCTAGTGATCTTGTCAGAGAGTCGCCATAGACTGACGACGACAATCTGAGGGGGCCGGTATGAAGGCAAGACTAGTTGCAGCCAAGGACTACTGGATCGATCACCTGTGGCTGGACATACTGCTGTCCTGCTTCGTGGTTGGAGTCCATGTCATGCTCACAATTAGCGCATCAGGCTATGACTTCATGTCGTACGCCTCACGTGACGAACGCCGTGCCCTCTACTCATCGACAGCGGTTGTCGTATCCCTTTTGGGTGCATTCAGTGGCGTAGCTATCGCACAGGCTTCATCCGGCAAGGGCGAACGCGTCACGACGCTCAAGAAGCACGGCGCGAAGTCTCTAGCCAACAATTGGCGCTCAATCTATCTATCTGCCATATTTGCTGCCGCCATGGCATTAACGTGCCTTGCAGTCGACCTCGAAGGCGGTGGGATCGCTGCCTGGCTGCCGATCTTTGCCAGATGGATATTTGAATACTCTTTGGTACTCTGCGGCGTAAAGTTCCTACGCCTGATTTCCATATTCCATCCGATAATCGAGTCGGCTGCGTTGGACGACGCCGAAAAAAGTGACGAAAAAGCCCCTGCCGTTGAACTGCACGCCAAGTGGGGAAAGCTTCCAAAAACCGGCTGAGTGCGCCCCTAAGCCGATGTGGTGTCCCGGTTTCAGACCTTCGCTCGGCGTGACGGCGCCTTTTATATTTTCGCGGTCCCGACCGTCGGGGTTGGTTGTGAACCCGAAGGTCTAATTCAGAAGATCAACGTAAGCAGTCCCCGAGTTCCAGTCGATTGGATGCAGCAGTGTCCCAGCGGACGGGTTTAGTGCGCTGTACATCATGCCATCACCCGCGTAGATGCCGACATGTCCCCAGTTGTAGGGACCCTGCGGGTTTTGAACAACAAGATCCCCGATTTGAGGATGATCAGTCATTGTCCCAACCCTCCATTGCTCCACGCGCGGCAGTTCAACTCCAGCTTGCCGGTAAATCCATTGAACGAAGCCCGAGCAGTCCCATGCCTTGAAAGCTGTGCCACCCCAGACATAGGCACCACCCACGCCCATTTGTGTGAAACGCAGAACATCCTGTCGGATTTGTGGCAAGCCTTCAGCGGAAACCGGGTCCGGCCGGCTGCTCTCCCCAACGCTGCACGTCGGAGCCGTGGTGACACCTTGAAGCAGCTCAACGATGGCTGTCGCCTGTGGTTCCCATCGAGCATAGAGCTCTGGAAACGCTGAAATTTGGACTGCTTGGGCAGCCTGCCCTTTGCTCATGGCAGACCAACCTGGCACGTCCAGCAAACCCCGAGGACTACCCTGATTCGGTCCCGACGGCCCTCCGTAGAATGCCCGTGCGTTGTAAGAAATATCCATCAGCTCTGCAACGGTTCCCCATCCCGCCGCTGGCCGCTGCTGTGCCGAACCTACTGAGTCGTGGTCACTCCCAACCCCGTCATGAGGAAACTGAAATGACGCAGGGACATTCGCGTTGGCGAGCATCCGGAGGGTCGACTCCTGGAGAGACATCATAATTGCGATCACCATCGCCTCCCGAGGAACGCCAAGTTGCTTCCCGACGGAAATGTACCCCTGCGCCACAGCAATCTGCCCTGCGGAGAGTCCAAGGGCTTGACCATTCGTCCGAGATCCACTGTTCTCGAGGACGCTTTGTGTGACAGCGCCGCTGCTCGGCACACACCCGACAAGCGATTCCGGCTTGTCGCCTGCCAGGGCTAGAGCGACGGCGCTGACAACAACACCAACGGAAAGCACGATGACGAGAACGACGGCGGATGCAGCCCGTACGAGCGTTCGGCGCCTGACTATGGCCATCGCCAAAGCTGGATGCGGCATCAGTAGACAATCCGGCTAGTCGAGGCATAGAAGCCGACCATCTGGCATCGATCAGGCGGGGCGGTAGCTGCTGGCGGACAATTAGCCATCACACTGACCGGCGCGGTGTATGAATTGCTGCTACTGACTGTCTGGTCAACGACCTTGAGTCGAACCGTGCAGACATGAAGCCCCACCCACGGAGCCGGGCGTTCGCGAACTTTCACGAGGTCGTTGTCGCATGCCATGGATTCGAACGTTGCTACCCTGTAGGCACCTTGGCCCGCAAGCGAAGCGTAGGATCCCGCGTTTATGCCCGTTGCCTCGAACTCCTGGACCAACACGGCCAACGGATTGGATCCGTCAGGGAGGACGAACCACCAACCTCGAATTCGAGCGTACACATCCGAATAGGACGAACTTCGGGTGTCCCAGCTATAGATGGCCACTGCGGCCGCGGAAGCAAGTGCCCGATAATCGGCCGTGACAGGCGGAGCGGACGCAGGCGCCTTAGAGAGTGGAGCTGACCTCGATGGCTTCGCTGTAGTAGTCGGGGAAATGCTCGGCAGATCCCGCGGCGTCGAAGATTCAGCCGATGGGACACCCGCCCCTTTCGTAGACGGGGACTCCCGCGGTGCGACCAGAACGACAATGAGGGCGCCTAGGATGGCCGCCAGTGCTAAGCCAAACACCCACCGACGCGTTGTTCGCCCATGCCAAGGTGACTCAACCATGTTTGCCTCCTGGCCTGTTCATGCGCAGCTCGCCAATGAGCAACATGACTCAAACGGCCGAAGTCATGGAACTGCGAATGACTCTCCATGCCGTTTGGTACAGGCGACGGGCCGTGCCGATTTGAACTGCCACATATCGATCAGTCACTTTGAAATCCTCGGCAACAGCGGCGATGGCAACCTGCCGTTCGACGCCGTGATGTTCGGGCAGAACGATTGCTTCGGCCACTCCCCGCAGCAGCGGACTCGGCAGACAACCAACGGCGTGCCGGCATAGACCGGGCATGTCGTGCACGGCTTCAGGATCTACATTCAACGCTTGGCTTATCGTCTTTGCAGTCTGCCGAACAGTGGTGACTGCATTCCAGCGGCGACGGTCTTGCGGCGACGGAGGGGCGTATCGTCGCGGCTCGGTAAGGCTGCCCACTGCGAGGCGCCATACCGGAGCTGATACAGCAGCCCGAGTCAGTCCAAGAACCATATGCGCCCATTCTTGATCGATGATCTCCTCGGCATCGCGATAATCACGGGACACAACCAGCACCGTTAGTTGTTGGAGATTGTCGGAGCGCTCGCTGTTGCCCGGATCCAAAAGAAGCGGCAGCGTTTTGTGGCCGAGTTCCCTGCGGACGTGCGCTGCGCAGACATTCCCGGCTACGCCTTGCACCCAAGCCCCGAACGGAACTCCGGGGATCTGACGATAATTTCCGCGTGACACTCCGTCCCAGACAGCCATCCTTACGTCTTGCAGGACATCGTCCACATCGCACGAGCGGCCGATCCGAGCCAAGTGCGAGATGACGTATCGACGCACGCCTTCGACCGCTCCCATCATTTGGTCGACGGAAACTCGCAGGGTCGGTGTCACCGGATTCAGCAGCGAAAAGTCCACCGGGGATGAATTTGAGTTCTCTATTTCAGCGTTGCCCGGCAGGTGTTCCAGGCTCATGGCTCTCACCGCTTCGACTAACGGATTCGAATACCTTCAGCGTCACCATACGGGGCGACACGACGTGGCAGTAGCGATCCTGACCACAACACAAGCTTCTTTAAATTATTGTCAAAGATATTTGTAGTACCGTCAAGACCCAAGTTCTTACTTTTTGCATGTTGTTCAGCAAGAATGGAGCCATGCCACGGATCACGCAGCCTCACGACGACGCCTGGTCGCCTGACGTTGAAGACGCCGTGGCAACGTTCGGGAACCGCTCCAGGAATGAGATTCTGAGATTTCTGACGGCAAACGGTCCTGCATCCAGAGGGGACATCGTCGCAGCCGTCAGCGCCGGCGAGCCCAGCGTCGCCAAACACCTCGTGGCACTCGAACAAGTCGGCGCGATTGAGGTCGATGTGGAGGCCGGACGGCGCCACGGCCGCTCTCCTCGCTACTCAGCAAATCCTGCCCGCATCAAGGAGTTGCTGGACGCCCATCTCCGGTATGTCTTGGAGGAGTAGCCGCGGCTATCTCCCCATTCGGGTGTAAGCCGATGTCTTTGTTCAGGTACTCGGAGATTGCACGAAGCGTTTCCGGCGAGACGTCCCCGAGCGCCCTAACGGCGAATGACTTCACCCGGGCTGCCCTCAGAGACTTCACAAACTCCAACTGCGAATCGATGCGTTCTGGAACGTCGCCTTCGACGCCGTTAAGCAGATAGGAGGGATCGACGTCGAACATCTCGCAGATGGCGGCAAGCAGCTGCGGATCACTGACCAGACGCCCTGTTCCATCCTTCATGTAGAACCACCTGGCCCTGGAGATCTTGACGCCTCGACTTCGGAGTCCGGCCTCAATCTCCCTGAAAGTGACGGGCGAACCTCTCTCGGCTACAACAACGTCGAGCAGCAGGTTCAGTCGGCGGGCGAGGATCGCCTGGGGTGACAACTCACCGTTGCGGCTAGCGTCTTTTGCCGGCATGCTCCACCTTTCCACCGCCTCGTTCGATGAGAAATACTGCTGCGTTCCCTCAGTATTCCGCGAGCGCCGAGGCTAGACAATCAGCTGGACATTGAATCTTTTCCGCGGTCTACATGAGGCGTATCCTGTTGCTGTAGACCCGTCTACAGCAAGCATCCCCCAAACCTGAGCCGTGGTTTGAATGTCGACATCCATCTTGATGAACCGAACACGGAGCCAGATCCTTCGCTTCCTTATCAGAAGTGGGCCATCGACCCCTGGCGTCTTGGCGTCAGGACTACGGGCTTCCCGCGCGACGGTCCGGCGTCATCTCCTCGTCCTTGAGTCGGCTGGTTACATCCAGGCTTTGGCAGACGACCGTTACTCCGCTCACGCCTCACTCGTCGAGTGTCAGCTCATTGACCTAGCAGCCCAGTTCTCAGTGCAAATGCCTCCTACGACTGCGCTCCCGCTGGTTCAGGACTGGAGCCAGCCAGCGGGAGACCGTAGAACCACTCCTCGACCGATCGCTCCCACTTTTCGGGGTCGACATTCCACTCCAGAGAGTGGCCCTCAGATTCAAACTCCACCAATCTGACTAGGTCCGGCCTCAGACTGGCAGCTTTCTTGGATGCTTCGAAGGGCGTTGTTTCGTCCTTCTCTCCATGGAGTACGAGGACAGGTTTGTTCAATTCAGTTGCTCGCGCCAGCCAATCCAGGGAATCGAGACATATCGGTTCAGCAAGGCCGGTCACCCACCGGAGGCCCTTAGACCGAAGAATGGTGAATCCCAGGTGCACGAGTGGCCGAGGAAGTCCGGCCGCCTTGGCGTTCGCTGCCAGGGTCGTTCGCCAGTCGAAGACTGGCGCGTCGAGAACCATCCCGGCTATTCGTGACGAACTCTGCGACAGGGCCGCCGTTTGAAGGGCGATGGCAGCGCCGAGTGACCACCCAAAAAGGACAATGCGCTCCGCGCCATTGGAAATGGCGTAGTTGATGCCGGCCTCGACGTCGTGCCACTCGCCTTGACCGAGATTGTAACGGCCATCGTACGACGGCGGTGCATCGCCGTCGTTGCGGAACGAGACAACCAGCGACGTCAGTCCCAGACGCCTCGCGACCGGTATTCCGCGGAGAGTTCCGGCCCTTTTGCCGCCCATTCCATGGATGTGGACGGCCCATGTTCCAGGGGCTGCGGCTCCGGCGGGCGGGTCAAATCTCCACGCCGGGGCGACACCGTTGGCGACTGGAATCTCTACGTCTTGGTACGGCAAACCAAGCTGCTCCGGTTTCGAGTAGACGTACCCACTCCAGATGCCCGCCTTGGCTTGTTCAAGGTCCCCCGAATCCACTCGCTCAACTACCCGGACTACTGAGTTTCGGTCAGGGTGGGAGCCAACGACCGGCCCGAGGCATGCGTGGCCCATCCCCTGCTCAAACCATAGGCTGTATCGTCCCGGCGCTCTCGTTTGGTCCGTAGCGAGGAATTCGATCTCTAGGGATCCGTCCCCATTGGTGTGCACAGCCCGAACTTCCAGACCCTCACGACGGCTGTATTTTGGTACTACGACGTGACGAGCGAAGTAGGCTGCACCGGAGACGCCTGCCAGCAAAGCCCCGGATGCACCAAGAACTCCAACCTTTAGAGCTCTACGACTGTTCACTGTCGGCATCGTCCACCCCCTTACCCCGCTTGCGTTCGTCAATCACTTGGCGAAGCCTCACCAGGGTTTCCGAAGAG
This sequence comes from Paenarthrobacter sp. NPDC091669, assembly GCF_044756725.1. Classification (NCBI taxonomy): domain Bacteria; kingdom Bacillati; phylum Actinomycetota; class Actinomycetes; order Micrococcales; family Micrococcaceae; genus Paenarthrobacter; species Paenarthrobacter sp. NPDC091669. The sequence goes on from NZ_JBIVTK010000003.1 coordinate 271,650, forward strand.
ATCCCCTGCAACTGACGAGCGGCGAAGTTCCGCACGCGTGATTCACGCAGGGTACGAAGAAGTTCCAGCTGAGCGTCTACGAGCTTTGGTATCTCCCCGGCATCGTCCAAGAGGTAATCCCGGTCCACTCCAAAGAATTCTGCAAGGTTTCGAAGCAACGAGGCATCGGTCGCCAACGAGCTATCCCCACTGCGCATGTAGGCCCAGCGAGAGCGGGAAAGTGGCGTTCCACGTTGACTCATGTGCCGACTTATCTCGGGGTAGGTCAACGCCTCCGATCCCTTGGCCTCATAGAGGTCAAGAAGAAGGTTGAGCTTTCGCGCCAATCTGGTCTGAGGGGTTTCGGAGGAAGTGGCATCATCTGTCATGTCGCCCGTTCCCCCTTCCGTCGACGAACTGGAACTTGGCGCACGATCGGTCCCGCCAGGTAATTCTCTGCAGCGGTCAGAACATTGAGGTCATGGATGTCCAAGGATCTGCCTAAATCGGGTTCGACTAGCAGTGCGTCCTGTACTTCAACAAGCATTCTATGGAGTCTTTGGGCCTGGTCGTTGCGGCTGATCATTTCGGTGTCCCGTACGAGACGAAGGTTTTGCCTTTTCTTTGTTGTTTTGTCCCAGATTTCCGTGAGGTCGCTAACCAGCTCCGCCTCGGTCGCGGATTGCTTACGGCGGAGAATTCGACGCGCCACGGGCGGGATGGCGAGACCTACGCACAGGAAGGCCATGGCGGCAACTACCGCCACATCATAGATGGGCGAGACCGCATGCATGGCATCCAGCCGCCCTTGCAAATGCAGAACATCCATGACCAGCACTAGCAATACAAGGAGAACGGCAAAGCTACAGCCGACCCCGATGCACGTAAATGCCGCGCGGAAGTAGGGCCGCAACATGTCACCGCGAAAGCGGAAACAGGTAACACCGGTAACGCAAACCACCCAGCCTATGTAGACGAACTGGATGGATGAGTAGAGGGCAGCAGGCCACTGGTGGCCGTAATCCACCATGAAACGAGTGGAACTGCCCTGACTGACGATGGCACTGAAGCTGGCTGCAAGGCCCACAATTACCGCGGCCAAGAGAACTAAGCCAGCAGTGTCTCGTCTCTCGACCGTCTCTTCCGGTTTAGCCGCCCGGATGATAGCTATCGAGAGAAAGTAGATGCCCACGACCATAGATATGTTGGACACCAGATCCACAAAGTTACGACCGCCCAGTACAGAATCAAAGCCCAAGTAGACCTGATCTATGTTGAGCGTCAGTGCGACTGCAATCGTGATGGCGGCCGTTAGCACGCTGTGATCGCGCCGAATCCTGAAACCAGGCAACAGGCAAACGACGAGTAGCCAAATCATAGCTGCGGCCACTATCTGGATCATTCGAAGACCTTCTCGAACGATCGCGGCTCCCTGGCACTGTTCCGGATTGCTGCTGCGAAGAGATCTGCCAGCGATTCCGCAGCGGCTTCCAAGTCGTCAGTGAAGCTGCTCCTGGCCAACACGCGAGATACCAGGCCGGTCGGAAGGTTCGGGAAGAGGACCCCTATGTAGTCGGCCGGCACGATAAGTTCGTCATGCCTCAAGACCATGTGCCCCAGCTCGTGAAGGACAAACTGTTGACGGTGAAGTCCGGATGGGCTGATGGCATGCAAGATGATCTCGACATCATCCGTGGACAGCCACAAACCGCAGACTGATCCACCATTCAGTGCTCTGGCAGCTTCAATTTGTATGGGCCGATGCCGGACACCCTCAACCACTTCAACGAGTCGTTCCAAGTTCAGGTGGGTCGGAAGCAATAGTGAAGCGAAGGCACTCGCTGCGCGTTCAGCCGGCGATTGTCCTGAGGGATATGGATTGCTGTTCATGGGCATCCCCAGTGATGCGTCAACCTCGGTTCGTTGCTGGCCCAACGCGAAAAGCACTCGCGAGCCCGACACGAACCCTTAGTCCCATTGAACGCCGCTCCTCTGGACATGTCCAGAGGAGCGGCCTCTCCGAGGTACTACTTCGCTTCGCGCTCTTTGGTTCTAGACATGGTCGCCCGATAGTCAGCATCTCAAGAGTTGTCACATTTCTTGATGCGCTCCTCCGCGAGGAAGGCATCAGCGTCTGATTCAACGAGCAAACTAGCACCCTAGACAAATTCGCGTTTTCAGATTAATTGCGTTTTGCATGAACCGATCCAGCTCGTACGTGAGCCAGCGCTTCTGGAGGGCAGCGAACCTTTGTGAGTACGGAAGCCATCCTGTGACACATCGGTGGAACGTCTTCGACGGCTCTGTACCTCAACTCCAGCGCGCGGGCCACCATGCAGACAGATAGTTGTCCCGGCCAGTGCTGAGGGTTTGTGCGTCATGCGCTAACCCGCTGGCGGGGCTAGACCGCGTCTTAGCGACGAGAGAACAGGCCTCAGAGCTAACACGACCCAGGGACCACGGAAACCATGGCATGCGCGTAAGAATCCCCCTAGTCCCAGAACAAAATCACACACAAAGTATCCGGTACAGCCACGTGGGTGCCACGCTGAACCGGATCCTCGCAGTTCACGCATATGGGTTCCCGACATGGCCATCGTCACCCGAGGATGCTCAAACCATCGGACCTTTGCCCGGGTGTAACCGCTGATCCCATTTGCACGAAAGCAGCCCGGCAGGGGGACCACCCGCGAATCCCAGATCAGCGAGAGCAGTTAGATCCTCGAGTTGTTCCCTGAAGACCAGTCAGCGCTACAGAAAGGGATTCTGAGACGAGTCAAAGCCAGAACGGGCCGACCTGCATCATCGTAGGCTTGAGGAGCTCTCGCGTGTCCTCGAGGACTACGACGACAACGCCGTCACCCAGCTTGGTTCAGTCGCCATCGACTGCAGCAACAACGATCGACTGCATCGACTGCTGAACCTGGAACACTGGATGACCATCAGAGCCGTACTCGTCCCAGGGCGCCCACAGCCCAGGTCTGAAGAGGACATAGCCGTCTGCCCGTCAAGTCGGCCGGCGCACTCCCCCGCCGCTCGCACCAGCAGACTCAGCTCATAGGCCGAAGCCCCAGACGGTCAATCAGAGCCGCCCATGCTGGAGCCAGGATCAATGTCGCCATCCGGACTATCTACACCAGTGCTTAGTAGCTCCCATCAGATGGCGGGCCCTCCACATCCGAACCTTCCGCACCCTCCGCCCGCTTGTTCAATCTTGCACCGTCCTCACCACGGGACTGACCATCGTCCATGACCTCGCACGTATAGTTTTGTTACAGATGGATTTTGAGTCCGAATGGAGGCGTTATGGCTGACCCGGTCGAGCTGATGATCCTCGACCTTGAAGAAAAGTACGCCCAACTCCCAACAACGGGAGCGTACCTGCGTCTTTACCCGGACGAGGCAAGATTCAGGAGGATCTTCGCCAATCTTCACGAGCGACTCAACTCCCACTTCGAGGCCATCAACGGCAGGGCCAAAACAACGAACTACTACTGGGCAGACAACAGCCGGGATCTGCTGTCGCTTATCGAAGAGGTGCCAGAAGCACTCTTCGTGTTGCAACAAGCAGGGATCGAAGTCAGATTCTCCCCTGAATACCAAGCCGAAATCGAACGGTGCAAACCTTGGCTTGCACCGTTCCGGGGCAGTACGATCCCCGACGACTTCACTCCCATCAAGGTCATCCAGTACCATCCCATCTTCATCCGGCCAGATGCTACCGTGCGGCTCAGGAAGAACGGGACGAACCAGTCTCTGCGCCTGATCGGGGAAGGATCCTACGCGAGGGTCTTCTCATTCGAGGATCCCGACTACGGCATTAGATTTGCTCTGAAACGAGCGAAGTCAGACTTGCGGGAGCGAGACCTCTACCGATTCAGGGAGGAGTTCCGGATCCTGAAAAGCCTCAGCCACCCCTATCTTGTTGAGGTTTACCAGTACGACGAATCGCGAAACGAGTACAAGTTGGAGTTCTGCGACGAAACTCTGCGCCACTTCATCCAGCAGCGAAACGCCACTCTGGGCTTCGACTACCGCAGGAGAATCGCCCTCCAGTTTCTATACGGCATCAACTTTCTCCATGGTAAGGGTTATCTCCACCGCGATGTCAGTCTTCAGAACATCCTGCTCAAGACGTTCGGTGACGACGCTGTGATCGTGAAACTCTCTGACTTCGGGCTCGTCAAGGACACATCTTCAACCTTCACACGTACTCAAACCGAGATGCGAGGGACGATACGCGACCCCCAGCTTCACGCTTTCAAGGACTACAGTGTCACCAACGAGATCTACGCCATTGGCTGGATCCTGTCCTACATCTTTACAGGCAGGGAAGCACTCGTTACTGGTTCTGGGGAGGTCAGCCGAATTGTCCGCAAATGCACAGACCAAGACCTAAGCCGCCGGTATCCAAACGTGCGCTCGATCATCAGCGACATCGAGCAGCTCACGAACACCATAATCGACGCCAACATGAAGATCGTAGAGGAGTAGAGACTGGTTCCTCCGGCAGAAGGTGTCACTGGTTAACTCTGTAGTGAAAGTGAAACGCGTTTACGATCGGCTTGAACGTCAAGAATCCTAACGAGGACGCGTTCTCCGATTCCGAAGGCTTTCCCCTGATCCCGTCGCATTGCAGAGGGTAGTTGCGAGTTGTGGATGAGTCCCACAATTCCGTTTTCGAGGGTGACAAACACTCCGAAGGCGGCAATGCCTTGGATCCGGCCGGGAATCTTCTCCCCGGCGCGAAGCTCGGCCCATGCCTTCGCGAGGGGCGGTTTCACTGTGCCCTTTCGAGGCGGTGGCTGCTTGTTCCGGCGAGCATTGCTGCTCTCATGTTGGGTATTGGGTGGCGCGTTGTGGGATTTGTTCGGGGCGCTGACACCGGCAGGGACAGCACCGGGCCGATTGGGGAGATTACCGACTACTTCCTCGGCCTGTTCCTTGATCTGGTCTAGATGCCGCTCATAAGCCAGGTCCGCGAGATCGCGGTTACGTACGAGAGTCCCTTCTTCCATACGGTACCGTCGGTCCTTGTCGCCTCTGAACGATAGCCAATTGAAACTGGTGGTGACATAGAAGTCGTCGCCTACCAGCACTTTGGCGTGGGTGTTTTTCAACCGCACGACCGCAAGCTGCTTTGACCGTCTTGCTGCTGCATGGAGCTCGCTGAGGGAATCGTCAATCTTTGGATGGTCTTCGTATCCCCATGCAATTGTGACTGCGCACTTAGTTGCTAGTTTTTCGATCTGCCTGATCCAGGTCTTTGTGACGACAGCACTTGTGATCCAAGGGCTAATGATGAGGAGTCGCCGCCGAGTTTTTGTCACTGCTTCATCGAGGATCCAAGGATGCTCATAGGTGCCGAGCCACCGTATCGCGGCAGAATTAACGGCCTGGCTGGCTTGGGTGCCGGTATCCCTAACTGCTGACTCAGCATGGATGGGGGGTGCATCTGCCATCGCTTGGAGCGTGAGAACTTCTTCGCGCGCCATTTTCGGGGTTCCGGCGGGCTCTGGAAATTCGGTCCGGTTCTGGCTGTCCATGGACGACCGCGGCCCCTCGACGCTGATGCCAAGTCGATCTACGGCCCGAAGGTGCTCGAGTTCCTTCTCATGAGCCGGACTCCAAGTGCCGTCAATGTCCAGGCCCAGTCGAACTGAATCGACATCGACTCCTTTGTAAATCAGCAGAATGGCTTCTTTGAAATACTTCCGGTTCTCCGTGGCTCCGATGGTGCCAAGTATTCGATTGACTTGGTTCCTGCCCCCCAAAATTGCAGTGAGGTCAGCAGTGGACAAATCGTCTACGTTAGCAGGCTCGCCTGAGGCTGGCGGCAGGACCAGTATGCCCTTGCGGTTTCCAATCTCGCCCGCCCGAGTGAGGGATCGCTTGGTCCACGCAACTGGTTTGCGGATGATCCTATCGAACGTCACCGGGAGAGTAACTACCTTCGGCGCTTCAGCCACAACGCCCTCGAGTGCCTCTAGCCCAGGAGACAGAAGCCGTATGCGGCGATCACCCGTGTCCGCAGCACGGTAGTCGATCATCTCTCGCTGCAAAAGAGCCCCGATGACGTTGGCAGTATCGTCCTGGTCAAGCCCAAGAAACCAAGAGACCTCCTCGATCCGCTCTAGGCCTAACTTGATGGCCCGGAGGGTATACCTCTCGGCGACACCAAGTTCACTCGCCCTTTCCGCCAGCAGGTCCACGGTGAGGACTGATGCGGGGATGACACAAGGCTCCGCTGACACCAAAATATGGCCTGGGATCACGTGGGCGTGGCGTCGGGCAGCGAGCGCCAGTGGATCTGTCACACGAACTCCATTCGGCAGTCGTCAGAATGTTGGATGTGGTCGAGGGCTCTTTTCAGCGGTCCATCTTTCGCGGCGCAGAATTCCGAGTCGCCGACGATCCATAAGAGTTCGCGTGCGCGTGAGAGCGCTACGTTTATCCGGCCTTCTCCGAAAGACTCAGAGAGGAATCCCATGTCGAACCTGGTGTTGCTCCGAGTTACCGAGAAGATTACGACGTCGGCCTCTCTACCCTGTACGGCGTCGATCGTTTTGACGCTGGTGTTGAGGTGAGGGAGATTCAGACGACGAACTGCGCGATCCAGCATGTGGAGCTGCCGCTGGTAGCCGGTGAGAACAAGGACCTCGATTCTGTCGTTGTCGAGACGTTGGATTTCGCCGTTGCTGGCCATTTCTTCCAGTCGGCGAAGGCGGCGGCAGACGATGTCGACCTCGGTGGTGTTGGAGGAGCTCTTGGCCTTTGCCACATCTTCGTGCCGCGTGTCACGGCGACTTGTTGAGAACCACGCCACGCGGGGTTGATCACGGAGGGCCTCCCCGCTTAGGGACGGGTGCGGGTCGTGTATCAGTTGCTCGTCATAGAAGGTCTTGGAGATCAGTTCTCCAATGGAGCGGGCCATTCGATGCTGAGTGACGAGGCTCTCTTTGCATTCATTTGGCGACTCTGTCGCAAGGATGCTGAACAACGAATCGGAGCCAAGGAGTTCGTCGAGATTGTAGGTATCGACCAGCTCGCTGTGGTCCATGACCTCTTCGCGCATCGGTGGAAGTTGTTTGGTGTCTCCCACAAGAACCCACCGACGCGAACGCACCATAGGGACGAAGAGCTCGGTTGACGTTGCCCGGGATGCCTCGTCAACGATGCAGAGGTCAAAGTCCATATCGCGGACACCCTGGTTTCCCAGGAACCCCATGCATGTCCCAGCTATGACCGACTGCTTCGGAAGGAACAGCAGTTCGGCCGAACGGGGATCCTGCAGGCTTGCCAGCCAATCGGCCTGTGCACGCATTATGTCCCGAAGCCGGGCAGCGTCAGGATTCCCATCCAGACAAACCGCGGCGAGATGAGTGAGGTTTTCGATGCTTTCCAGTTCGGCCATGTTGACATTGAGATCGCCTGCATGCTGCCCAACTGTGTTCAGGAGGAGGGCAGCGGCGCTTTCGGCCCTATCCAGCCGATCCCTAAGCTCGGTTTCGACGTCCTCGTCTCTGTCCTGCGTGTTTAATGATTCGGCTTCTGCCCGGCGTCGATCTCGAATTCGCAATGCCGCTGCAGCTTCCTCTGCCGCGAACGCAAGTCGGAGGCGCGCGGGTGAAACATCCACGGCAACAGCGAGGTGTTCAAGTCCTTGGCTGGCCCTGTGTCGAACCTCCTCCGTCCAGGCTTTGATCTTGCTCGGGAGGAGGAGGTGGGCTGCATCTGGGGCCGCCTGGTCTTCTCGAGTTGAGAGCCGAACGATGCCGTTCACTCCTGCTTTATCGAGCCGGCTTACGGCGTTATCCAGTGCCACGTGCATTTGGCTGACGAGGAGAATCCTGTCGTGCGGGCGGGACCTGAGGTGCTGGGCGACAAGCTCGCAAATGAAGGACGTTTTTCCTGTGCCGGGCGGGCCTTGAACGAGGAACAGGTCGGAGGCCCCGAGGGCTTTTGATACCGCGATCTTCTTGTCATCGTCCAGGTCCGCGTTTATGGGCGCAAACTCCACCGGTTCGGTGGGGGAACTTGTGGAGGGGTCAAGAACCAGGCTGCAAAGATCGGGGCGCAGGCTTCTTTTGTCTCGGAGCGAGCTGAGCGCTTCCCGCTGCCGCCGCACTGCAGTGTTGGAGGCAGTCCGGTTTCGGACCAAAACCCCCTCTTCAGGGAAGTCGGCAGGGTTTCCTGAGATGCGGACTGTTGCTTCGTCACCGTCGAGTTCCTCCACGACGCATGGAATTCCGGTTCTAGGCGCTGGCCTAGAAGTTTCGCGAGCCAAGAGGTCCTGGTCGAGAATTTTGTCACCAGGTTCGTGCTTCAGTTGGAGGTTTGCGGTGTTCCAATGACGAGAGGTGAGGCTGTAGGCGACGGGATCTTCAAGTTTCCTATCAAGTTCTTCTTTGGCCTCGATCAATCGTGACCAACCGTCAAGTCGGCTCTGTCGGAATCTTTCGCTGTCTCGGTCCTCTGCATCCTGGATGGCCTGGCGAAGGAGGTCATGTAGCTCTTTGCTGGCCTTGTGGGCAGCGAGCGGGCTCGCCGGCGGCCGAGCAGTCCAGACGTATTGGTCTGAGGGGAGGAGCACTGCTGCCGGTGAGCGTCGGCGTGTCTCGAGGTCGTAGAAATCGCGGACATCAGCTCGAGTGCAGACCATGCTTCCCGATGTGATCCTAAGGACGAGACAAAGCTCGTCGCCCACGAGCTCGAACTCATCCGGATTAAGAGTGATGCCCGTAGCCGTCTGTGCTCGCCGGGGGACGGCGTACGTGGCTGTTCCCATCAGGGTTTCGATCAATCGTTCGGGCGTGGAATCGGTACGCGCTTTCAGCAACTGCGATCGAGCCTGGGCGGAGAGATTGATGTTCATCTCGGTTTGAGCACGCCATTTCCGGCTTCGGCTGGACTGTATCTTACGGAGCTCCAAGTCAAGCACCTGACCATCTTTGGGCCGGCTGCTCGGATCGTTGCTGAGACAGCGTTTCAGCAGATCCATCACCTGATCAGGAACGTCTATGCCTACCAGTTCGTCGGTCAAAGCGCGAGAAATGTCAGCATAGTTGGTTAATTCAAAAGGGACGAGACAGCGGACCAGGGTCGCTGCAAGCCCATGGACATCCCGATTCGCGGCTGCCTTCGTTGCTTTTTCCGGCGGTGCATACGGCGTAGACGCGTGATCTACTACGGTGGCATCTCCCGGGGCCGCCACTTGGTTTTTGATCTTACTGATCCCGAAGTCGGCAAGCAGCGGTTTGCTACCGTCCCACAAAACATTGGCGGGTTTGATGTCCCTGTGCAATACACCGTTGGCGTGGGCATGAGCCAGCGCGCTCGATAGCGGGAGCCCCACCGTCTCGCACAGATCATCCCACCCAGGGGTGTCACCGAGTCCCGCTAGCCAGTCCGTTAGGGTATTCGGGATCCACTCCAAAACGATGTAGTAGTCACCACGTGCGGCGTCAAAGCCTTTGTCCAGAAGCCGGGCGACGTTGGGATGGTTGAGCCGGGAAAGAGCATTGGTCTCCCTGGTGAAAAAGATGGCGTTGACTGCATCCTTTGTGCCCGGGATCACCTTAACGGCGACTTCTTGGCCGCCTTCCAGATCTACACCCTTGAAAACATCTCCTTGTCCACCTTGTCTGTGGCTACCCCTGATCGCCGCATATCGACCCCCGATGAACTCTTGCGTCATTCCCCCACCTGATCTCAGAACTCTTACCGCCATCCTAAACGGACAATGAACAAGGCTCCCAGAGTGTGACTCAAGACATGTTGGCACCTACTCGCCCCCCAAAGTGGAACCTGGAAGGATTTACTGGCTAATTCAAATTGCCAAGCAACTACACGTCGGAGTCCGGGGACGGCTTTTTCCGCAAGTGAGCGTCCGGGGATCCACCCTGGTGCAGTGGTAGGGGCTCACCACGTTAGAGGAACCTTAGGGATGCCAGCATGGCTCTGATTTGGAAGTACTCGCTCTGCTTGGTGTAGGCAACTACCGCTTCATTTGATTGGAACCCCAACCCTGCTGAGAAGAACCCAAATTTTCCACCTGCCTGGAAGAAGGCCGCCAGATTGCATACGCTCGTAGTCCCCGTGACCTGCCCAGGTCCGGAGTAGAGCGAGATACCTAGGCGTATGGGCTGTTTGTCGGGATAGTACGCACTTTCAGAGCCAACGTCGACGGTCTCCACCTTGATTGAGGTCGGCGCAGTCGAGGTGTCCATACCTGGGATGGGTCCCGTTTGGGTCGTGTCTATGAGCTTGTATGGTTTTTTCCGGGCGCAGGGCTGGAAATCGAAAGCAGTTCCAAAGTTGACCTGAGCGATCTCTGCGCCCTTCTGATTGAATATCTTGGCGCCGGTCTGATCTCGCGGGTCTGTTGGCTTGGTCACGACCCAGTTGGCAGGGTACTTGAAGCTGATGCCCATTTTCGGATCCGAGAAGGTTAGAAGTTCAATGTCATAACCAACAGCCGTGGAGAAGTTTGCTTGCCCGTTAAGCGTCTGTAAGAGTCCAATAAACATTGAGGCAAAGGCCGCTGGGGCTGCTGAGACCAGAACAACAATTGCTCTTCCAACAGCCGTCAGATCAGCAAATTCACCAATGCATGAAAAGGTGGTCTTAACGAAGGAGCTCACACTTTCTGAACTGATGTCCGGATGCATCGACGTGTCGAGTATATTCTTCCAACATTCGAGGCTGGAGAGCTTGTCCAGGTGTAACTTTTGTCCGAACTTGTTAAAGAGTGCATCCAATGTCTGTGTAAGGATTGCAAGAAGAGCAATGTTGGGCAGCATTTTGAACTTTAGGGATATTCCCTCAACAGGTTTATCGAAGATGAACTCTGTCGCCCCGCCCGGGAACATAACCGCTGATCCGCCACTGCCCGTGAGGCTCAAGAGTTGATTGCCCAACGCGGCTGTTATGATCCCTGACCGGGAAACGTCTGTGACGGTCCGGCCGGGTCGACGGGGCTCTGATGTAACCATAAATGGCAAGGGCGAGTTGGAGTGCGCTGTGACGACAAGTGAACCGCTGGACTCACGTACACAGGTCCACTCCTGCGCGTCCGACTGGGCGGTGTAGGTTTCGTATCCAATCTTGACGGATTTATCAGTGCAGTTTGGTTTCGGGTACTCCAGTCCGGCGCTCTGCTGAATCGTTGAGTTGATTCCACTAATCCATTGTTTAAGATTGAAAAATACGAGCTGAACATCGGTCAGATGCGGCAACCAGGCCGTGGCTGTTTTATCATTGTCATTCCAGGTAGCCAAAGCAAAATCAGGTTTCTCTTGGCCCTCTGTCATGATTAAAATGCCAAGCGCAGGATTTGAACTGTCAAATCCATTGACAGAGCCTGGATCGACGGGGAATGTCACACGCAGCGGTTTCTCGGGCTGCATTCCATCGCCTAACTTGATGCTAAGCGGTTTAGATACGGCCTCAAAGGAAGCATCCAGCCCTAGTGGAAGATCGGCTTCCTTGAACGCTGCCGTCATCAGAGTGCCTTCGGGGGCTGTGCCCTCCACGGCTGCGACGCGTGCGCCGTCTATTTCGATCGTTCCACCCGATTTGGTCAGCGACACCTCTGACGGGGAAGCGCTTGGGGGTGTGGTTCCCTGCCACGGCCACGTGCAAGCGGAGAAGGTTAGAGAAATAACTACTGCAAGGACAACCAGTTTGATCGTCTGGAACCTCGTACGAAATTGCATGTCGCTACCGCCTCAATTCCCGTCGAACACAGTCTGACGCATCTCGCTGGCATCCGACACAGAGCGTTCAAATCCACGCCGAGCTGGGTGGGAAAGGGCCTGGACTTAACCACACCTAGGAGCACCGTCTGAACGAGAGACTACCCTCTGGGAAGCATCAGTGGACTCCCGCAGCGCGGACAATTTCGTGCAATGGAATTGTCAGAAGTGAACCCATGCGGTCATTTGCCCGCATTGCTATAGATGCGACATCTCACCTTCTCCGAAGGAGCATCGGGTAGTGCCCCGCTGGTACCTGGGCCCATCCTTGCGAAACGGATTACTGGTCCGCAGTTCTGAAAATATTTCCCCCGCAACCTCTTCTGGGACTCGGCCGGCATACACCGGCCGAGAGTTGATCGGCCTCGCAGCAGCTGCCTGCCACAGCTGAGTGGGGCGAATTCCTGACAGCACCTGGTTCAGAAGATCCGATACCTGCCGCTCATGGCTGCGGCGATCATCGAGCCGTGCACGGTAGGCACGCCCGATCTCCCCCTCATTCATGTACACGGTTCGGGATCCCGAACGGCATGGTGCCTAGATGGAATCGCCGACCATCACCAGATGCGGCGTCTCAAAGCTTGCAGGCACCGGCATAGCGACTACTGGAGAACCTCCAATGTCACCTTGGTCGTTCTGCAAAGTTGTGAACTGAAGCCATGTAGGGGCGGATGAACATGCAGATGCGCCCACCCCAAGAGCATCCTTTGAACAGCGTCGGACCAACCTTCAACCCGAAGATGTTGTTTGCGGCGCTGCTAGCCCTGTCCTCTATACCGCCATAACAATGACCCCTCTGCCGACATTGACCATCGCCGATATCCTTGGCGAGTTCTTCCGGCTCCTTGGTTTCTGCTTCTCATGAAGAGGCGACTTCCAATCGATGTCTGTCCGATCGGTCACATGCTGATCCACAGCTGCCTGAATCATCGAATACTCAACGGTGAGGGCGGAAGCCCCAATGCTCCGTGCAACGGTGTGTATACCACGATGCAGTCCTACACTGGCCGAGCCCAAGGCCCCAAGTCGACGGTCAGGGCTGGCAATATCGTCATGTTGCGACGGTACTACTGCAAATGAATAGGAGAGGGCGAAGCAACTGGAAGAGGACGGCATGGACTTGGAATTCTTTGAACCTGCGGAAGCTGCAACGCTAATGCGGTGCAGTGAAGGCTGGCTCCGCGATGGCGCCGCTGCCGGTCGGTTCCCGCACGCATGCTGGGGTAAGGGAAAGATCGTCTTCACATCCGAGCACATTGCAGAGATCGCCCGGCTAAGTGAAGTCTTGCCCGGCGCTCACCCCGCGACCGCCCCACGCGGCGGAACAACCAGCACCAGACTAATCGGCGCAAGAGCCCGCAACCGCATGGCTTCGTAAGGGAACCCGAAAAGCTCAGCGCACTAACGCATAAATGCCGACACAGAACGCTCAGTAGCATCTGCCCCAGCCTGCAGTGCCTCGGGCATCAGGTGCCCATAAACTCCCTCTGTTGTCCTGGTTGACGCGTGCCCCAACCGACGCGAGATCGTGAAGATAGGCACACCGTCCTGGATCAGCCACGAAGCGTGCGTGTGCCGCAGATCGTGAATGCGGGGGTTCTTCCGCAAGCCGCGTTCTTGCGCAGCCTTGACCGCCGGCATCCAGTAGTGGTGCCAGTACAGCTTGTGAACGATTCGCTCACCTTTGGGCGTTGTGAAAAGCAAGTCGCCACCAAGGCGCCCGGCCACCAACGGGATCAGCAAATCAACAAGCGCCGGATTCAGCCCGATAGTCCTCTTGCCGGCGCCCGTCTTTGTCGGCCCAATGTAGAACTGGTTCTTCCCGTCACGCTTCCACGCCTTGTTGATCCGTGCCGTGGCCGGCTTCCCCAACAAATCAATGTCCGCGACGGTCAGTGCCGTGGCCTCACCAAAACGCGTCCCTGTCATGACCAGGAAGTTGGTGAAATCGCGGTACCGCTCCCCCATCCCGTCCATAATCAGGCCGAACTCCGCATGGGTGAGGAACATCATTTCGTCCTCGGCCTTCTCAACGCTCGGCAACTGCACGCCGCGGCAAGGATTGCGGGTGATGTACCCCAGCATCTCCGCAGTGTTCATCGAAGCAGATATCAGCCCATGCACATTCTTGATCGTCTTCGGTGAGCGACCCTTGGCCATCATCGACTTCACCCAGTAGGCAATCATCCGATAGTCGAGCTTGTCGACGGGGACGTGCCCGATGACCTTTTTCACATGGAGATCAAGCATCGTCTGATACGTCTTGACGGTCCCGCTGGACGGCCGGATCAGCAGGTCGATGTGCTCCTGAATGACTTCGCCAACCGTGGGTATCTTCGCCCTGTTGTCTAACAGTGCCTGCTGCGCGATTTCGAAGGATTGACCGTTCGCATCGAGCAACCGCTTGAGCGTTTCAGCCTCATGCGCGGAGTCGACAGTGATGCCCTGCTGCTTCCGGATCTTGGGGTCGCGCCAGACCACCATGAAGGACGAAGAGCCGTCCTTTTTGACGCGTTTCCGGATACTAGCCACATAAAAATGCTAGTTCCGTGTCAACAGATTTGGGGGTTTTGTCAACAGTCAGGGGCCATATAGGCCCCTGACCTGCGACAATACAGTGCCCGAGGTGGGACTCGAACCCACACACCTTTCGATACTGCATTTTGAGTGCAGCGCGTCTGCCAATTCCGCCACTCGGGCGCGGATTACCGGGAAGTTAAATCTCGCTGACTGCTCTCATTTCTGTGAGCAACGCGATCCTTTCCCAGCACGCGAAACTACTCTACATGCAGATAGGCTGATTCAAAGAACCGGGCGCGCTGATGCAACAAAAACCAGCCATCAAAGAGTCCACACTAAGATGGACATGAACCCGCCGAACCTTTTCAAGGAGATCCCGTGACCGAACAGACGGAGTCCACACCCACAGCCCAGCCGGCCCGACGCGTTGTCGTAGCCGAGGATGAGACGCTCATCCGCCTGGACATTATCGAGATTTTGAAGGGCGAGGGGTACGACGTCGTCGGCGAGGCAGACAACGGCGAGAAAGCTGTGCAGCTGGCCGAGGAACTGAAGCCTGACCTTGTCCTCATGGACGTGAAGATGCCCGTGATGGACGGCATCTCGGCGGCTGAGAAGATCGTCAAGGCACGCATCGCGCCTGTTGTCCTGCTGACTGCTTTCAGCCAGAAGGAACTGGTGGAGCGGGCACGCGACGCCGGTGCCATGGCTTACGTCGTCAAGCCGTTCTCCCCCGCGGACCTGATCCCGGCCATTGAGATTGCTCTCTCCCGCCATGAGGAAATCAAGGCCCTTGAGAACGAGGTTTCCGACCTCCAGGAGCAGTTCGCCACGCGCAAGCTTGTAGAGCGCGCCAAGAGCCTCCTGACCACCAAGATGGGCCTGACGGAGCCGGAAGCTTTCCGCTGGATCCAGAAGACCTCCATGGACCGTCGCCTCAGCATGCGCGAGGTAGCCGAAACCATCATCAACCAGGTCAACTAACCTCAAGCAACGCACGACGGCGGCCGCTCACCTCACGCGAGGTAGGCGGCCGCCGTCGTACTCACCAAAGCCGTCGCGCTCCCCTAAAACCAACAAAACAAAAGCGGGCCCCGCCAAACAGGCGGGACCCACTTTCACAAACCGAAGAAACTAGCTCTTGGTCTTGGACTTCTTTTCCGGCCACGGGCCAACAGGTTCCTTGCGGGAACCGTCGTCAACCTTGGAGGTATCGGCGAGGTCGCCCACCTTGTGGACCTTCAGCGAGTTCGTGGAACCGGCCTGTCCTGGAGGGGAACCGGCAGCGATGACAACCAGGTCGCCTTCGTCCACAAGATCCATTTCCAGCAGGCTCTTGTCCACCTGTGCGGTCATCTCGTCTGTGTGGCCCACGGAGGGAACCAGTACCGGCTGGATGCCCCAGGTGAGGGCGAGCTGGTTCCACACGTGCTCCACAGGCGTGAAGGCGAACACAGGCTTGACGGGGCGAAGACGCGAGAGGCGTCGTGCCGAGTCACCGGACTGGGTGAAAGTACAGATGTACTTGGCATCCAGCTGATCCGCGATTTCGACGGCGGCACGGGTGATAGCGCCACCGCGGGTCTTGGGCTTGGTGCCCAGCGGGGGGACGCGCTCGAGGCCGTGGACTTCGGTGGACTCGATGATCCGGGCCATGACCTTGACGGTTTCGATGGGGTACTGGCCCACGGAAGTTTCGCCGGAGAGCATGACTGCATCGGCGCCGTCGAGCACTGCGTTGGCGCAGTCTGAAGCCTCGGCGCGCGTCGGACGCGGGTTGTCGATCATGGATTCCAGGACCTGGGTGGCCACGATGACCGGCTTGGCCCAGCGGCGTGCCAGTTCAATGGCGCGCTTCTGGACAATCGGCACCTCTTCGAGCGGCAGTTCGACGCCGAGGTCACCACGGGCAACCATGATGGCGTCGAAGGCGTCGATGATTTCGTGGAGCTGCTCCACTGCCTGCGGCTTTTCGATCTTGGCGATCACCGGAACGCGGCGGCCTTCTTCGTCCATGATCTCGTGGACGCGCTTGATGTCTGAGGCATCACGCACGAACGAGAGGGCGATGAGGTCGGCGCCGCGCTTGAGGGCCCAACGGAGGTCGTCCTCGTCCTTTTCGCTCAAGGCGGGGACGTTGACGGCAACACCGGGCAGGTTGATGCCCTTGTTGTTGGAAACCTTGCCGCCAACAGTCACGGTGGCAACTACCTTGACGTCGTCAACCTCGATGGCGCGCATGGCCACCTTGCCGTCGTCGATCAGCAGGGCATCGCCCACGTTGACGTCTTCTGTGAGGCTCTTGAGCGTTGTGGAGCAGATGTCCTTGGTGCCGGGCACATCTTCGGTGGTGATGGTGAAGGTGTCGCCGACGGCCAGCTCGTGGGGCCCGTCAACAAAACGGCCAAGACGGATCTTGGGTCCCTGGAGGTCAGCCATGATCGCAACGGGCTTGCCCAGCTGCGCCGCAGCCTTGCGGACGTTTTCGTAGGTGATGTCATGCACGGAGTAGTCGCCGTGGCTCATGTTCATGCGAGCAACGTCGACGCCGGCCTCCAGCACCGCGAGGGTGTTGTCGAAGCTGGAGATAGCCGGGCCGAAAGTTGCCACAATTTTTGCGCGTCTCATATACCTACCCTAAGTAGTTCATGCTGATTGAGTAAAAGGTTGTTCCTGCCGGCGCTATAAGACCGCTATCGCCCGGTCGGTGGGGGCGACCGGTGCCGGGAGAATGGTGCTTCCCATCAGGAACTTGTCCACTGCGGCCGCACATGCACGGCCTTCCGCAATGGCCCACACAATCAGTGACTGGCCACGTCCGGCATCGCCGGCAACAAACACGCCCTCGGTGTTCGTCATGTAGTAGCCGTCGCGGGCAACGTTGCCCCGACCGTCGAACTCTGCGCTGACCTGCTCCGTGATTCCTGCCGGCTCAGCGCCGGTAAAGCCAAGGCTCAGGAAGACAAGGTCAGCTGGGATGATCCGTTCTGTACCGGCCTTGGGCAGGCGTTTGCCGTCCACGAACTCGGTTTCAGCAACTTTGACGCCGGTGAGTTTGCCGTTTTCTCCAACGAACTCAACGGTTGAGGCAAGGTAGGTACGCTCGCCGCCTTCTTCGTGGGCGCTGGCGACCTCGAACAGGGTGGGGAACGTCGGCCACGGCTGGTGTCCTGCACGTTCCGACGGCGGCTGCTTGCCGATCGCGAGCGTGGTCACCGAAGCGGCCTGGTGGCGGTGGGCGGTGCCGATGCAGTCAGCACCGGTATCGCCGCCACCAAGGATGACAACGTGCTTGCCGCGGGCATCGATGTGGTTTTCGGGGTTCTCCCCTGCCACCATACGGTTCGAAGGAACCAGGTAATCCATGGCGAAATGGACACCCTCAAGGTCACGGCCCGGGATGGGCAGGTCACGCGGCACAGTGGCACCGGTGGCGACTACGACGGCGTCGTAACGGCGGCGCAGCTGCTCCCAGGTCACATCCGTACCAACAGCGACGCCGGTCCGGAAACGGGTGCCTTCGGCCTTCATCTGCTCCAGGCGGCGGTCAACCTGGTCCTTCTCCATTTTGAAGTCGGGGATGCCGTAGCGGAGCAGGCCGCCGATCTTGTCGTCACGCTCGTACACGGCAACGGTGTGGCCGACGCGGGTCAGCTGCTGTGCCACGGCCAATCCGGCCGGGCCGGAACCCACCACGGCCACTGTCTTGCCGGTGAGGCGCGTCGGCGGCAGGGGCTGGACCCAGTCGTTATCAAACGCCTGGTCGATGATCGAAACCTCAACCTGCTTGATGGTCACAGCAGGCTGGTTGATGCCCAGCACGCAGGACGCTTCGCAGGGAGCAGGGCACAGACGGCCGGTGAACTCCGGGAAGTTGTTCGTGGCGTGAAGGCGCTCAATAGCTTCTTCACCCTTGTCCCGCCACACGAGGTCGTTCCACTCGGGAATGAGGTTACCCAGCGGGCAGCCCTGGTGGCAGAACGGAACACCGCAGTCCATGCAGCGGCCGGCCTGGCTCTTCAGGACGCCCTTTTCCTGGGCTTCGTACACTTCTTTCCAGTCCATGATGCGGACGGGAACGGGACGGCGTGGCTGCGTTTCGCGCTGCCGGACTTTCAGAAATCCGCGTGGATCAGCCACCGGTTACCTCCAGGATTCGTGACCATACTTCTTCACCATCGGGGTCAAGGCCCTCTTCAATGGCGTCGAGGCGGGTTTGCAGGACTGCGGCGTAATCGCGCGGCAGCACTTTGGTGATGCGGGCGGCGGTGTCGTCGAAGTTCTCGAGCAGACGACCGGCCAGGACGGATTCGGTTTCCTCAACATGCTTGGTGAGCAGGCCGTGAACGATTTCGCGGTCCTCGGCGTCGAGCTCCAGGAGCTGGAGTTCGCCGGTATCGAGGGCCATCTTGTTGACACGCTCGGGCTGCAGGTCCAGCACATATGCCGTACCACCGGACATGCCGGCACCGAAGTTACGGCCGGTGCGGCCGATGATGAGAGTCTGCCCACCGGTCATGTACTCGCACCCGTGATCGCCAATACCTTCGACGACGGCGGTCGCACCGGAGTTGCGGACCAGGAAGCGTTCGCCCACCTGGCCACGCAGGAACATCTCGCCGCTGGTGGCACCGTAGCCGATGACGTTGCCGGCAATGACGTTGCGCTCTGCCTGGAACACGTTGGTGCGGTCCGGGCGGACGATGATGCGGCCGCCGGAAAGACCCTTGCCGACGTAGTCGTTGGAATCGCCGAACATCCGCAGCGTGATGCCTGCGGGCAGGAACGCTCCGAGCGACTGGCCTGCGGTGCCGTTGAGCGTGACGTCGATGGTATCGGTCACCAGGACATCGATGCCGAACGTCTTGGTCACCACGTGGCCCAGCATCGTACCCACGGAACGGTCCGTGTTGATGACGTCCAGGGTGATCTTGACGGGCATGCGGTCGCTGAGGGCTTCCTGGGCCATGGTGATGAGCCGCTGGTCAAAGTGCTTGTCCAGCTCATGGTTCTGGCCGGTCATGTTGCGCAGCGGCACGTCGTCGTCGAACTCCAGCCCGTGCAGGATGGGATCCAAGTCCAGCCCTTCGGCCTTCCAGTGGTTGATCGCTTCGCGGGTGTCCAGCACCTCGGCGTGGCCGATGGCCTCTTCCAGGCTGCGGAAACCGAGTTCTGCAAGGATTTCGCGGACTTCTTCTGCGAGGAACTCGAAGAAGTTGACCACGAACTCGGGCTTGCCGTTGAACCGGGAGCGGAGCTCGGGGTTCTGTGTGGCAACACCAACGGGGCAGGTGTCCAAGTGGCAGACGCGCATCATGATGCAGCCTGAAACCACCAGCGGGGCAGTCGCGAAACCGTATTCTTCGCCACCCAGCAGGGCGGCAATGACGACGTCGCGGCCGGTCTTGAGCTGGCCGTCCACCTGAACCACCACGCGGTCGCGGAGACCGTTGAGCATGAGGGTCTGCTGGGTCTCGGCCAGGCCGAGCTCCCACGGGACGCCCGCGTGCTTCAGCGAGTTCAGCGGCGAGGCCCCGGTACCGCCGTCGTGACCTGAAACAAGTACGACGTCGGCCTTGGCCTTGGTGACGCCGGACGCCACCGTGCCGATCCCGACTTCCGAAACCAGCTTCACATGCACGCGGGCCGAAGGGTTGGCGCGCTTGGCATCGTAGATGAGCTGCGCGAGGTCTTCGATCGAGTAGATGTCGTGGTGCGGGGGCGGGGAAATAAGTCCGACGCCAGGGGTGGAGTGACGCGTCCGGGCAACCCAGGGGTAGACCTTCTGGGCCATCAGCTGGCCGCCTTCGCCGGGCTTGGCACCCTGGGCCATCTTGATCTGGATGTCGTCGGCGTTGGTCAGGTACAAACTGGTGACGCCGAAGCGGCCCGAGGCGATCTGCTTGATGGCGGAGCGGCGCTCAGGATCCAACAGGCGGTCAACGTCCTCGCCACCTTCACCGGTGTTGGACTTTGCGCCCAAACGGTTCATGGCAATGGCCAGGGTCTCGTGCGCTTCCTTGGAGATGGAGCCGTAGCTCATGGCGCCGGTGGAGAACCGCTTGACGATGCTGGAGACGGGCTCCACTTCCTCGAGCGGAACCGCAGGCCGAACACCGTCCTTGAACTTCAGGAGCCCACGCAGGGTCATCAGGTTCTCGGACTGGTCATCAATGCCCTTGGTGTAGGACTTGAAGATGTCGTAGCGGCGTTCGCGGGTAGCGTGCTGCAGGCGGAAGACCGTCTCGGGGTTGAAGAGGTGCGGTTCGCCGTCGCGGCGCCACTGGTACTCGCCGCCGCCGAGCAGCGGCTGGTGCGGGTGCTCGATGCCACCCTCCGGGTAGGCCATCTGGTGGCGTGCGGAAACTTCGGCTGCGATGACATCAAGGCCGACGCCACCCAGCTGGGAGTGGGTGCCGGAGAAGAATTCGTCCACGAGTTCCTGGGACAGGCCCAGTGCCTCGAAGGTCTGGGCGCCGGTGTAGGAAGCCACCGTGGAGATGCCCATCTTGGACATGATCTTCAGGACACCCTTGCCGAGGCCCTTGATGAGGTTGTAGACGCCGTCTTCTGCAGTGACGCCGGTGACGTCGCCGTTGGAGATCAGCTGTTCCACCGATTCCATGGCCAGGTACGGGTTGACGGCAGATGCGCCGTAACCGATAAGTACCGCCACGTGGTGCGTCTCGCGGACATCGCCGGCCTCAACAACAAGTGCTGTCTTGGTGCGGTTGGCACTGCGGAGCAGGTGGTGGTGGACGGCGCTGACCAGCAGGAGCGAGGGAATCGGCGCCCACTGGGCGTTCGAGTCACGGTCGGAGAGCACCACGTACTGCACGCCGCGGTTGATGGCCCCGGAAACCTGTTCGCAGATTTCGGTCAGGCGTGCACGAAGTGCCGCTTCTCCACCCTCGGGGCGGTAAAGTCCGCGGACCTTCATGGCGATGCGGTCGCCGTCGGGCGTCTCGATATTCGCGATCTTGGCCAGCTGATCGTTGTTGATCACGGGGAACGGCAGGGAGATCTGCGGCTGGCGGACCTGCTTGCCGTCCAAAAGGTTGCCGTTGGGTCCGATGGCGCATTTCAGGGAGGTCACCAGCTCTTCGCGGATGGCATCCAGCGGCGGGTTGGTGACCTGGGCGAAGGACTGCACAAAGTAGTCGAACAGCAGGCGCGGGCGCTTGGAAAGGACAGCGACAGGGGTGTCAGAGCCCATGGCACCCAAGGGCTCGGCACCGGTGCGGGACATGGGTCCGAGGAGGATCTTGAGTTCTTCGGTGGTGTACCCGAACGTGCGCTGGCGGATGTTGACCGACGCAGCGGTGTGGACCACGTGCTCGCGCTCAGGGAGCTCGTTGATGTCGATCAGGTTGTCCTTGAGCCATTCGGCCCACGGGTTTGCAGCAGCGACCTCGGCCTTGACCTCGGCGTCGTCAATGATGCGGCCGGCTTCGGTGTCCACCAGGAACATCTTGCCGGGGGCGACGCGGCCTTTCTTGACCACGTTGGAAGGCTCTACCTCGATCACGCCGACTTCGGAGGCGAAGATGATGAGGCCGTCTTCGGTGATCCAGTAGCGTCCCGGGCGCAGGCCGTTGCGGTCCAGCGTTGCCCCAACGAGGTTGCCGTCGGTAAACGAGACTGCAGCCGGTCCATCCCACGGCTCCATGAGCAGTGAGTGGTACTCGTAGAAAGCACGGCGGGCAGGATCCATGGTGGCGTGGTTCTCCCACGCTTCCGGGATCATCATCATGATGGAGTGCGTAATGGGACGGCCTGACAGCCACAGGAGCTCGGCAACCTCGTCGAAGGAAGCGGAGTCCGAGGCACCGGGTGTGCAGATCGGGTACAGCTCTTCGGGAACCGAGCCCAGCAGCGGGCTTGCCAGCTGCGATTGGCGCGCACGCATCCAGTTGCGGTTGCCCTTGACTGTGTTGATCTCGCCATTGTGCGCGATGGTGCGGAAAGGCTGCGCCAAGGGCCACGACGGGAACGTATTCGTGGAGAAGCGCGAGTGGACGATCGCGAGCTTGGTCTTGAAACGCTGGTCCGAGAGGTCCGGATAGAACGGCTCCAGCTGGGCAGTGGTCAACATGCCCTTGTACACAATGGTGCGCGAGGACAGCGATGGGAAGTACACGCCGAACTTGTTCTGGGCACGCTTGCGGATACGCCAGGCGCGGGAGTCCAGCTCGTTGTGTTCCAACTGCTCGCCGGTGGCGGAGGCGAAGAACGGCTGCGAGAAGTACGGCATACAAGCCCGTGCCATGGCGCCTACGAGGTCAGCGACCACGGGAACCTCACGCCAGCCGAGGACTGTCAGGCCCTCATCAGCGGCAAGGGCTTCAATGCCGGCCTTGGCGGTCTCCGCCTCGCGGGACTCAGCAGGAAGGAAGGCAGTGCCCACCACGTACTGGCCGGGAGCAGGCAGTTCGAATTCGGTGACGGCCCTGAAGAACTCATCCGGAACCTGCATGAGCAGGCCCGCACCGTCGCCAGTACCTTCGTCGGCGCCCACGGCGCCGCGGTGTTCGAGATTGCGGAGGGCGGTCAGGGCCGCTTCCACGATGTCGTATCCCGGTTCCCCGCGGAGCGTGGCAATAATGGCCAGGCCGCAGGCGTCCTTCTCCGTATCAGGGTTGTAAAGACCCTGGGCCTCCGGGAGCGCGGCAAAGCGCTTGAACGGAGACATGGCACCCTGAGGTTCGATATTTTCGGACCAACCGGGGTTATGAAGATGGGTCATGGGAGACGTCCTTCCTCGAGATCGTGCGTATGGAAGGGACAACGTTGGCCCCACCTTGCCTGCCCTGTGACGGGCACAACAAAGCGCTAGTAATTGGAATTGTAGGCCAGCCGATCCAGCGCAACGAACAGTTACGCAGACCTCTGGCCCCGGCTTGACCAGTGAACATCGGTGTGCTGCGGTCCGGTTTCCGGGGTGCCACGACGCTGTGGACTGGGCCCTACGAGCGGTGACTCTGTTGCCCCTTTACCGAACGTGACTACTTGGTGTCGTCAGCCTTCGGCGTGGATCCGGGGGCCTTCCTTGCGGCAGTTGCAGCAGATGTGGAATCCGTGGCGGACGTGGTGTCCTTTTCCGGCTTCCCTACTGTTTCCTGCGGCTCGTCAACGTGGCCCGAATCGCTTTGGTTATCAGGGAGATTACCACGCGAACCAGTATCTGAGACAGATGCGTCCACATCATGACTGGTGACGCTCGTCACCGGCATCGGCTCTTTTTCGGCCTTCTCTTCCGGCTCGCGCCCCGCCAAATAAGGGGTATCGGGCACCGGACGTCCGCGTCGGCCAAGGATGAAGAAGATGGCCAGTGCTGCAATGAAGACAAAGATGCTGGTCCACACGTTGAGCCTGGTGGTAATGCCAAACAGGTTGATTTGTTCAGCATCATCGATGCGCAACGCCTCGATCCACACACGGCCCAGGGTGTAGTACACCGCGTAGAGCCAGAAGAGCCGTCCCCACCGGAAGTTGAACTTCTTGTCCAGCAGCAGCAGGATAGCCACGCCCACCAGGTTCCACAGCATCTCGTAGAGGAACGTGGGGTGGAACAGCGTGCCTGCAGCCATATCCGGCGGGAAGTTCGCGTTGGCGGGATCAATCTCCAGTCCCCAAGGCAGGGTGGTCGGCGCCCCGAAGAGTTCCTGGTTGAACCAGTTCCCCAAACGGCCGATTGCCTGGGCCAGGAGGAGTCCGGGCGCTGCTGCGTCCAGGAAGGCCGTCAGTTTGACGCCCGCCCGGCGGCAACCAATCCATGCGCCTACCGCACCCAGGATGACGGCACCCCAAATACCCAGTCCGCCTCGCTGTATCTGCGGAATCAGGGACAGGTCCCCGGTACCGTCAAAGCCCGGACCGAAGTACGCGTCAGGCGAGGAGAACACGTGGTAGAGCCGGCCGCCGATGATGCCGAAAGGAATTGCCCAGATGGCTATATCCCACAGGCTGCCTTCGGGAGCGCCGCGGCGCTTCCATCGGGCTGACGTCAGCCACAGGCCAACGATGATGCCCGCCAGGATGCAGAGGGCGTAAGCGTGGATACGCAGCGTCCCCCACGGCAGCGGAATGTCGAAACCGGACCACGACGGGCTCGGGATACTCATGGGGACCATTGCCGCGGCGTGGAGGACGGTCTGCATACGCTTCGCTGTTTCCTTTTCTAGGCTTCTGCAGCTGCGCGGCCAAGGCCGGCGCTGAGGTTCTTGGTGAGTTGCCCTACAGCGTCCACGCCGCCATCGCGGAGGGCCGCCACCAGGGCGGTTCCAACGATCACGCCGTCAGCATAGGCAGCAATTTCGCGGACGTGGTCCGGGTTGGACACGCCCAAACCGACGCACACACGCTCGGCTCCGGCAGCGTGCGCCCGGGCCACCACATCTTCAGCGCTGCTGCTGACAGAGGTGCGCGTTCCGGTGACGCCCATGATCGAGACAGCGTAGACGAATCCACGGCTTGCCTTGACGGTCATGTCCAGCCGCTCAGGGGTGGAAGAAGGTGCCACAAGGAACACCCGGTCCAAGCCGTACTTATCCGAGGCCTCGAACCACTCATGAGCCTCGTCAGGGACCAGATCGGGGGTGATCAGCCCTGCTCCCCCGGCTTCGGCCAGGCGACGTGAGAATTCATCGACGCCCAGGCGCATGACCGGGTTCCAGTAGGTCATGACCAGCACGGCCGCATCGGTAGCGGCGGTGATGCCGGCAACAACGTCGAAAACGTTGCTGACACGGAATCCGTTGGCGATCGCCTCGGTGGTGGCTGCCTGGATGACCGGGCCGTCCATCACGGGATCGGAATACGGGATGCCGATTTCGATAAGGTCAGCGCCATTGCGGGCCAAGGCGATGCCCGCCTCGATGCTCTCCTGGACCGTGGGGTACCCCGCAGGAAGGTAGCCGACCAAGGCGGCGCGGCCTTCTGTCTTGGCACGATCGATGGCGGCAGCAGATTTGCTGGCGAATTCTTCAGTCATCAGTTCTGGTCCTCGTTGACATCCACGGCTGCATCGGACGTGCGCTCGGTGGGGCCCTTGGGCTTACGTGTAGACAACGTAGTGCCCTTGACGTGCCCTTCTTCATCCAACATGTTGAACCAGGCCGCGGCTGTTTCCACGTCCTTGTCTCCACGACCGGACAGGTTCACGATCACCGTGACGTCGGAAGGGTTTTCCTTGCCTTCGGTCAGCCGGTGGCCGATCTTGATGGCGCCGGCCAAAGCGTGCGAGGACTCGATGGCAGGAATGATGCCCTCGGTCCGGCACAGGAGGCTGAAGGCGTCCATCGCTTCGGTATCCGTGACGGCCTCGTACGTGACGCGCCCAATGTCGGCCAGGTACGAGTGCTCCGGACCCACGCTGGGGTAGTCCAGGCCCGCCGAGATGGAGTGGGACTCGATGGTCTGGCCGTCTTCGTCCTGCATGAGGTAGGAACGGGCGCCGTGAAGGACGCCGGGACGGCCAAGGGAGATCGCAGCCGCGTGGCGGCCGGTTTCGACACCCTCCCCGCCGGCTTCAAAGCCGTAGATCTTCACGGATGAATCGTCAAGGAAAGCGTGGAACAGTCCGATTGCGTTGGACCCACCACCGATACATGCGGCAATGGCATCGGGCAGCTTGCCCGTCTGCTCCAGGATCTGGCTGCGGGCTTCTTCGCCGATGACTTCGTGGAAGTAGCGGACCATGGCAGGGAACGGATGCGCCCCGGCTGCGGTACCCAGAAGGTAGTGGGTGTGCTCCACGTTCGAGACCCAATCGCGCAGGGCGTCGTTAATGGCGTCCTTGAGTGTCTGGGAGCCGTTGGTCACGGGCACCACGGTGGCACCAAGCAACTGCATGCGGGCAACGTTCAGGGCCTGGCGCCGGCAATCCTCGGCACCCATGTACACCACGCACTCGAGCCCCAGCAGGGCAGCGGCAGTGGCGCTGGCAACGCCGTGCTGGCCGGCGCCGGTTTCCGCGATGACACGGGTTTTGCCCATGCGCTTGGCGAGGAGGGCCTGGCCCAGGACGTTGTTGATCTTGTGGGACCCGGTGTGGTTCAGGTCTTCGCGCTTGAGGAAGATGCGTGCTCCCCCGGCGTGCTCTGAGAAGCGCTTGGCTTCAGTGAGCAGGGAAGGCCTGCCGGAGTAGTTCTTGTTGAGGTCCTTGAGCTGAGCGATGAAATCGGGGTCAGCCTTGGCCTTCTCGAAGGTGTCCTGGACTTCGTCGAGGGCGGCGATGAGGGACTCGGGCATCCAGCGTCCGCCGTAGTTGCCGAAGTAGGGCCCGGAGGCGTTGCGCAGCGAAGGGCCACCTTGCAGGAATGCGTCAGCCGCATTCTCTTCTGAGCCGGCTGTTGGCGCGTCGACCATCAGTCTCACCGTCCTGTTCAAGTTAGTTCATTGGGTAGTTCCACGTGCCACAAGGCAGCCGCAGGCTCAAGCCCGGGCTGCCTTGCGGCTGTTCGCCGTGATTCAGTGACTGCCTCAGTTCCTCACGGCGATGGCGGCAGCTCCAGCTGCCTTGAATTCGGTGATGCGTTCGCGCGGCGTGGAGTCGCTGACCAGCGCCTCCCCCACCAGGATGGCGTTGGCGCCGCCCGCGGCGTAATGCGAGACGTCGTCCGCGCCCCTGACACCCGATTCGGCCACGATGACGGCCCCGGCAGGAATCAATCCGGCCAGGGAACCGAAAACCGAGCGGTCGACGTCGAGCGTCTTGAGGTTGCGGACATTGATGCCGATGATCTTGGCCTGGGCCGCGACGGCGCGTTCGATCTCTTCTTCCGTGTGGGTTTCCACCAGCACGTTCATGCCGAGCTCGTGGCTCAGCGCGCTGTACTCGGCGAGTTCCGCGTCGGACAGCGCCGCGACAATAAGCAGGATGAGGTCGGCGCCGTGGGCACGGGCTTCCCAGATCTGGTACTCGTCCACCGTGAAGTCCTTGCGCAGCAAGGGAACATCGACGGCGGCACGGACGGCATCGAGGTCGGCCAGCGAGCCGCCGAAACGGCGCTGTTCGGTCAGGACGCTGATGACGGAAGCTCCGCCGTCGGCGTACTGCACCGCCAGGGAGGCGGGATCCGCGATGGGCGCGAGGTCGCCCTTGGAGGGGCTGCGACGCTTGATTTCTGCGATGACCTTGAGGTCGTTGCGGACGGATGAGGGACCGCCCAGGGCGGCCCATGCATCGTGGGCCGGGGCGGCACCTGCGGCGCGGTCCTTCAGCTCCGCAAGGGACACGAGACGGCTGCGCGTCTCCATCTCCTCCTTGACGCCAACAATGATGTCATCAAGAACGGTCACGATTAGTGGCCGTTGTTCTGCAGCTTGCTGCCGCCAACTCCGTAGCCCGCCTTGCGCATGACGAAGCCCACGATCAGGCCGATGACCATGACAACCAGTCCACCGATGAAGATCGGGGTACTGGCGATGACGAACGCGATGGAGGAAATCAGGGCACCGACCAGCATCACAAGTACGCAGGTCCAGGCAGCCGGGCTGTTTCCGTGGCCGATGGCGTCAGCGTGGCTGGCCATGGTGGATTCAGTTTGGTTTGCGGACACTGTGGTTTTGCTCATGTGAAATCTCCTCAGGATGAATACTGCTTACATTCTGCCATTTATTGGCGGCGTCCGGGACATCGTCCGACGTCAGGACAGGCGTGTGGGCTTTTGTTGCGCCGCACCCGCCCGCGAGCCCCCTATGGCTGGCTACGTGGGGTCCTCACCGCGTGAAAGGCTGTCCCAACTGTCAATCTCGTCGACCGGTTCGTTGCTGCTCTTCCGTCCCCGCGCGCCGGCGTCGTACTTGGTCCGCGAGGTCCAATGGCGGCCGGCCAGAGGCAAGGCAACAGCGCACAGGGCCAGCAGGGCTCCAGCCACAATGGCCACCACCGGGAACGCTGTGGAGGCAGCGTCAGCCTGCCCTCCGGAAACGCCTGTTGCCGCCGCAATGGCCCCTTGGGCGGCACCCAGCGGGTCAAGCAGGACGGTGATTGCGGCAAGGATGATCCCTGCCGCTGACAGGACAATGAGGACCGCGATGATCCAGCGCGCGATTTTTCCGGCGATGGACGCTGCCAGTCCGCCGGCCAAGGCGACCACCGCGAGTGCGGTCACCGCAGTGGCTGCCTTGCTGCCTTGGACGTGGAGGTCGCTGTTGGACGCTCCGGTGGGGTCCAGCCGGACCTCGATCCAGGTCTGCGTGGTGGCGCCGAATACCGCCAGGGCAAGGATGGTGGTGGCCAGGACCAGCGTGGATTTGCGTGCCCAGCGCGGCGGCTGCCTGACGGGAGACGCTGACGGTGCCGTGCTCATGAGGCGGAGGTCCCGTCGTCGTGGATGTCTGTAGTTCCTACCGTCTCTGCGGAAATGTTCTGCAGCGATCCAGCGGTGTGGACGGCCCGAAGGGGCGCGGCCGCCTTGTTCACTGTCTCCAGCGCTTCGGATGGCTTGTGCGAATCGGCCACGATTCCACCGCCGGCCTGGACATAGGCGCGGCCCTCACGGAGCAGGGCTGACCGGATGGCAATCGCCATGTCCATGTCACCGGCGAAGTCCAGGTAACCCACCACGCCGCCGTAGATGCCACGCCGGTGGGGTTCCAGTTCGTCGAGCAGGCGCAGCGCGCGGGGCTTGGGAGCACCGGACAGCGTGCCCGCCGGAAACGTTGCTTTGAGGACGTCGTAGGCCTTGGCCTGGGGAGCGAGCTCCCCCACCACGGTGGACACGAGGTGCATGATGTGGCTGAACCGCTCGACTTCCATGAACTGCGTGACGTCCACCGTTCCTGCCACACAGACCTTCGACAGATCGTTGCGCGACAGGTCCACCAGCATGAGGTGCTCGGCCCGCTCTTTTTGGTCAGCAAGCAGTTCAGTCGCCAGGGCCTTGTCCGCCTCAACGGTCTTGCCACGGGGACGCGAACCGGCAATGGGGTGGGTAATGACTTCCTGCCCGGTGACCGTCACAAGCGCTTCCGGTGATGAACCCACAATCGAGTATTCGCGGCCGTCCGCATCCTCCAGGCTGAAGAGGTACATGTACGGGCTCGGGTTGGTGTTACGCAGGACGCGGTAAACGTCCAAGGGGTCTGCCGCGCACTCCATTTCGAAGCGCCGCGAGATCACCACTTGGAAAACCTCGCCGTCAACAATGGCTTCCTTGCCGCGGTCGATCGCCTCGAGGTACTTGGCTTCATCCCAACGTTCCTGCACGCTGGAAGCGAAGTCCAGGGCGGCGGTTTCCAGCACGGAGACCGGCTGGGCCACAGGGGTGCTGATCTGGTCCAGCAAACCCTTCACGCGGGCGACGGCGTCATGCCAGGCGTCGTCCACGCGCTCAGAGCTGTCATCAAAGTTGATGGCGTTGGCAATCAGGAGGACGGTGCCGTCCATATTGTCGTGAACGGCCATGTCCGTGACCAGGTTGAGTGCCATCTCAGGCAACTGCAGGTCGTCTTCGGGAGGGGACGTCAGCCGCTCCCAGTGACGGACAGCTTCCCACCCGAGGAAGCCCACCAAACCGGACGTGAACGGCGGCAACCCATCAAAGCGGTCAGTTTGGAGCGCCGCAATGGTGTCCCGCACCGCGTCAACGGGGTTACCCGAGACGGGAACACCCACGGGCGGCTCACCAATCCAGTGGGCCTGTCCGTCTTTGGTGGTCAGCGTGGCACGGGACTTGGATCCGATGAAGGAGTAGCGCGACCACGCGCCGCCAACCGCCGCGGATTCCAAGAGGAATGTTCCGGGCTGTCCCTTGGCCAGCTTCCGGTACAAGCCAATGGGAGTCTCGGCGTCTGCCAGGACCTTGAGTCGGACAGGGATGACACGGCTGTGGACGGCGAGTTCGCGGAACTCTTCCAGGCCCGGGCTGATGATTCCAAGGTCCTGCATGGCTATGTTCTCCGCCTTTTGTCTGAGGTGGTGCGTCAGTGGAAAGTAGTGGGTGCCTTAGTCGCGGTGGCCCGTAACGACTGTGAAGTCGCGACCATCGAAGCAGGTCCGGGTGCCGGTGTGGCAGGCTGCGCCGATCTGGTCCACGCGGATCAGGAGGGCATCGCCGTCGCAGTCAAGGGCGACAGACTTCACGAACTGTACGTGTCCGGAGGTGTCGCCCTTGCGCCAGTACTCCTGCCGGGAGCGCGAGTAGAACGTCACGCGTCCCGTGGTCATGGTGCGGTGGAGCGCCTCGTCATCCATCCAGCCGAGCATGAGGACCTCGTTGGTATCGTGCTGCTGCACGATCGCGGCGACGAGCCCGGATGAATCACGCTTGAGGGCGCTGGCGATCTCCTGGGGCAGGGGGCCTGCGGGGTCGCTGGAGAGCTCCACGGCGGGAGAGTGGCTGGGGGCGGACTGCTCTGACATCAGATCAAGTCTAGTGCCTTTGACGGGAGGCGGATTCTGCGGCGGTTCCAGTGCGCAAGAGCGCCCCGATCGTGCTAGTTTCACAAGTGATGCATTTCGTCGATCCTTCCCGAGAAGTACTGGCCGAAACCCTGCTGGCGGCCGGACCTGACTCCCCCACGCTCTGCGAAGGGTGGCAGACGCGGGATCTTGCTGCGCATTTGTATCTGCGCGAACGGAAGATTGCAGTGGGTTTGGGCCTTCTGATTCCCAGTTTGGGCAAGGCCTCGGAAAAGGCCACCTCCAAACTTGCAGCCAAGCTCAAGAGCCCTGACGCCTACGCGGACCTCATCAAGACGTTCCGCGCCGGCCCTCCGGCCCTCTCCCCCTTGAAGATCAAAGCCCTGGATGAGACGTCCAACCTCATTGAGTACTTTGTCCACACCGAGGATGTCCGCCGCGCCGGCGACCGTTGGGCGCCCCGGGCACTCGATGAAGCGTATTCAGATGCCCTCTGGGACGACCTCATCAAACGGGCTGCCTTCCTGTACCGCGGCGTAGACCTCGGCATCGTGCTGGTACGCCCCACCGGGCCGCGGCATGTCGCCAAGCGCGCCCCCGTTTCCGTCGCCATTGTAGGCGAACCGGGCGAATTGCTCATGCATGCGCACGGCCGCACCAGCCAGGCTTTGGTTACCTTCGAAGGCCAGCCGGACGCCGTCGCGCTGTTGCAGTCAGCCGACATCGGCCTCTAAACAACAAAGGGAGGGTCACCTGCACGGTGACCGTCCCTTTGCTTTTTAAATCTCAGTGGATCAGCGGACTTCGAAGCCGGCCTCGCGGATGGCGGCCTTGACCTGGGCAATCATGTCGTCCGGCCCGAAGTGGAACACGGAGGCGGCCAGTACGGCATCAGCTCCTGCTTCTACGGCGGGCGGGAAGTGTGCCGGCTCGCCGGCGCCGCCCGAGGCAATAATCGGAATGTTCACCGCAGCACGGACCAAGCGGATCAATTCAAGGTCGAAGCCGTCCTTGGTACCGTCGGCGTCGATCGAGTTGAGCAGGATTTCGCCCACACCCCGGTCCGCTGCTTCCTTGGCCCAGGCGATGGCGTCGATGCCGGTTCCGGTGCGGCCACCATGGGTGGTCACTTCAAAACCGGACGACGTCGGGACATCACCTTCGCGGGTACGGCGCGCATCCACGGAGAGCACCAGGACCTGCGAGCCGAAGTGACGGGTAATTTCGTCAATGACCTCCGGACGCGCAACAGCCGCCGTATTGATGGACGCTTTGTCCGCGCCGAAGCGCAAGAGCTTGTCCACCTCGGCCACGCCACGAACGCCACCACCCACAGTGAGGGGAATGAAGACTTCCTCAGCCGTGCGGCGGACGACGTCGAACGTGGTTTCGCGGTTCCCGGAAGAGGCGGTGACGTCCAGGAACGTCAGTTCATCGGCCCCGCCATTGTCGTAACGGTGCGCAAGTTCCACCGGATCACCGGCGTCGCGAAGGCCTTCAAAGTTGACGCCTTTGACGACGCGGCCTGCGTCGACATCAAGGCAGGGTATGACGCGGACGGCTACAGCCATGTGCTGCTCCTCAGTTCTGCTGGGGCTCTACTCGATCACTGCGTGGGCTAGATGCGGCAGGCGTGGATGCTGCTGACCAGGATGGCGCGCGCACCGAGGTCGTAGAGCTCGTCCATGATGCGGTTGGTTTCCTTCTTGGGAACCATGGAACGCACGGCAACCCACTCGGAATCACGCAGGGGCGATACCGTGGGCGACTCAAGGCCGGGAGTCAGCGCAGCGGCATCTTCCACCAGGTCCTTGCGGATGTCGTAATCCATCAGCACGTACTGGCGGGCCACCAGGACGCCCTGGAGCCGGCGGATGAGGATCTCGATTTCCTTGGCAGTACCGTTGGCTGCTCCACCTGAACCGGAGCGGCGGATGAGCACGGCCTCGGACTTCAGGATGGGATCGCCAAAGATCTCCATGCCGGCTGCTTTGAGGGTGTTGCCGGTTTCAACGACGTCGGCAATAGCGTCCGCGACACCGAGGCGTACGGAGGACTCCACAGCACCATCCAGTCGAACCACCGTGGCGTTCACGCCGCGCTCGGCGAGGTAGTCGCGCAGGAGGCCGTCATAGCTGGTGGCCAGGCGCTTGCCTTCAAGCTGTTCGACGCCGGCAAAGTCACCTACCGGACCGGCGAAACGGAAGGTGGATGGCGCAAAGCCCAAGGGAAGTATTTCCTCGGCTTCGACCTTCGCATCGAGCAGGAGATCCCTGCCGGTAATGCCGACGTCCAGCGTTCCTTGACCCACGTAAACAGCGATGTCACGGGGACGGAGGAAGAAGAACTCAATGTCGTTGTCGGGATCCACCATGACCAGCTCGCGGGTATCGCGGCGTTGGCGGTAACCGGCCTCGGACAACATGGCCGAGGCGGCTTCGGACAGGGATCCCTTATTGGGGACTGCTACACGGAGCATGGGGAGACTTTCTTGTTGGAAGGGAGGTTTTCAGGCACCGGGCCACGCAGGGGCTCCACTACAGGCAAGTGGAGTGGCGTGGCTAGAGATGCTTGTAAACGTCCTCCAGGGTGAGGCCCTTGGCGAGCATGAGGACCTGCAGGTGGTACAGCAACTGGGAGATTTCCTCAGCGGCGGCTTCGTCCGATTCGTACTCCGCGGCCATCCAGACTTCGGCGGCCTCTTCGACCACCTTCTTGCCGATGCCGTGGATTCCGGAGTCCAGTTCGGCAACCGTGCGCGAGCCTGCCGGGCGGGTCGCTGCTTTCTCACTCAGTTCTGCGAACAGCGTCTCGAAATTCTTCACGCCCTCCAGACTACTTGCTCCGGGGCGGACACCGCTTGTTGGGGCGTTGCATGACGAAGGGGATGTGAGTGAAGACACACCCACATCCCCTTGAGTGCCCGCAGGCAACGGCTTTAGCTGAACTGCTTCAGCGTCACTGCCGTGGCGAGGGCCGCCGTGACAGCTTCGTGGCCTTTGTCTTCCTTGGAACCGGGCAGGCCTGCGCGGTCCAGGCCCTGCTGCTCGGTGTCACAGGTAAGGACACCGAAGCCCACCGGAACGCCGGTGCGGACGCTGACATCGGTGAGTCCCGACGTCGCGGCTTGGCATACGTAGTCAAAGTGCGGTGTCCCGCCGCGGATGACTACGCCGAGTGCCACCACTGCGTCGAAGTGCGGTGCGAGCCTGGCGGCGGCGACAGGAAGCTCAAAGCTGCCCGGGACCCGCAGGAGTGTGGGCTCGGCAATACCGGCTTCCTTGGCGGCGCGAAGTGCGCCATCCACCAGTCCGTCCATGATCTGTGTATGCCAGCTTGCCGCCACAATGGCGAGCTTGAGCTGCGAGGTTTCCTCAGGGTTGAGGGTAGTGAGGTCAATAGTGGGCGCGCCGTGTCCGCTCATGGTGTGCTGGGGATCCGTTCAGTCTTGGTTGTTGTCAAAGGTGTGGTTCGAAGGCGTCTTGCCATTGCTGACGGGCTCGACATCGAGCGTCAGCCGGTGGTCCATCCGGTCCTTCTTGGTTTGCAGGTAGCGCAGGTTTTGTTCGCGTGAGGGCACCTCGGTGGGCACCATTTCCACTACGGTCACTCCGGCTTTGTCGAGCCGGTGCTGTTTGTCGGGATTGTTGCTCAGCAGCCGGACTTCGTGGAGGCCCATTTCGGCCAGGATCTGCCCTGCAGCACTGTACGAACGTGCATCCACCGGCAGGCCCAGCTGCTCATTGGCTTCAACGGTGTCGAACCCGGCTTCCTGCAAGGCGTAGGCCTTGATCTTGTTGGCCAGTCCGATGCCACGGCCCTCCTGGCCGCGCAGGTAGAGCAGCGTTCCGCCTTCGGCATGGATGAGTTCCAGGGCGAAAGCAAGCTGTTCTCCGCAGTCGCAGCGGTATGAGCCGAAAACATCGCCGGTCAGGCATTCGGAGTGCAGCCGTACCAGGGGCGCACGGCCGTCCTTGGGCGGATTGGGCGAACTGACGGCGAGATGCTCAACACCGGTCACGTGGTCCGTCCAGGCTTGTGCCACGAAGTCTCCAAATGCCGTGGGCAGCTGCACCACGGGTCCACCGCTGACGGGATGCGGCGCCGGGCCGGAATGGTCACTGCTGCGCGTGGTCGATGCGGTCATCGCTTCTCCTCGTCCTCCTGTGAAATATGTGCCGCCTGGGACTCTACCGCCTCAACATACGACACCAGGTCCTCTATGGAGATGAGGGGGCATCCATGCTCGGCGGCGAAGTCGCGCAGGCTGTCCAAGCGCATCATTTCACCATCATCATGTACCAACTCTGCGATCACACCCACCGGGGCCAGCCCGGCAAGACGGCACAGGTCCACAGCAGCTTCCGTGTGACCCGGACGTTCCCGCACTCCCCCGTTAACCGCACGCAACGGGAAAATATGCCCGGGACGGGTGATTGAGGCCGGGGTGCTGCTCGGATCAGCCAGAATGCGGGCCGTCAGAGCCCGGTCCGTAGCCGATATGCCTGTGCTGACGCCGATCGCCGCATCGCAGGAAACGGTGTATGCGGTCCCCTTGGCGTCCTCGTTGATCTCCACCATGGCGGGCAGCACCAGCGCGTCCGCACGTTCGCCGTCCAAAGGGACGCAGATGACGCCGGATGAATACCGGATGGTCCATCCCATGAGGGTGGGCGTGGCGTGCTGGGCGGCGAAAATAATGTCGCCTTCGTTTTCACGGTCTTCGTTGTCCACCACGATCACTGCCCGGCCCGCGGCCATGGCCTCAATGGCGGCTTCCACGGGATCCAGTCCAGTACGGGGTGTTCCGGCCTGTGATGTCTTGGCAGGGGCGCTCATCGTGTGCTCCCTGCTTGCGGCGCGAAGGACAGGAGGCGTTCGGTGTACTTTGCCAACACGTCCACTTCAAGGTTGACGCGGCCACCCACTGGCTTGGCTCCCAGCCCGGTTTCTTCCAGCGTTGTGGGGATCAGCCCCACCTCAAACCACGGCGCCGGTTCGGCTGCAGCGCTGACGGCGGTCACCGTCAGTGAGACACCGTCGACGGCGATCGAACCTTTCTCGGCAATGTAGCGTGCCAGCGGGGCCGGGACGCCGAAGCGCAGCCGATCCCAGTTGCCCAAGGCCTCGCGCTCCAGCAACTCCCCCACACCGTCCACGTGCCCCTGCACCACGTGGCCGTCCAGGCGTCCGCCTGCTGGAACACAGCGTTCAAGGTTTACGGTGTCCCCCGGGGCCAACCCGCCGATAGTGGTCCGGACGAGGGTTTCGCCCATGACATCAACGCTGAAGTCCTGCCCGTCGATCTGCGTGGCGGTCAGGCACACTCCATTGACGGCGATGGATCCACCCAAGGCCAAGCCATCGGTGGTGGTGGGTGCTTTCAGCCGCAGCGTGGCGCTGGCATCGCCGTCGTGATCAATGCCCAGCACGGTGCCTTGTTCTGCAACGATTCCCGTAAACATCAGTGTCCTCCTGTGACGTGTTCCGCAGCTTCACTGCGCGGAACCAAACTCTTGTGTAGTGCCGAATTCTTGATGGTGCCGGCGGTGCCCCTTGGGGACCTCAGGTGCAACCGAAGGTCGTTGCCGAGCATCCGGACTGCTCCGCCTCCGGCGTCGTCCCAGGACCAGTGCTGGGCGTCCTTCAGCGTGGTGATTCCGAGGTCGTGCAGTGCAGGTATTCCGGACCCCAGCAACGTCGGAGCCATGTAGACGATCAGTTCGTCCACGAGGTGCGCACCCAGGAATGTGCTCAGGATGGACGAGCCTCCTTCCACCATGACGTGCCTGACGCCCTGGTCGAACAGCATGCCCAAAGCCTCTGCCGGATCCCGTGTCGGCAGGTGCACGAAGCGCCCGTCGGCTCCCCGGACGGCGGCATCTTCAGGAACGTCCCGTAGACCCATCACGGCCCGGACCGGCTGCCGGCTGGAGAGTTCTCCCTCCGCGTCCCTCGCAGTGAGCCGGGGATTGTCAATCAGGACGGTACCCGTGCCCACCAGGATGGCGTCGATGAGTCCCCTCAGCCCATGGTTGTCCGCGAGCGACTCCGGACTGGAGATCCATTGGCTGGTGCCGTCGTCGGCCGCAATGCGGCTGTCCAGCGTCTGGGCGATATGCAACGTGACGAACGGGCGCTTGGCGGCAACGGCGTCGAACCAGTCCCGGTTGAGGTCGAACGCCCGGTCGAGCGCCAGCCCGGAACGGACCTCCACGCCGGCGGAGCGGAGCGTGCGGGCGCCGCCCGCAGCGGGGTCGTGAGGATCGTCGACGGCGTAAATCACCTTTGAGATTCCCGCCGCCATGATTGCCTGCGCGCAGGGTCCCGTGCGGCCCACGTGGTTGCACGGTTCCAAGGTCACCACCATGGTTGTTCCCACAGTGTCGATGCCCTGCTTGCGGGCTTCGGAGATCGCGTCTGCTTCGGCATGGGCCGTGCCGGCACCCCGGTGGTACCCCGTCGCCAACTGTTCGCCGCCGGGACTGAGGATGACTGCTCCAACCAACGGGTTGGCTCCGCGGGGACCGGCAAGGGCTGCGGCGAGTGCAGTATCCATCGCCGCGTGTTCCGCCGGAGTGTAGAGGGTTGTATCGGCGGTCATCGTCCAGCTCCTGCCGGTACGGCAATGTCCGGTGTGCTGGCATCGCGACCGGCACGTTCGCGCTTTTCGGCCCGCCACCAGACGAAGAAGCCGGCCAAGGTGAAGAAGCCGTAAAACAGGTACATGACCGCACTGGCGTAGTAGCCGGCGCTGAACAGCAACGGCACACCCACGATGTCCACGGCAACCCAGATCAGCCAGAACTCAGTCCATCCACGGGCCATGCCGTAGGTTGCCAGAAGTGACCCCATGAAGGTCCAGGCGTCGGCCCAGACCGGCGGGTAGGAGCCGAGGGCATCGAACAAAGGCGTCAGTGCTGCCGTGCCGGCCACCATGGCGCCAACCAGAGCGATGCGGACCTTGTTGCTGGCCCAGCCGGGCACAATGGCGCGCCCTTGGCTGCTCGATTGCCGGCCTTGCTGCCACCGATACCAGCCGTAAACGGCGACGGCGATGAACATCACCTGCCGTGCTGCTTGCCCCCACAGGGTAGCCGGCGCTGCAGCACCAAAGACGTTACCCAGGAAGACCGTGAGCAGGAGGATGTTGCCGACTATGCCGATCGGCCAAGCCCAGACTTTGCGGCGCATACCGCCGAGGGCGCTGAGGAGCCCAAAGATGTTTCCAAGCACTTCGCGTAAGACAAGAGCAGATCCTCCAACGGGGATCTGTGCTTCGAAGAGCCATCGCAGAAAGTCCATGCCGTTCCTTCCCAGTTAGCCGCGATGACTCCGGGGGTGTACGACAGCGCAATGCCGGGCGTCGCTAAAGGAACGCCCACGGCATGACTGTACGTGCTTCTCCCATCCAGACTTTAACTGTCGGTACCGGAATTTCACCGGTTCAACCGTCTGCCATCGAAGCTCCAATAGCTTGGAATCCGATGGCTCGCGGGTCGCGGACTATAACCGCCGGTTCGGACTTACACCGACCCCGGAGCACGTATGTGTGTTGTTATTCTGCCACAACTACCAAGATGGCCAGGCTATTCCCAGCCATCTTCGTAACATGTGGTGACGATCGTCAGGCGAACGTCGCCGTCACAGCCTGGCCCGCTGCACGGAGCCGCTCGATCGCCGCCGCTGGGTCCTGGTGCCCATAGACTGCCGAGCCTGCCACGAACACGTTGGCCCCTGCTTCCGCAGCCCTGATGATCGTCTCCTCGGTAATGCCCCCATCCACTTGGATGGCCACGCCGATGCCGGAGCCCTCCACAGCGGCCCGCGCACGTCGGATCTTGGGCAGGGTGATGTCCAGGAAGGACTGCCCACCGAATCCGGGCTCCACCGTCATGATCAACAGCATGTCCAACTCGCTGAGCATGTCCAGGTAGGGCTCAACCGGTGTGGCGGGACGAAGGGCCATTCCAGCTTTGGACCCTCTAGCACGCAGTTCGCGTGCCAGCTTGACGGGGGCCATGGCGGCTTCCGCATGGAACGTCACCGAAGCGACGCCGGCATCCGCGTAGGCAGGCGCCCAACGGTCGGCGTCGGAAATCATCAGGTGCGCGTCCAACGGTACCGGGCTGACTGCTTGGATCCGCTGCACCACCGGCAGGCCCAGCGTCAGGTTGGGGACAAAGTGGTTGTCCATGACGTCGACGTGGACGGCATCGGCATTGCTGATCCGCTGCAGTTCCGCCTCAAGGTTGACGAAATCGGCAGACAAGATGCTCGGGTTGATACAGCACTGAGACAAAGCAGCCCCTCTGGGTCGGTGGGAACGAAAGCCGGGTTCCGGCAGTTACGGCTTTTTACGGATGATGGCCATAAACATGGCATCCGTTTGGTGGACGTGCGGCCACAACTGGGCCGTTTGTTCGTGACCGGCACCCAAGTGTCCGGTGAGGCTGGCATCGTCAAGCGCCTGCCCGGCGTCGAGCAGTTCCAGGTCCTCACGCTTGGACATGACGTCGCTGACAACCGCAGTGGTTTCGGCCGGGTGCGGCGAGCATGTCACATAGGCAACCACCCCGCCGGGCTTCACTGCGTCAATTGCAGACTTCAGGAGATCACGTTGCAACGGGCCGAGGTCGCCAATGTCCTTGGGTGAGCGCCGCCAGCGCGATTCGGGCCGCCTGCGCAACGCTCCCAGCCCGCTGCAGGGAACATCAACCAGTACGCGGTCGAAAGATTCCGCCTGCTCCGACCCAACGTCGCGTCCATCACCGGTCCGTACCGACCAAGTGTCCTCCGGAACAGCTGAAAGGGCCTGCTGAACGAGCTTCGCCCTGTGTGGCGCGGGCTCATTGGCCAACAAAGTAGCGCCGTCCCGGTGCGCCAGGGCAGCCAGAAGAGCGGCCTTGCCTCCCGGACCTGCGCACAAGTCCAGCCAGCGTTCACTTTCGGAAGTGCCTCCGCCAAGGTCCACGCCAGCCAGAGCCCGGGCAACCAGCTGGGATCCGACATCCTGGACACGGGTGGTTCCGCGACGGACCGTCTCCAGGCGGCCGAGGTCTCCGCCGGCGGACAACGCCGAATCTTCCACCAGTTCGCCAGCCGTGGCCCCATTGTCGAAAGCCTCGTCCAGGCTTCCCAAACCCGGCAGCGCCACAAGATTGACCACCGGCGCGGCATTGTCCGCCTCCAGCAGGTCATCAATCTCCGACTTCGGACGGCCGTGGTTGACCAGCGACTGGCGCAGTGCGCGGACGATCCATTCAGGATGGGCATGCCGGAGCGAGGCGATCCGGGTTTCATCGGTTTCGTTGGCCAACAGGATGTCCAGCCACTCGCCCATGCTGTGGGCAGTGACCTTGCGCAGGACGGCGTTGATCAGGGCAGACGGACCTGCGCCTATGACGGCACGCGCCAAGCCAACGGTCTGGTCCAAGGCTGCATGCGCAGGAACACGCATCGAGAGCAACTGATGGGCGCCAATCCGCAGGGCATCCAGGATGGCAGGATCCAGCTGCTCAAGGGGGCGGTCCACGCAGCGGGCCAGAATGGCGTCATAGGTGCCTTGGCCCCGCAAAGCGCCATAGCTCAACTCCGTGGCAAAGCCGGCATCCCGGCGATCCAAGCGGTGTTCCCGGATGCGGGCTGGAAGCACCAAGTTAGCGTAGGCATCCTCGGAAGCAACAGCACGGAGCACTTCGAAGGCCACCAGGCGGGCCGGGTCAGCGCGGCGCGTACGCTGCGAGGGGGCATTGTTCGTGAAGCCCCGCTGAGGGCCACGGTTTCGCTCCCGACCCTGGGCGTCACGCCGGCTTTCGCCACGCGCACCCCGGTTGCCTTGTCCGGCGCCGTCCCGGTTCCCGCTGTTGTTGGGGCCTCGCCGGCCGGACTCACTCATTCGAATACCACTCTCTCGGGTGTTGCCAAGCCGCGGGCCCAGTCAGCCGACGACATCATTTTCTTACCGGCCGGCTGGATCCTGCCGAGCTCAACGGCGTGGGATCCGGTGCCTACCAGAACAGATTTGCCATCCACCCTGATGGTGCCGGGAGCCAAGTCCTTAACCTCAGGACGGAGGGTCACTGGTTCAAGTTTGATCCGCTGGCCTTCCAGCGTTGTCCATGCCCCCGGCTCGGGAGTGACGCCACGAGCCCGGCGACTGAGAGCCAGGGCAGGCAACTGC
Organism: Paenarthrobacter sp. NPDC091669; assembly: GCF_044756725.1. Taxonomy (NCBI): domain Bacteria; kingdom Bacillati; phylum Actinomycetota; class Actinomycetes; order Micrococcales; family Micrococcaceae; genus Paenarthrobacter; species Paenarthrobacter sp. NPDC091669. The sequence continues at coordinate 312,457 of NZ_JBIVTK010000003.1, forward strand.
CAGTCAAGGCGGCCATCATCCAGCCCCAATTTAGGAGCGAGGGAGACTTCCCCGGTTTGCGGTTGCGGGGCAGCCTGACCGGCGTCGATCGCAGAAAGCGTCTGGCTAAGAAGCACGGCCCCGCTGATGGAGAGGCGTTCAAGGAGGTCTCCGGCGGTGTCGTCTGGCCGAACAGCTTCAGTGAGGGTACCGAAGACTGGCCCGGTGTCCAGGCCTTCCTCGAGCTGGAACGTCACGGCACCGGTGATCTCGTCTCCCGCGATGATTGAACGCTGGACCGGGGCAGCGCCCCGCCAAGCAGGAAGGAGGGAGAAATGCAGATTGACCCACCCATGCGTCGGAACTCCCAAAGCTGCCTTCGGAACAATCCCCCCGTAGGCAACAATGGCGGCGACATCCGGGGCGAACTCCGAGATCCGGGCGGTGGTGTCCGCATCGACCCTGACCGCACGAATGACGGCGATACCCAGTTCCATCGCCCGCGCTGCGACGGGTGAAGGTGTCCGGACCCTCTTCCGGCCGACCGGCGCGTCCGGGCGCGTCAGGACAGCAACGACGTCGAATCCTGCCTTAACCAGTGCGTCCAAAGACGGGACCGCCACGGCTGGGGTGCCAGCAAAAAGGACCCTCACTCGGGAGCCCCGAAACTGCCGCCACCAAAGCTTGATCCCACGCTGGTGGCACGCTGGGACGTAGTCTTCTCCGTGATGGCGTGGTAGTTAGCGTTCCGGATGGCGCGGAGAGCTGCCTTCCGGCCCTCCCCTTCCAACCTGTCCGTGTACAAAATGCCGTCAAGGTGGTCCGTCTCGTGCTGGAAGCACCGGGCAAGCATGCCCTCGGCTTCCACCGAAACCGGGTTGCCGTTGATATCAACACCAGTAGCCCTGGTTGTCCGGAAACGGCGGACCGGGAAGCCCAAGCCGGGGATCGAGAGGCAACCCTCTACTTCGTCCGGCTGGAAGTCATCGCTGTTTTCCAGGACAGGGTTGATGATGTGGCCTTCCACTCCCCCAATGCGGTACGTAAAAACACGCTGGCTGACGCCGATCTGAGGTGCAGCGAGGCCTGCGCCTTCCACGTCCTCCATGGTTTCCGTCATGTCAGCTACCAGCTTGGCGAGCTCCGGACCGAAATCGGTGACGGGGTCCGCTACGGTGCGCAACACCGGATCCCCGATGATTCGGATACTCAAAATTGCCATGTGCTGTCAGTCCTCACTATCGTCAAACCCGGCTCCGGGTGTTGCGGAGCCTAAGCCAGTTTAGTTGAGGTCATTCGCCGCTGCTGCTGTTGGCGGCTCCGGCACCGACCGCTGCGAACACCGGCGGAGCAACAGGCAACAGTGCTTGTCCCGCCGCAGAGACATCTGCCGACATTTCCCAGACGCGGCGAAGCGCGCAGAACTTCCACCAGTGGTGCTTGAGGATTTCCGGGTTGGCCCGCATCGGCCTGACTTCGGTCTCTCCGATGGCTACAGCGAGCAGCATGGGGTTATCTCCGTATTTCCACGGCTCCCATTCACCGGCAACGGGATCGACCAGGCTTTCCTCCGCCTTCATTCCGGCGGCGAGCTGCATGACCACTTTGTCATCCAAGGCCTTGACCGTTCCGTCCCTGGTAGAGCCCTTGGTCTTGTAGTCGATCAGGCAGATACGCCCGTTGATCCGGGCTACAAGGTCAAGTGTCCCGGCATAGCCCACCGTCTTGTTCCACACGGTGATCTCCGGGGCTAAAGGCTCCACCCGGTACAGCTCCCACCATTCGTCGAAACGGGCAGCGAAGGCCTGCTCACCATGGGCTGCGAGGTCATCGCGGCATTCCTGCATCCGGTGGGGGCGGCCCAGAGCACGCAGGGCCACCTGCTCGCAGTAGGTGTGGACCCGGTCGCCTCGAGCGGCTGCCGCATCCCTATATACCTCAGCAGCTTTGGCCGCCTTGTTAATCGCTTGGCGGGTTTTAGCCGGGCTTCCAAGAATCGCCGGAAGCTCCGGATCCGCAGCGAGACTGCTCGCACCCATGTAGCTGAACCAACCGTCCAGCGAGTGGGCCTGTTGTCCGATCACCGTGGTGATGGAGGGAACCGAAAATTGCTCCGTAGTGGAGCGGGCATACATCCGGCCGTAGTCAGTAGCGTGGGCAAGCAGTGGAGCAGTCATATAAAGACTGTGTCATACAGGGCCGACAGAATTCTCCGGAGGGAAGATCATTGCCAGTTGCTCCGGTGCCAGCCTGGCAAGCTTCGCCGCAAGGATTGGAGCCGTCACCTCCAGCTCCGCAGAGGGCAGCCCAGGGTCAAGAGCGCTCCAAGGCACATCAGCTTCATCATCTGCACGCATGTTGAGAAAGTGCTCCGATGAAGCGTTTCGTGACGCGAAATACCCATCGGGGTTGTCGAATGCCGTGCAATTAAAGCCCCGCCATGCGCCCTATGTGCAACCGACACCTCAGGTGAACGGGACGGTAAAAAGCTCAGTCGCTGGACATAACTGCTTCCAGCACGGCCTGAAACTCCGGGCCGACGCGGATCGACAATTTTCCATCCTCAGACACCGAGGTCAGTTGCTCATATCCGGCGCCGCTGCTCCAGTACACGTGTGGGCTCACAGGACCAGGAGCATCGCTGCAGCCAATGGCAGTGAACCGCACCATGCCTTCAAGCACCATCACAAGACTCGTAGCTATGAGTGAGAATTTGGACGCCACAGCCAAACCGGTACCTCGCGCCTACGGTCGGGCCATGCTCGTATTGAGTCTTGCCTCTGCCGTAATCGGCGTGTTCCTCATAGCCACCCCGGACGGCTGGTGGACTTATGCGACAGCCGCCGTAGCTATCGGTTGGGCAGCCCTATCTAATTATTTCGGAGTCAGGGGTCTGTCGCGGTCTTCTTCGAAGCGAGTCAGCGCCAGCTCACGTTAGAACGGGCAACGTCTCTGACCGGCAGATAGTCAGTCGCTTTGGGTCAATCGTCCTGCGTCCGCGAAGTCGCAACGCGCTCCGGACCCTCCTGCACGACGGTCCTAAGTTCAGCCGCGCTTGGATGGTCGGCTGCTCGAAACCACGTCATCAGGTAAAGGCAAAACAGATGCCTGCCAGCTCTCAGGGGTGCCCTACACTGGGCGCATGGGGACAAACGGCAAGACGATGACCTTTTCGATACTCTCAGGACTGGCTGTTGCGGCGTTCTCGCTTTTTGCGGCGCTGTGGGTTAACGGGAATATCCCAGCGGCCGCCGCGATCTCTACTTCGTTCATCCTCGGCGTGGCTGTTTTTCTCGCCACGGCCAGAGGCCAGAACGATAAGAAACAGACCAGCCCCAACTAGCTCTCTGCAAATGCCAGTCACGCTTTCACGGATGAGCAAGTTATTTTCCAGCTAGTGCAGGTCCTCGAAGCTGTCCTCGCCAGGGCGCCAGACCATCCAGGACCGGTCTTCGAAGCCCATGAGCATAGCAATCTCGACATAGACCTCATCAACCGCGGGGTGAATCACCACGGTCCCCATATCGAGCTCAATGCGTATCCCTGTACGTCGTGTCACCATCCTAGAAGCGCAGCGCCCTCACACGACACGCGCCGCGCACGAAGAGATCCCCGCGGACGACGAAGTCGCGAGGATGATGCGGCGCGCTGAATCGCCCGGTAGACGGTGGAACGGGCCACGCCGAAGAGTTCCGCGATTTCGGTAGTGGCTTGATGCCGGCGCCACCGTTGATCTTCAAAACGGCTAGGGTAACACTGCGCTCTTTACTGCGGTCTTCAATTCAAACGGCCGTGGCGAACTGATCAAACTCCTCCGATCGCACGGCGCTGATCCACACTGCGTCAACGGTAGTGGCCAGACTCCCGTAGGGCTGGCACGCCTGATCGGCAACTACGACGTCGCGCAGTACTTCACCGACGTAGCTGAATAGCCTTCGCTGCTCCACCCGTAGGCTGATCCTGTGGAGAGAGTCCTGCTCGATCAAGTCATCCGGACCGACTACGGCCAGTTCGACCTTCTGTGGGCCGGCTATGGCTTTGACGGGATCTTTGAACGTTTCTTCGAGGGCCAGGCCAACGGCCTGGTCGGGGCGTCCAATCCCTACGGGATCTACGTACACTTCGGCCGGCGATCCGGCCGGTCAGACGTGCGCATCATTCTCCTGGATGAGCCAGCTGGGATGAACAGCGATTCCTCGTGGGAGGACATCGTCGAGCTATCCTTCACACTCCCCCCAGGACACGATCTGCGTTGGGCCTCGTGGGCCGATGAGACGACCGGAGAACTAGCTAACGTACCGCCCGGCGACTACCGTTTGCGGGTCAGCGCGAAGGGCCGTGATGCAGGAGAAGATGGAGAGTTCTCCGAAGAAGTCGTCGATCATTACCTCCTGGAGATGTGGCCAGCTACGCCAGAACCCGACGCCATCCTGCGTACCGGCAGCCAGAGCGCCGAGTACTGGCACAAGACGTGGGGAAGCCGCCGCTAGGCGCAGCATCGCTTCAAGCCTTTTCGCCTGGCCATCACTCCGGTAGTTCGCCGGCGGCGATGCGCTCTGCTGTGACTTTGTACGCCTCAGCGATGTAGCTCTCGACGTCGGTGGCAGCAATGCGCCAGACGCTCCGGCCTCCGACCTGAATACCCCGCAGATCGCCGGCTTTGAGCAGCGCCCTGATCTGCTTCACTGACACATTCAGCTCCTCGGGCACCTGTTCAGTTGTCAGGAACCGGCGCTTCTTCTTTTCGTCGGACACCCGTCCATCCTTAAATCCGTCCGGCTGCGTAGACCCTCAAGAGAAGCAATCAGCAGTTATGCTAGTCGTTGGATTTATTGTTCTGGTTTGGGGGCAGGCATGGGAATTGCTTTTGATGACGGCGCAGCCGACGCGCTGATCCGTGCCGCGAACTCCGCCGACGAACTCCTGCGTGCCGAGGGAGGCTTCCTGTACGGGGCCGTGGAGCAGGCAGTGCAGGACTTCAACGGCGGCTACGGGCGCCTGTTCAAGGACGCCTGCGGCATCAGGTCCGATGATCGCGGCAAGCTGGCAGGTGTCCTCGCGGTTCTGGCCGAGGACGTCGGCGAGGCCAAGCACAGGGCGCAGTAAGAGAAAGCCCGGCAAAAGAACATCGAAGCCTGGCAGCAACGCGACAACATCCGCAAACAGCACCTGCTCTCCGGGAACATCGCCGAAGCATCAGTGACAGTTGCCACCATGATCCTGGACCCGATGCCCGAGAGCACGCCGGTCCCTGCACCGGCTCTTTCAGCGGTGTTTTCGCCGCGGGACCGGCCCCGGTTCGCCGGCGGACCAGGAACCGGAACCACCTCGGCTGACCCGGGCAAACTGCGCGGCTTCGCGTCAGTGTCCCGGACGGCCACGAACACCCTGAGCTCACACTTTGTCGCAGTCCGGAACGCCTGGAGCAGCTTCACAGCATCGTGTTCCTGGGTGACCATCGAGACTGAATCTCTTGTTGCTGGTTTTGAGCGGCTGCTCGCCGCCAACGCAGCAGACGCCGATTGGATAGAGCAGGTCGCCACCGCATTCAAAACAGCCGGCAGCGGCGCTATCGCAGACAGCATGCTCAACGGCCTCTTCATCCAGTACGCAGCACCAAACCAAGTCGGCCTGAACGACCTCGGAACCATGAGTGCAGCGCAATTGAAGGTTTGGCTCGGTAATGGCGGCACCGCCCGGCTGCGGGAACTACTGACCCAACCAGGACTGGACCCCGTAGCCACAGCCACGTGGTGGTCTGGCCTCGGCCACTCCGTCGAGCCTGCCACCGGGAAAGTTACCGTCGGTGAAGAACAGCAGCTCCTGATCGATGCACTGCCGGAACTTATAGGGAACCTGAACGGTGTCACCGCGACCGCCAGGGACCTAGCCAACCGCAAGAAGTTGCTGCAGATGCACGACTACTTGAAGAAGTACCACGACGAGCACGGCGGAGAAGCTGATGAGGGCTCCCAGGAAGGCATGGTCAACAAAGTCTGGGAATCGCTCTACGACAGCGAGGCCAGGCCGAAAATTAATTCTCTGGATCCGTCCGGCATCCGGCAACTGATCAGCTTCGTTCCTTTTGGTCTGGGGCAAGGATCGGAGACTGGGTTCGGTGCATCTATTTCCGTGGGAGACCTTGACACCGCCAAGCACGTCACGTACCAGCTCCCGGGACTGGACACCACCATCGACAAGGACATGGCATCAAAAACCAGCCAGGCCAATGATCAACGACTCGATCAACGCTTGCTTGCGGACCCGGCCGGGATCGACCGGGACCGTCTTGCCGTTGTTGCCTGGATTGGTGTTGAGCCGGCCCAGGGTCTGGGTGTGCGACTGGGACCACGTAGCTGAGGTCGGGCATGGGCTCGGCTGGCAGCGTAAGAGTACCGACGACTCCGGATTCGGCGCTGTCACCTTTGGCACGGACGGCACCACAGGATCTGATGGTGCCATCGAGCACCCCACGAAAACCCACGACGGACAAACCGGTGGCACGGACGGCATCCACGGGTACTTCGACAGGAGAACCGAGTCAAGTAAAAACCAGGCCAGGATCGCCCTGGGCGTGGTCGACCAACTCACGAATGCGAAACGATGACAACCAAAACCCCTGCCCCATGCCGGCGCGTCCTTCCCGCCGCTGCGATCCTTCTTCTCACCCTTGCAGGGTGCGGGACAACGCCAAGCACCAACCCATCTACCAGCACCGCGGAGCAAACCATGGACCCAGAACAAGCCCGCAAAGAATACCTCGACCTCTTCACCCAAATCCAAGCTCTAGCCCCAGGAGACTGGGGTGTTGTAATCCCCCCTGACATCAAAGGCGATGTTTGCCGGCTCCCGGACAGGTCTGACGGCACGCAATTCTCAATTGATCTCCATCGGGACCCGGTGAGCCGGGAAGAAATGGACATTCTTCACGACAAGGTCAAGACACTTTTCGAAGCCACCGGGTTCACCGTCAAGCAAGAGACCGATGGTGGCCCAAACTTCATCAGAAGCACGGACGTGTTCGGCCCCGACAAGTTCGTCATGGGATTCGTCACCGGCAAATATGGCATCTCCCTCGGCGGAAATACCCGTTGCGTTCCCGACCCGGAAGGCAAATTCCGGTAGGAAACGATGACGACCCTGCACCGCCGCCGGTACTGGCGCGTACTTTCTACGGGTACCGTCTTGCTGCTGCTTGTGTCCGGATGCGCCGCTGGGTCTTCGGGTAGGAGTGCTGTTACAGCCCCATCACCCTCTCAAACCGCAGCGAGCAACATGGTTCCCGATGACGGGAAGAGCGTTACCACGAGCCCGGAAGCAGCCAGAACGGAGTTCTTCGGACTCCTCGATGAGATTCAGGCCTTGTCACCAGGCGACTGGGCGAACGAGGACGTACCGGCCGGTGGCTACTGCAACTTCCAGGAAACCGGAAACGGCAAATCGTTCGCTGGTGCGCGGACCCTGGGACCCCTAAGCACCACCGAGCGCGAGACACTCATGCAAAGAGTTCAGCAGTTTTATGTTTCTCATGGGTACAGCGTGAAGACCTTCGATCAATCAACGACCACAAACAAGCTCATCATGACCAACGGCTTCGGCCCGGACGGTTTGGTCATCCAGCTCTACACCGGTGACCTCAACACATCCGTAGATGGCAGCAGCCCCTGCGTTCAGGACCCGGAAGGCAGTAAGTAGTCCATCAAAAGGCGATTGTCAGGCCGCGACGGACAATGACAGATCTCATAAGCCGAGAAGCGACTAGCTGGTTGGGTGTTGATGCTGGCAGGCGTGCGCTCTCCACAACGGCGCGACCTCGTCGCATTATGGGCGCTGTGGGCGAGGGGCTGCGCTGATGCCACAGTGCGGTCTGCCTGCGGCTGAAGTTCCTGGCTCATGTCGTGCTTCCCCCTCTTATGTCGAGGCTGTGCCCGCAGCATTTCCAGAGGGAGTCTATCTTCAATCCGGGGCACGAGAAATGGAGAATGACCGGCAGAGAGCGCCGGCGGAGCCTGTTAGGAGAACCCCAGCTACAGCCACATGCTTCTCCTACGAAATGAGGCTCCCATGACACAGCAAAGAATCAACGGCTTCTACTCCAACGGTGGGATTCACGAATTCCTGAGCAACTTCTACTTCTGGTCATTCACGCTCACCTGGGATGCAGCAGCGCATCCAGACTCGCTGTTGGCTGAACATCTGGGCGCACGCTGATGGAGTTGCGCGCTGAGGAAGCTTTACCTCAGCCAAACCTTGCGTAGCCTTCCAGCGCTTATCAGTGGCTATATAACCAGCGATCCCAGACTCGACATCTGGCGCAGATATCCGGACACCACAGCAGACCAGCTTACGGACGGCTTCGCATGCGAGTCAGTGAGCGTGGGATTAGCTCGGTTCGCACAGAAGCGAAGCGCCAGTTTGCCGCACGGCTGGACAGCACCGAGGCACGTTTCGTCGTCTAATTTGTCCAGTCGCACTTGGACGGAACCGTTGGCCGGCCAGGGGATGTCCTATCCGTTATCGGTGCCACCACTGCTGGAGTAGGTGCGCATGGACTTTTGTCAGGAACGGCTCGCAGACGGCCATTGGGTCGATGGAACACTGGGGGTGGTCCCCCGAAAGACTGGACCGGCGCTTGGCCGGCACTCGGGCTGGGTACGCTTTGGAAGTGCCGAGATCCCCCACTACACGGCCACCATCTTCTGAGCTGAGACGGGTCCTACCGACGTCGAAAGACAGCACAGCCTGCCCCTTGGTGAAGGTGCACCGCCAATGACGCTGACGCTCGCGATCGAGAGGCTCCATGTTTCTTCGGCAGACCACACAGAGGAGCCATGAGCTATGCGCCTCTAGCCCATCAAAGCGGTCAACATAACAATGCAGAGGTATGGCTTTCCTCACGGAGTCCCAGCAATCGGCGTTTCCGAAACCAACCCGTGTGGGGGTTTCATCGACGGCCACAAATGGCAGCCCACTAACTTTTCAGACCCAATAAGTTCTTCCACACGCCATCGGCCATCAGACTACGTATCACCAGCGGCAAAGAGCTCGCGGAGCGTCTGCTCGCTTACGCGAACGGTCCGGCCCTTACGTTAGGGGTGGAAGGTCTCTAGCTCACCGGAATCCACCATCCGGCGGATGGTCTTCAGGCTGACGCCCATGCGTTCAGCAACATCGGGAAGGGAATAAGCGCGGAGAACATCCTCGGCACGTGCAGGTCGAGAGTGTCATCTCCTGACACAAACGTATTCGTCGTGGTACCCACCGTAGTACCGGAGTGGTGTCCCCGTGGTACTTGGGACCAATAGGTAGGCATCATCCTGCCGAGCAAGATTCAAGGACCTCGTTCGCGAGTCCCACGCAGGTACCACGGAGTGGAGGAAAATGCCTCAGAAACCCAGAAACCCCCGGAATTCCGGGGGTTTCTCTTGGTGGGCGATACTGGGTTCGAACCAGTGACCTCTTCGGTGTGAACGAAGCGCGCTACCACTGCGCCAATCGCCCGGGTGCATAGAAAACACTAACCGACCCCGGCCTGATTGCAAAACCGGTCAGCACCGCCATGACCGCACCAAACTACAGCGGTGGAATTACAACCGTGAAACTCGCCGCAGACCGCGTAAAGACAAGGATCCAGCGGCCTCCGAAACCAAATCCCCGCCGTCGATTTGGAGTTTGCAACAACCTCCTATAGAGTTTTTACTCGTCGGAAAGCGACGGAAAGCCTGCAGGGCTGGCCGTCAAAACCACACTGCGGACGTAGCTCAGCTGGTAGAGCACCACCTTGCCAAGGTGGATGTCGCGAGTTCGAATCTCGTCGTCCGCTCGCAAGGCACTGTCAAGGCAAGAATTCCTCGGAATCCTGCTTACACGGTGGGTTGGCCGAGAGGCGAGGCAGCGGCCTGCAAAGCCGTATACACGGGTTCGAATCCCGTACCCACCTCGGTGAAAACCATGTCTTCCAGCAGCTGGCTGGATGCATGGGCGATTGGCGCAGCGGTAGCGCGCTTCCCTGACACGGAAGAGGTCACTGGTTCGATCCCAGTATCGCCCACCAGAACAAGGCAACTTGTTTGTTGTTGACGGCCAGGCAGCAGCCCGGCAGGCAACATGTGCGGACGTAGCTCAGCTGGTAGAGCACCACCTTGCCAAGGTGGATGTCGCGAGTTCGAATCTCGTCGTCCGCTCTCCTACTCGGTAGGACCCGGAAACGGGCGATTGGCGCAGCGGTAGCGCGCTTCCCTGACACGGAAGAGGTCACTGGTTCGATCCCAGTATCGCCCACCAGAACAAGGCAACTTGTTTGTTG
>NZ_JBIVTK010000003.1:322838-506132 GCF_044756725.1 Paenarthrobacter sp. NPDC091669
TTGTTGACGGCCAGGCAGCAGCCCGGCAGACAACATGTGCGGACGTAGCTCAGCTGGTAGAGCACCACCTTGCCAAGGTGGATGTCGCGAGTTCGAATCTCGTCGTCCGCTCCAAAAGGAAAAGCAGCTCCCCGGAGCTGCTTTTTTTGTGCCCAATTTCAGCAAATATTCGATTCATTACTCGAAGTAACTGATACCCCTCAGAAGAAGTCGCTTTATCTAATGTGATTCGGCTCGCATAATGTACTGCGAGCTCATCACCGTTCCACGCCAACTGGCAGGAGTACCCCCATGAATCAACAGACGGCTTCCAAGTCCGTCCTGAGGCGCAAGCCGATCGACGACATTGAGGAAGAAAACAAGCACAGCGGACTCTTCAAAAGTCTCGGCCTCTGGCAGCTGACGGCCATCGGCGTCGGCGGAATTATCGGCGTCGGGATCTTCTCCCTCGCCGGCCTTGTAGCCCACGGGAGCGAGGGAACTCCGGGCGTAGGGCCTGCAGTACTGATTTCCTTCCTGATCGCCGGCCTGGCGTCCGGCGCCGCCGCGCTTTCCTACGCCGAATTCGCTGGAATGATCCCCCGCGCCGGCTCGGCTTACACCTATGGCTACGTGGCCCTCGGAGAGATCATTGGCTGGTTCATCGGCTGGGATCTGCTGCTGGAATACATCGCGATCGTGGCCGTGGTGGCCATCGGCATTTCGGGCTACTTCGATGCGTTCCTCTCCGGCATCGGAATCCACATGCCAACCTGGATGACGTCCACTGCCGACGAGGGCAAGGGCGGCATCATCAACCTCCCGGCGATCCTGGTCTGCCTTTTGGTCACGTGGATCCTGAGCCGTGGAACCAAGGCCTTTGGCCGGTTCGAGCTTGTAGCGGTGGCCATCAAGGTCATCCTGATCCTGTTCATCATCGGACTCGGCATTTTCTACGTCAACGCCGAGAACTACAACCCGTTCATGCCCAGCGGCTTCGGTCCGGTCATCGCCGGCGCCGCAACCGTCTTCTTCGCAGTCTTCGGCTATGACGCCATGAGCACAGCGGCCGAAGAGGCTAAGGACGGCAAGAAGCACATGCCCAAGGCCATCATCTTGTCCTTGATCATCGCCATGCTCCTCTACGTAGCGGCCACGCTGGTCCTGACCGGTATGCAGAACTACAAAGACATCAACCCCACGGCCGGCTTCGCCTCGGCGTTCCAGGGGGTTGGACTGCCGGTCATTGCCACCATCATCTCGGTATTCGCGGTACTTTCCATCCTGACCGTCATGCTGACCTTCCTGTTGGGCGTCACCCGCGTGTGGTTCTCCATGAGCCGCGACGGCCTGCTGCCCGGTTGGTTCGCCAAGACGGACCGGCACGGCACGCCACAGCGCGTGACGTGGATCGCCGGTGTTGCTTCGGCCTTCCTCGCCGGCGTTTTCCCCATCAAGGAAGTAGCCGACCTCACCAACATCGGTATCCTGGCCGCCTTCGTCGTGGTCTGCGTTTCGGTGATTGTCTTCCGCTACACCAAGCCCAACGCTCCGAGGACGTTCCGGTTGCCGCTCATGCCGATCGTCCCTGCCTTCGGTGTCCTGGCCTCCGCGTTCCTGATGTTCCAACTGCATTGGGAAACCTGGGCCCGGTTTGGAGTGTGGCTGGTCATCGGCCTGGTGATCTACTTCGCGTACGGTCGCAAGCACTCACTCATGAACCCGGACAGCCCCCGCCACAAGGTGGAAAGTAAGCCTTTGGCGTAGTTTGTCCACAGCCCCGTCCGCAACCCTTGGCACCTCTGGCAAGTGGTGTTAGGGTCGGACGCGGAGGAGCGAACTGGCTCCGCGATGGAAGGGAGGTGCCCGTGGGTTTAATTGACGACCTGAAGGGCAAGGCTCAGGGTCTCATTCAAGGCAACGAAGAAGCCATCAAGAATGGCATCGAAAAGGCCGGGGATTTTGTGGACAACAAGACGGGCGGCAAGTATGCCGGTCACGTCGACAAAGTCCAGAATGCCGCTTCCGACTTCGTGGCCAAGAACGACGGTCAGCCTGGACAGGCTCCCGTCACGGATGAGCCGAAGCAGCCATAGCTGCCTGAGCCGCCGTACCAGATACGTCAAGGGGGCACCGGTCCCGCCGAGAGGCGCCACCGGTGCCCTTGGCGTTTAACGGCTAGAGCCTCTGCGGGCTGATGAGCAGCACATCAGGTGACGGCCACCCCCTGCTGGTCGGGTACGTTGGACTTCATGCGTTCCGTCTCCCCGCCCACCACTCACCACCGTTCCAGCCGGGAGACACTGGGCCCACCGATCACCGCAGGCATTGTGACAGCGTTGGTTGGTTTCACTTCATCGTTCGCCGTAGTCCTGGCGGGCCTTCAAGCAGTGGGGGCCAACCAGGCCCAGGCATCCAGCGGGCTCCTGGCGCTCACCCTGACCTTCGGCCTCGGGATCCTGTGGCTGTCCTGGCGGTCCAGGATGCCGGTCACGCTCGCGTGGTCCACGCCCGGGGCCGCGCTGCTTGCCTCCGCTGGAATGGTCGACGGCGGATGGCCGGCTGCCGTTGGCGCATTCCTGATGGTTGGGGTACTGATCGTCCTGACGGGATTGTTGCCGGTGTTGGGGCGCCTTATGGCCAGGATCCCTACGGCGCTGGCGCAAGCCATGCTTGCCGGCGTCCTGCTCCCCCTGTGCCTGGCGCCCTTCAAGTCACTGGGTTCGGCCCCGCTGCTCATTGCTCCGGTGATCCTGTGTTGGGTGCTGCTGATGAAGTTCGCACCACGTTGGTCGGTCCCGGCATCGCTGCTGGTTGCCCTCGCCGTCATCGGGATCCACATAGCCTCCAACGGCGTCCAGGTGCCCCTTCACAGCCTCGTGCCAAGGCTGGAGTGGACAACTCCGGCTTTTACCCTGGAAGCTGCCGTAGGGCTGGCATTGCCTTTGTTCATCGTCACCATGGCGTCGCAGAACATTCCCGGTGTCGCGGTCTTGAAATCGTTCGGGTACACCACACCGTGGCGCCCCTCGATGCTGGTCACCGGCGCGGGCACTATCGCCGGTGCACCGTTCGGCGGCCACGCGATCAACCTCGCCGCGCTCAGTGCAGCACTGGCCGCGGGAGAGGAAGCAGGCAAGGACCACGGCAGGCGTTGGATCGCGGCGTTCGTTTCCGGCCTGGCCTACCTTGTCCTGGCCGCGGCTTCCGCGGCACTGGTGACGTTGGTGGCCGCAGCCCCTTCAGGTCTCCTGGAAGCCGTCGCCGGCCTCGCATTACTCGGGACTCTGGCTGCCTCCATCTCCTCAGCGCTGGCTGTGGCGGAGGAACGCATTCCGGCCTGCATCACTTTCCTGCTGGCAGCATCAGGCCTCAGCTTTGCCGGGGTTGGCGCTGCGTTCTGGGCGCTGGCCGGAGGCATCCTGGTGCGCTGGATGCTCAAGAGCCGCGAGCCTGTTCAGAAAGCGTGAATCAGGCGGGCTCGTGGTTTTGGGCCTCACGGGCAAGGGCAGTCAGCCTGGAGACCGCACGGAAGTACTTCTTGGTGTAACCGCCGGTCATCATTTCTTCGGTAAAGAGTTTGTCGAAGGGGACGCCACTGGCCAGGATGGGCACATCCTTGTCATAAAGCCTGTCCGCCAGCACTACGAAGCGGAGGGCTACTGCCTGCTCCGTGATGGTTTCGACGTCGCTCCACACCACAGCTTCGACGCCGGAGATGAGTTGACGGTAACGGCTGGGGTGAACCGCGGCCAGGTGATTGACCAGCGTGCGGAAGTCATCCACCGCCACGGTCTTGCCCGGGAATTCGGCCTTCATACGGTGCTTGAGCTCTTCGGTCTTCAGCGGCGCCGGGGCAGCGGGCAATCCACGGTGCCGGAAGTCCTCGCCGTCGATCCTGACAACGTCGAACTGGTCCGCGAGAACCTGAATCTCGCGTTGGAAATCGACGGCAGCAAAGCGGCCCTCGCCCAGCGAGCCGGGAAGGGTGTTGGACGTGGCAGCCAGCTTGACGCCGGCGTCGGCCAGTTCACGCATCAGGCGGGACATCAACACGGTATCGCCGGGATCATCGAGTTCAAATTCGTCGATGCAGACCAGCTTGTAGCTGCTCAGAGCCTCTACGGTCTTCCGGAATGAGAGCGCACCCACCAGGTTGGTGTATTCCACGAACGTACCGAAGGCCTTGGGTCCCGGCGATCTGTGCCACAACGAGGCCAGGAGGTGGGTCTTACCGACGCCAAAGCCGCCGTCAAGGTATATTCCGGCCCTGGTGGCCGGCGCCTTCTTGGCAAAGAGCTTCTTGAACAAGCCCCCGTTGTCTTCGGATCCCACCCCGTCCGCGAAGGCCGAGAGGAGCTTCACGGCATTGGCCTGGCTCGGCTGCGAAGGGTCGGGACGGTAGCTGTCGAACGATACCTCTCCGAATCGCGGAGAGGGGTAGAAACCCTTGAGGAGTTCCTCCACGGAGACTGCCGGCGTGCGGGCAGCCAGTTGTTCGATCTGTACCACGGTGGTCCGTTCCTTCGGTATTAGGTCCCCAGCAAGAATACCGGCATCGGGCGGCCCCGGCGGGACACGTGACCAAGCCCATGTTTCACCGTGTGACCGCAGGGAAGCATTCACGGCGCCCCGTGGTTAGTGTTGGGAGCAGCCGGGCTGGCATCTGCACCACCTCCCACGGCCTGGCTCCCGTCCGTTGTCAGTGAAAGGCCATCACCATGTCCTACCCCGTTGAACAGAACGAAAAGTTTGCGTCATACGCGAACCCCGAACGCCTTGTCTCCACCGAATGGCTTGCATCCGCGCTTGCCGACGGCGCTATCGCCGACGGCAAACTGGTAGTGGTTGAGTCCGATGAGGACGTCCTCCTGTACGAAACCGGCCACATCCCGGGAGCCGTGAAGATCGACTGGCACACCGACTTGAACGATGAGGTCACCCGCGACTACGTCGACGGCGCTGCCTTCGCTGCCCTCGCGTCATCAAAGGGAATCTCCCGGGACAGCACCGTTGTCATCTACGGCGACAAGTCCAACTGGTGGGCTGCCTACGCCCTCTGGGTTTTCACTCTCTTCGGCCATGAAGACGTCCGCCTCCTGGATGGCGGCCGCGACAAGTGGATTGCCGAAGGCCGCGAGCTGACCACCGAAACGTCACAGCCCGTCGTCGGCGAATACCCGGAAGTAGAGCGCAACGACGCTCCCATCCGCGCGTTCAAGGAAGATGTCCTGGCGCACCTGGGAAACCCCCTGATCGACGTCCGCTCCCCCGAGGAATACACGGGACAGCGCACCCACATGCCCGCCTACCCCGAAGAGGGCGCACTCCGTGGCGGCCACATCCCCACGGCCGCATCCATTCCGTGGGCCCGGGCCGCTGCAGAAGACGGTACCTACCGCAGCCGCGAAGAACTCGAAGCCCTGTATCTGGGTGAGGCCGGGCTCGCAGCCGGCGACGACGTCGTGGCCTACTGCCGGATCGGCGAACGCTCAAGCCACACCTGGTTTGCGCTCAAGTACCTGCTGGGCTTCGATACCGTGCGCAACTACGACGGCTCCTGGACAGAGTGGGGCAATGCCGTACGCGTTCCCATCGTCAAGGGTGCAGAGCGCGGTTCCGTACCGGCCGCCTTCGCACGCAACTAGTCTTTGCGTGAATCCGCCACCGTCCGGAGGGCGCCGTAGTGTTGCGGCATACACAGCGCAATCGCCGCGGTTGTGCGTAAGCTGGAAGAGATGAGTACGTACACTTTGCCCACCGCGCTGGCGGAAATCGTCGATGACTTCCAGGCACTGACGGAGCCTGACCGCCTGCAACTCCTGCTTGAGTTCTCCAGGGGCCTTCCGGAGCTTCCGGAGCGCTTGAAGGACCACCCTGAGTTGCTGGAGCAGGTTGTGGAATGCCAGTCCCCGCTGTTCCTCACGATCGAGTCGGAGAAGGAACCTGACGGTGCCCGTAAGTACCGGCTCTTCTTCAAGGCTCCCCAGGAGGCTCCGACCACGCGCGGTTTCGCCGGCGTCCTGCATGAAGGCCTCGACGGCCTTACCGCCGAAGAGATCCTTGCTGTTCCGGACGACATGCCCGAATTGTTGGGCCTGACACGGGCCATCACTCCCCTGCGAATGCGGGGAATGACTGCCATGCTCGGCCGCATCAAGCGCAAAGTTGCAGCCGCCAGCCGGCTGGATCACTGAGTCCGCAGGGCACTGAAAGGCGTCACCACACGGTATGGCGAAGAAGATGGCTTCACAAGGAACGCCGGCAACTGCAGCTCTTGCTGCGGCCGGCGTTCCTTTTGTGCTTCATCCCTACGCCCATGATCCGGCGGCAGCCAGTTATGGGATGGAGGCCGCAGAGGTCCTGGGCATCGAGCCGGAGAGGGTCTTCAAGACACTCGTGGTGGAGGTCGAAGGCCGCCTGGCCGTGGCCGTTGTCCCTGTGTCCGGCAATCTGGACCTTAAATCCATTGCTGCAGCATTGGGAGCCAAGAAAGCGGCCATGGCCGATCCCCAGGCCGCTGAGCGCCGCACTGGTTATGTGCTGGGCGGTATATCCCCCCTTGGGCAGCGACAGCCCTCCCCCACGGTCCTGGACGAATCAGCGCTGGGCTTTGACGCCATCCTCGTTTCCGGGGGCCGCCGCGGATTGGACATCGAGCTTGCTCCCGCTGACCTCATCCGGCTGACCAAAGCCGCCGTTGCGGCCATCGGGACCTCCCCGGCGGCCAGGGCCTGACACCAGGCGCTGTCCTAGCCAGTCCGGCCAGACGCACCGCCCGCTGATTCTGCACCATCCACTGGCCCGGCAGCCGCCGCCTGTCCCGGGTTGTTCCGGGGAGCCAACTGTCGCTGCAGCCATGCGTACACCACGCGTTCCCACCGTTCAGGGTCCACGTTCCATTCCTTGGTGTGCCGTGCCCCGTTAAAGGGCTCAAAGGTCACCATTTCCGGGTTTTTCTCGGCGAGGCTGGCGGACGGCCCGAACGGAACGTAGTCGTCGTCGACGCTGTGGATCAACAGCGTGGGAGTCCGCAGCTCAATGGCGCGGGCTTCCCAATCCATGGTCTTGAGGTCAACGGGAGCCGCGAGGCCGGTCAGCCTGCGCCCCAGCGGATGCCCCAGCATCAACTGCCCATAACGCCCCACAGTGTAGGGAATCCTGTTCATTTGGGCATGGTGTGCCATGACATTGACCCAGTTGATGACGGGGGCATCCAGCACCAAGGCCCGGATGAGGTGGCGGTGCCTGGAAAGATCGGCTGTCTGCAGGCTGATCGCTCCACCCATGGACCACCCGAACAGCACGATCTCCTCCGCCCCATGCTCCAAGGCGTAATCAATGGCAGCCTCCACGTCCCGCCATTCGGTGGATCCCAGACCGTAGCGCCCATCGAGGGCTGAAGGGGCCAAGCCGTCGTTGCGGTAGGAAATGAGCAGGCTGTCCAGTCCCAGGCTCCGCGCCGTACGCACAGCCCGGAGGCCCTCAAGACGTGTGGCGCCACGCCCGTGCACCATGATTGCCCAGACCGGAGCCGGAGCAGAAGCGTCGGCGCGGACCAACCACGCCGGCGCCGGCCCGCCGTCGACCTCTATCTCCACATCCTCGGCCGCAAGGCCGATCGATGACGGGTCCGGGTACGTAGCGCCGCTCCACCAGCCGCGGCGGGCCTCTGCCAGATTGCCGCTGTAGACCTCTTCAACCTCTCGGAGGACGGTCTGCTCAGCCGGGGAGTAGGACACGATCCGGCCGATCCGCGCGTGTCCTTGGCCACCGGCGAAGAACAGGCTGAACACGCCATCGATGGTGGTGTCCGGGGTAGCTGCGAGGATGACCTGGAGTCCCTTGTCGTCCCTGATGACGGCGAGGACCTCCTGGTCCTCGTGACGGGCGGCCGGGGTGATGACGCGCCGGGCAAAATAGACGGCGAGCGCAGAGGACCCGGCGCCCAGCAGGCCGGCGAGGGTGCCGCCCGCCAGGAAGCCGCCGATGGCCCATTTGGTGCGGAGGGACATTTTGTTCTCTGCAGCGTCGCTCGCTGACCGGTGTGTCGATGCCATGCTTCCATTGTTGCCGCTCCCCGGCATTGCCTGGTGCAGGTGCGGGCCGCGCGGCGCACCTGTGCCCTGATTCGTTGCCAAAAGCCTGCGGACCCGGGTTGCGCGGGACTACGCTGTAGCCATGAGTGATCCCATAGTTATCCTGACTGAAGAGCCCCTTGGCCCCGACGACCGCGTTAACATCGCCAAACTGGTGGACGGCGGCGACGCGCCCCTTGTTGTCCTGGTCCCCGCCAATACCGAGCGACATCTCCTGGTGGACTTTCTGGAGAATCTGTCGTTGCTGGATATTGCCAAGGCGTTCCGCGAACTGACGGCTCAGTCACCGGATCCGGCGGCGGAGCGTGCTGAAGCGTCAGAGACCTTGTCTGCCTCCCTGGCGGCTTTGGCCGGCTTGGGTGGCGGCGTCACGGGTGAAGTCGTCGACGGCGGTGCCGTGGCCGGCTTGGTGTCCAAGGTGCGCGCACTCGATGCTGCGCAGGCCGTAGTGGTCACGCGCCCCCATGCCATCGCCGATACGTTCCACACCGACTGGGCCAACAAAGCGCAGGATCAATTGGGGCTTCCGGTACTGCACCTGTACGCAGGTTCGGGATTTATCGGCGACTCGTGAGCGTTGCACAAGACATGAACACCCCTGAGAACACCAGCAAGACAACTTCTGAGCCTGTGGATGCTCCCGTGGAGAAGAGCGATGCCCAGTGGCGTGAGGAGTTGACCCCCGAGGAATACCGCGTTCTGCGGCAGGCGGGTACTGAGCGGCCATACACCGGCGAGTATTGGGATACCCACACGGAGGGCGTCTACCAGTGCCGTGCTTGTGGAACCCAACTGTTTACCAGCAAGGAAAAGTTCGATTCCCATTGCGGCTGGCCATCGTTCTGGGCTCCCTTGGCTGAAGGCACGGTCCGCTATCTTCATGACCGCACCATGGGAATGGACCGGGTGGAGGTCCGTTGCGCCACTTGCGATTCGCATTTGGGGCACCTTTTCGAGGGCGAGGGCTACGGCACGCCCACGGACCAGCGGTTCTGCATCAACTCCATCTCGCTCCGCCTGGTCAACCCGGAAGAGAGCTGACGGGTCCGGACGGGCCGGCCATAGGTCGGGTCCGTCCGGAGCTGTTCTCCGGCAGAAGTGTGGGGCGCTGGATCTCGAACTGTGCAGGAACACCAGAAGAGCAAGAGTTGCTTATGCTCGAGACTTTTTTCAATTAGCAATGCTTTTCGCTTGCTACGCTCGGCCCAGAAGCAATCACTACTTCGGAAAGGGCCGAGCTCCATGACAACCATCGCCACCTCCACCCTCCCGCGTGTCACCGCTGACAACGCCGAGTGGACATCGCTGAAGGCCGCGGCCACAGCACTCCAAGCACACCAGGAACAGGACGGCTCCATCGCCGATCCCTCTGTCCACGGCGAGGCAACAACGCTCGTAGCAACGATCTGCGAGGCCATCACAGCTTTGGCTCCCCTGTTCCCCCACGACGCCCGCTACCTGGAGTTGCTGGTGGAGGACTTTGGCCGCTGGGTACAGGGCGGCTTTGGCGTACCGGATTTCCTGGATTCCCTGCAGGCGTTCCAGCCCCAGGAACTGCGCGTTGACGGCCTCCAACACCTGGTGGTCTTCCCCATGTACACGCAGAACGGCAGCACCAACAGGCTGGTCGAAGCCGTATTGATCGAGGTCATCTGGCCGGAGTTCATTGGCGGCCTCGAAGCAGGCGAATACTCCAACAAGCTCTTCGTCCCCATCCGCTTCATCGATTTCACTCCCGGGTACGACACCAACTCCGCGGTGCTCTTCCCCGAAACCGTTGCTGTGCGTGAGACTCCCACCTTCACCTGGGGCGCCATCTTCGCCGACCGTGAAGCCGCACGCTTCCGCCGCGTCCTCAAAGCAGCAGCAGCGACCACGTCCTTGGAACTTCCCGCAGATGCAGCCCAGTTGATCGAGGATCAGGAACTCACCCAGCGCACGTTCGTCATGTGGGACCTCATCCATGACCGCACCCACATGCGTGGCGATCTGCCTTTTGATCCGTTCATGATCAAACAGCGCATGCCGTTCTTCCTCTACTCGCTGGAAGAGTTGCGCTGCGATTTGACCGCCTTCCGCGAGTCCGTCCTCATCGAAAAGGACGAGAACGCCGATCCTGACGCCAGGAAGCACGCAAAGCTCGTTCAGTATGCGGTGATTTTTGACCGGATCTTCCGGTTCGCGATCACCGGCAGCCGCGTCCGCAACTATGACGGACTTGGCGGCCAACTGTTGTTCGCGTGGATGCACCAGCACCACGTCCTTCACTGGACGGACAGCAAGCTCTCCATTGACTGGGAAGATGCCGCTGCAGTGGTGGTTGAACTCGGTGCCCGGATCGAAGAACTCTACTGGCGCTCCATTGACCGCCCGAAGGCCGCCCACTGGTTGGCCGCGTACGAGCTCATTTCCGGCACGGTGACCGCCCACCCGGCGTCTGTGTGGGCCAAGGGTCCGGATGCCCTGCCACTGGACGGCCCTCCCCGCGGGCTCACCGACCAGGTCCTTGACGACGAATTCCCGCTGTCCATGTTCTACGAAGCACTGGAGAAGAAAATGCGCCCGGTCATCGAATCCACCACAGGCATCACCGGCGCGACGGCGGCCTGATGCCAACGCTGACCATCCTTGTGACCGGCGGCAGCAGCGCGTCCGGCATTGCTGCGGCGCGGGCTTTGGGGGCCGCCGGTCACCGGGTTTTCACTGTGGGCTCGGACGACGTCCGGATCCGGGCAGCGGCAAATGAAGCCGGCAACGGAGTGATCCCCCTTGTGTGTGATCTCGCCTCGTATGATGCTGTTCGCGACCTCGCGGACGGGCTCTCCGGCCGCGGCGTGGAAACAGTGGACGGAGTCATCCACTTGGTGGGCGGTTGGCGCGGCGCGAAAGGCATCGAAGACCAATCCGATGAGGATTGGGATGCCATGGAACGGGGCGCGATCACTACCCTGCGCAACGTTTCCCGCGTGTTCTACAGCCAGCTCGAGGCATCCCCGCAGGGCCGCCTCGCGATGATCTCCTCCACCACCGCGTCAGCCCCCACTGCTGCTGCCGCCAGTTACGCCGCGGCAAAGGCCGCCGCTGAAGCCTGGACCCTTGCAGTGGCCGATGGGTTCCGCCGTGCGCAGGCGGACGGTCGGCCGGACCAACAGAATCAGTCAGAAGACCAACACAGCGCAGCCGTCATCTTCGTGGTCAAGGCCCTGGTGGACTCTGCCATGCGTGCCGCACATCCGGACAGGCGGTTTCCCGGCTACACGGACGTCGAGGACCTGGCGGCCGCCGTCGTCGGGTTGTTCGAAGAACCGGCTGCAAACCTCAACGGCCAGCGCATCCTGCTTGCCAAATAGACTTGAAAGCGTGAATGAACAAGTGACGAGCACAACAGAGGCCATCCACCGCGTCAACAACGCCAACGGGATGGCTGGGAACAGCCAACTCCATGACCCATCGGTTCGTGGATTTGCCTCCGACAACTACTCCGGCGTGCACCCGGAGATCCTTGCAGCACTGGCAACCGCCAATGGCGGGCACCAGGTCTCCTACGGCGAGGATGTGTACACCGCACGGCTGCAGGAGGTGCTGGAGGCGCAGTTCGGCCCGGGCATCGAGACTTTCCCGGTCTTCAACGGCACAGGAGCCAACGTCCTTGCCCTGCAATCTCTCCTTCCCCGGTGGGGAGCGGTGATCTGCGCCTCCACCGCGCACATCAACATGGATGAGAACGGTGCACCCGAACGGGTGGGCGGGATCAAGCTCCTCCAGGTTCCTACCGAGGACGGCAAGCTCACTCCTGAGCTGATTGATCGGGAAGCGTGGGGCTGGGGTGACGAGCACCGGGCCCAGCCCTTGGTGGTCTCCATTACCCAGACCACTGAACTCGGTACCTGCTACACCCCGGAAGAAGTGCGGGCCATCGCTGACCACGCCCATTCCAAGGGCATGAAGCTTCACATGGATGGCGCCAGGCTGGCGAACGCTGCCGCGCACCTGGATGTCCCCCTCCGGGCTTTCACCCGCGACGCCGGCGTGGACATCCTGTCCTTCGGCGGCACCAAAAACGGCCTTCTTTTCGGTGAAGTCGTAGTGGCACTGAACCCGGAGGCCGCTGACGGACTGAAATTCCTGCGCAAGATGAACATGCAGCTCGCCTCGAAGATGCGCTTCATCTCAGCCCAGTTCATCGCTCTTTTGGAGGACGGCCTGTGGTTGCGGTCCGCCGCCCACGCCAACGCCATGGCAGCCCGCCTGCGGACGGCCGTTGAAGCGATCGACGGCGTGGAGCCCACCCAGGCGACGCAGTCCAACGGCGTCTTCGCCATCCTCCCGGCCGGCGTTGCCGACCGCCTGCGCAAGAGCTTCGCCTTCTACGATTGGGACGCCGCCAGGGGCGAGGTCCGGTGGATGTGCTCCTTTGACACCACGGAGGAAGACATCGACGCTTTCGTTGCGGGTATCAAGCGGGAGCTGGCCTCCCTGTAACCCCGCGCATCCGGGGCGGCGAGCCTGCCGGGAATCGCCGCCCCGGAAGCATAACCTGCGAGGGTGAACGCCCTCGCACAGGTTCCCTCGGACTTTCTCGTCGCCTTGGGAACACTACGAAAAGCCCAATGCCGCAGTGAATTGCGGCTTGACGAGATCCCCGCGCCCGCCCGGCTGGCACCGTATGCCGTGGCTTTGGGTGCGGAAGTCTTCAGCCCCACTGCGGCTACGCGCCGCGTACCCGTCCACGGGCTGGCGGCCAAGGCCTTCGCAGCGAGCCAGGCGAACACGCCGGCCAGCGAGGACGACGACGAACTGGCCACGGGCCGGTTTATCCTCCTCTACGATCCCGATGGTTCACCGGTGTGGGAAGGTGAGTTCCGGATTGTCACCTACATCCGGGCCCAAATGGACGCTGAGATGGGCAACGACTCCATGTTGGGCTCCGTCGCCTGGACGTGGTTGGTGGACGCCTTGGAGAACCATGCAGCCCCGTATCGTGCGGCTGGCGGAACGGCAACAAGGATCCTTTCCGAAAGCTTCGGCACACTTGCCGAACGCCCGGACACCATAGACATTGAGCTTCGCGCTTCATGGACCCCCGCCGGCGCTGACGTCCAGGCGCACTTGGAGGCCTGGTCTGACATGGTCTGTACTTTCGCCGGGCTCCCTCCCCTTCCCCCGGGCGTTACAGGACTTCCCAACAGGAGGCTGAATTGACCACTGATGACACGTCGCCCAAGGCGGCTGCTACACGGTCAGTACTGCGTCCCGGCGAGACCCCGGCGTGAATCGGTAAGCTTAAGCCACCATGACCCCTGAAAATCTGGATAAAACCACAGCCGGCGATCCGGTTGCTGATCCCACCACCCACATCAAGGTAGACGGCTTTGACAGCCACGTCCCCGAAGTCATCGATCTCGACACGCCGCGCGAAGGCGTCCCCCTGGTCATCGATACTCCCGCCGGACTTGAACGGTGCGCCGCCGCCATCGCCGCCGGAACAGGACCGGCCGGGGTGGACGCAGAGCGCGCCTCCGGCTTCCGTTACGGCCAACGCGCCTTCCTGGTGCAGATCCGCCGCGAAGGAGCGGGAACCTGGCTGATCGACCCCGAGCCTTTCGACAACCTGGACATCATCAACGAGGCACTCCGGGGCGTCGAATGGATCCTGCACGCGGCCACGCAGGACCTGCCATGCCTGTCGGAGCTCGGCATGTGGCCGGACAAACTGTTCGACACCGAACTTGCCGCCCGCCTTGCCGGACTTCCCCGGGTGGGCCTGGCAGCCGTCATCGAGCAACTCCTCGGATTCGGCCTGGCGAAGGAACACTCTGCAGCCGACTGGTCCACCCGCCCACTGCCCGAGCCATGGCTGCGGTACGCAGCGCTCGACGTCGAAGTTCTTGCGGAATTGCGCGAAGAGCTCATCGAGCTGCTGGAGGCCGACGGAAAGCTGGAGTACGCCGAACAGGAATTCGCCGGCATCCTTGCCGCCGGCATTTCCCCGCCCCGCGTGGATCCCTGGCGGAAGACGTCCGGTCTGCACCAAATCCGGGACCGCCGCCAGTTGGCAGCAGTCCGCGAACTCTGGCAGGAGCGCGACCAGCTGGCACGTAAGCGCGATGTGGCGCCTGGGCGCCTGATTCCTGATTCGGCCTTGGTGGCCGCCGCGAAAGCCATGCCCACCACCGTCCCCCAACTGCTGGCCACCAAGGGATTCCACGGCCGCTCTGCCCAACGTGAGGCACCGCGCTGGCTACGATGCATCACCAGCGCCCGCACCCTGACCGACGTTCCGCCCTTGCATCTGCCCACCAACGCTCCACCGCCGCCGCGGGTGTGGGTAGACCGCGATCCGGAGGCTGCAGCCCGCTTGGCGACCGCACGGCCCGCACTGCAGGCCAAGGCTGACGAACTCAACCTGCCAGTGGAGAACCTGCTGACACCGGACTTCCTGAGGCGCATTACCTGGCGGCCGCCGGCTGAGGTATCCCTGGAAACGGTAGCTGCTGAACTGCGGGCGCTCGGGGCCCGCGAGTGGCAGGTCTCCTTCGCCGCACCGATCCTCACCGAGGCCTGCTTGAACCCCAAACCCCTTCCGGCCAAAGAATCCAAAGCGAAAGACAGCCGACAGCCACAGGAAAACCAACAGTCAACGCACTCCGACTGAGCCTGTCCAGGCTGAATGGCCCGTCACCCGAACCACGGTTCGCGGCGGCGGGCCTTTCGCGTCTCCCGGTTCCGTTGGTAAGAGGCCGACACACCTTGCACCGTAAGTTACCGGCGAGTAACATTGCGTTAATGCCAACCGGAGCACCCGCGACGCGGGCCGGCACCATGTCTCAACGAGGAGTTAATACATGAGTCCATCACGCAGTGCCCAGAGGACTGTCCGCGACGTCGTTTTCGTGGACGGAGTCCGCACCCCCTTCGGCAAGGCCGGCGACAAGGGAATCTACGCGGGTACCAGGGCCGATGACCTCGTGGTGAAGTGCATCCGCGAACTGATGCGGCGCAACCCGTCCCTGCCCGCGGACCGCGTGGACGAGGTAGCCATCGCCGCCACCACGCAGACCGGCGACCAAGGCCTCACTATCGGGCGCACCGCCGCATTGTTGGCCGGCCTCCCACGCACCGTTCCCGGGTTCGCCATCGACCGCATGTGCGCAGGCGCCATGACGGCCGTAACCACGACGGCGAGCGGCATCGGCTTTGGTGCCTACGACGTCGTCATTGCAGGCGGAGTGGAACACATGGGCAACCACCCCATGGGCGCTGGAGCCGACCCCAATCCGCGGTTCATGTCCGAGCGGCTGGTGGACCCGGCTGCCCTGAACATGGGCAACACGGCAGAAAACCTGCACGACCGTTTCCCGGCTATCACCAAGGACCGCACGGACGCCTATGCCGCCGCTTCACAGGCCAAGCTCGCTGCAGCGTACTCCAACGAGCAAATCCAGCACGACCTCGTCCCCGTGGCCACCATGAAACCCGGCCAGGGCTGGGCGCTCCACACCACGGACGAACCCCCTCGCCCCGGAACCACGGTGGACGACCTTGCCGAACTGCGCACCCCTTTCCGCGCCCACGGCCGCGTCACTGCCGGAAACGCAGCTGGCTTGAATGACGGCGCCACCGCCGCTGTTCTCGCTTCGGCCGAAGCCGCTGAAGAGCTGGGACTCTCAGTCAAGATGCGCCTTGTCTCCTACGCCTTCGCCGGCGTCGAACCGGAGGTAATGGGAATCGGCCCCGTTCCGGCAACGGAAAAGGCGCTCAAGAACGCCGGACTGGGAATCGAGGACATCGGGCTCTTCGAGATCAACGAGGCCTTTGCCGTGCAGGTACTGAGCTTCCTGGACCACTTCGGCATCGCCGACGACGACTCTCGCGTCAACCGCTACGGCGGGGCGATCGCCGTCGGACATCCGCTTGCTTCCTCCGGTGTCCGCCTGATGAACCAGCTCGCCCGGCAATTCGAGGAAGATCCCACAGTGCGCTACGGCATCACCACTATGTGCATCGGCCTGGGCATGGGCGCCACAGTGATCTGGGAGAACCCGCACCACGCCGACTACGCTTCCTCCATTGCAGACCCCGCCACCACCGAAGGAGCCGCCGCATGAGCGCCGCCGAATTCCAGAAGCTCGCCGCCCTTTTCCCTGACGAAGTGGTCACCCACTCCTACGTGCAGGACATTCAGCTGCCGGGTGGCGCAGGAACCTTCGCGCTGATCACCTTGGACAATGGCTTGGACCACTCCAAGCCCACCACGCTGGGCCCCAACACGCTGGTTGAACTGGGCGGCGTCCTGGACCACCTCAAGGAACGTGCTTCACGGGGTGAAATCGTAGGCGTCGGTGTCACAGGCAAGCCATACTTCCTGGTGGCCGGTGCCGACCTGTCGGCCGTCAAAACGCTCAAGGAGCGCGAGCACGGCCTCTGGATGGCACAGCTTGGCCACACCGTCTACAGCACCCTGGCAAACCTTGGCGTGCCAAGCTTCGCCTTCATCAACGGCCTTGCCTTGGGCGGCGGACTCGAAATCGCCCTGCAGTCCACGTACCGGACCGTCTCCACCGGTGCTGGCGCCTTGGCCCTCCCTGAAGCGTTCATCGGCCTCGTGCCGGGCTGGGGCGGCGTCTACATCCTGCCGCGCCTCATCGGTCCCGAGAACGCCGTCAAGGTGATGATCGAGAATCCCCTGAACAACAACCGGACACTCACTGGACCGCAGGCCTTCGACCTGGGAGTGGCCGATGCCATCTTCGAACCCGCCGACTTCGTGGAACAGTCGCTCGCATGGGCCGCAAGGGTCATTTCCGGCGACGTCTCGCCTGAGCGGAAGAACGCCGTCGATGCCGCCGACGACGCTGTCGCTGGGCGGTGGGCTTCGGCAGTCACCGCTGGACGGGCTTTTGTAGAGTCCAAGACCTCCAATGCCTCCCCTGCCCCGGCAAAGGTCCTGGACGTCATGGAAGCCAACCGCACCATGACACAGGCGGAATCGGCAGAGCTCGAGTGCGAGACCCTCGCAGGGCTCATGCAAACCGACGAGTTCCGCTCCACCGTGTACGCTTTCCTGGACCTCGTCCAGAAGCGCTCAAAGCGTCCTGCGGGCGCTCCTGACCGCAAGCTTGCCCGCCCGGTCACCAAGATCGGCGTTGTAGGCGCAGGGCTCATGGCAAGCCAGTTGGCCCTGCTGTTCGCCCGGCAACTGAAGGTCCCCGTCGTCATGACCGACATCGATCAGGCACGGGTAGACAAGGGCGTCGCCTACGTCCATGCCGAAGTGGACAAGATGCTGGCGAAGAAGCGGATCAAGCCCGACGCCGCCAACAGGACCAAAGCGCTCATTACGGGTTCCGTCTCCAAAGAAGCCTTCGCCGACGCCGACTTCGTCATCGAGGCCGTTTTCGAAGAACTGCACCTCAAGAAGCAGGTCTTCGCGGAGGTTGAAGCGATTGTTTCTCCCGAATGTATCCTGGCCACCAACACGTCCTCACTATCCGTCACTGCGATGGCCGAGGACCTGAAGCACCCGGAACGCTTGGTGGGCTTCCACTTCTTCAACCCGGTGGCTGTCATGCCGCTCCTGGAGATTGTGCGGGCACCCAGGACGGACGACGCCGTGCTGGCCACCGCGTTCGAACTCGCCAAGGGTCTCAAGAAGACCGCCGTGCTGGTCAAGGATGCCGCAGCCTTTGTGGTCAACCGCATCCTGCTCCGCCTCATGGGTGAAGTCATCGCAGCGTTCGACGAAGGAACACCGGCCGACGTCGCTGACAGTGCCCTGCGTCCCATGGGGCTGCCGATGTCACCGTTCACCCTGGCGGCCATGGTGGGCCTGCCGGTCGCCCAGCATGTGCAGGAGTCCCTGCACACGGCGTTCGGCGACCGGTTCCCTGTCTCGCAGAACCTGCAGAAGCTCATTGACAACGGAGTAAAGTCCCTGTGGGTGCCAGGCCCCGATGGAACTCCTGTCATCCCGGCTGAGACCTTGGCCATCATGTCCTTCGGCAACACCCCATCCACTGGCGCCGAAGTCCTTCGACGCACCCAGGATGCCCTGGCGGAGGAAATCGGGCTCATGCTCGCCGAGGGCGTCGTCGCCGGACCGGAAGACATCGACCTTTGCGTCATCATGGGCGCCGGCTGGCCGATGTTCCTCGGAGGCATCACTCCATACCTGGACCGCGTGGGCGCTTCGGAGCGGGTCAACGGCAAGAGGTTCCTGGCACCGGGGATTGCCTCCGCACCGGCCTAAGGCCGTCCCTCTTTCACCTCCCGCGGCCTAAACCGGAGCGCTCTCTCACCAAGGTGAGAGAGCGCTCCGGTTTAAGAGCTGTTATGTGAGAGAGGGCTAGAAAAGTGCCACTTTCGGAGCCCGCGGGAAGATCTCATCCAGTTCGGCCCGGTCTTCCGGTGTGGGAACCCAGCAAACGGCTTCGGCGTTCTGGCGGATCTGCTCCGGACGGGTGGCGCCCGCGATGACGCTGCCGACGCCGGGCTGCGCGGCAAGCCAGGAGAAGGCCAGCTGCAATTCGCTGATGTCCCGTTCCTTGGCGAACTGGCTAAAGCGACCCAGCTGATCCCAGTCGGCATCGTGCACCAGGTTGGTGCGCGTGTGGCTCAGGCGGGTACCCTCCGGCGCTTTTCCGGCAGAGTACTTTCCGGTGAGCAGCCCGTTGGCAAGCGGGAAATACGGGAGCACACCCAGGGAGAAAGCCCCGGCGGCAGGAAGGACTTCGAGTTCAGCCCGGCGATCCAGCAGGTTGTAATGATTTTGCGTCGAGATGAAGCGTGCACCCCCCAGCTGGCGCCCCACATACTCCGCTTCGGCGATCTGCCAGCCCGCGAAATTCGAATGTCCGATGTAGCGGACCTTGCCACTTGCCACCACATCATCCAACGCTGCGAGCGTCTCTTCGATGGGTGTCAGGGGATCAGGAGTGTGGAACTGGTAGAGATCGATCCACTCGGTATCCAGTCGGCGGAGCGATGCTTCGACGGCCTTCACGATGTAGCGGCGCGAACCACGGGCGCCGAAATCGTTCCCGTTGACGCCCTTCATGTCCATGCCGAACTTGGTGCCAATGACAACGTCGTCACGCCGGCCCTTGAGCGCCTTGCCCAGCATGGCCTCGCTCAGGCCCGGCTCGCGACCGTAGACATCGGCGACGTCAAAGAAGGTCACCCCGGCATCAAGCGCGGCATGGACAACGCCGTCCGTGCCCTCCTGGGACTCGGTAGGTGTATTGGCGCGCCCCAGATTGTTGCAGCCCAGCCCAACGGCTGAGACGGTCAATCCGGAATGGCCAAGGCGTCGGTATTCAGTCATGAAATCAGCCTAGCCGCCGCTATAGGAGATTCCCGATTCCTCCATGGCGTCCTCAAGCTGGGCGATGGCCACCGGCCCCATGCCGTGGAGCTTGGAGATTTTCGCCTCTCCGACTTCCGCCAACTGCTCCAGG
Organism: Paenarthrobacter sp. NPDC091669; assembly: GCF_044756725.1. NCBI lineage: Bacteria > Bacillati > Actinomycetota > Actinomycetes > Micrococcales > Micrococcaceae > Paenarthrobacter > Paenarthrobacter sp. NPDC091669. The sequence goes on from NZ_JBIVTK010000003.1 coordinate 342,373, forward strand.
GTCTCAATTCCCTCGTGCGCCAAAGCCCGTCTCGCCGGTGCAGCGAGCCCCTTGGGCAGTGGTGTATGTCCGGGCCAGTTGCTCTTGGACGCCATGGAAGTCCCTCCTGGTGCGTTGGGGTGCTACTTAGAGAGTAAAGCCCGCGCCCTGCTTGGGCGAGTGCTTCACCCGGAATGCATCGGGCTCGCTGTGCGGCGCCGCGGCGATGGTGAGTTTGGTGAAGTCGAGGTCCTCACCACGAACACAGATCTTGATGGCGTTCACGGCTTTATTAACGTCCGGGCAAAGGCAGAAGATGTTCAGGTGGCCATTGCCTATTTCGGACCGGTCCACGATGCCCAATCCACGCCACGCCAGTTCCCCTGTCAGGGCTGCCTTGGCTTTCCGTTCGAGATGGCGGTCCCGCTCGGTGCCATCCTTGGTCTTGAGGGCAATCTGGGCAACAACCCAGAACTGCTCCGATTCGGGAATCTCCGCGTATCCGTCTTCCTCGCACTGCGCAGCGAATGCCCCCATCAGGCCCTCCACCGAGGATTCGTCCTCCACGCCGGTTTCGTCGGTTTCGCTCTGATGACCCACCACACCGTGATTGACCACGAACTGCTGGTCCTCGTCGTCATACCAGGCTTCCCGGAAGTGAAGTACTCCTTCGTCGTCCCGCTTGTACGTGCGAATAATGCCGCTCATGCCCGTCCTTTCCTGAACCATTCGGCGCTGGTGCTGGCACCAGTGACATCGAAAGGTTCTTTCATGGCCGCTACAGCCTCAAAGAGGGCTGCGCATTCCGCGCGCATAGCGGCCACTGTTTCGTCCGGATAGCCCATGGCTACCCGGTGCTGCTCAAACTCGTCTTCATCGTCAACAAACACACCATGCAGGGTGGAGCGGATCACGTCCAGGTCCATGTCAATCATGTGGAACTCCGTGACACCAGGCCTGATGGTGTTCCAGTCGTGGGACGTGGCAAGGTCAACGTAGATCCGGAAGTCGCCCGGTACGTATCGTCGTAAAAGGTCGCCACGAACCCGCCGGTCCGCGGGACCAACAGAACGGCGTCCGAAGCTGTGTAGAAGGCTGCCCCGGGACGGGAACAGAACTCCCCCGCGCCCTGGAAAATCCACCAGCCGTGAATATCTTCGCCAAGATACCGGCCAGGCACCACCCAGTGGGCCTTGCCGTTCCACTTCCTGTTCCTCGACACAACGAGGTCGCCGGGCTGCAGTGCACCCGGCCCGCGGTTGTCCATCACAACGTGGGCAGACTGCCGGTGGTGGGGTGTTCCTGGCCCGGGAGGGGCCTCGCGAAGGGGACCTTCGTCCCCAAAACCTGGGCTACGACGTCGTGCGTTATCTTCTGGGCGGTGAGTCCAACGCGCTCCAGGACCTGGCTCCGGGACCCGTGGACCAGGAACTCAACCGGCAAACCGACTTCATTGAGTGCCGTATCCACCCCGGCAGCGCGCATTTCCTGCCGGATGCGGGAGCCAACGCCACCAGCACGCACGCCGTCTTCAATGCAAATGACCAGGCGATGGCGGGCAGCGAGGGCGATGATCGATTTGCGGACAGGAAGGACCCAGCGGGGGTCCACCACGGTGGAGCTGATGCCTTGGGCGCCCAGCCTGCCGGCTACATCCAGCGCGAGCTCAGACATGGCACCGACGCTGACAATGAGGACATCGTTTTCGGTGGAACCGTCGGGTCGGCGGGCGAGGATGTCAACGCCGTCGTGAAGCCGCTCAATGGCTTCAACCTCGGAGCCGACGCTGCCCTTGGAGAACCGCACCACCGTGGGGGCGTCGGAAATTGCGACAGCCTCCCGCAGTTCTTCGCGGAGCCTGGTGGCATCACGAGGGGCCGCCAGGTGGAGTCCCGGCACGATCTGGACCATGGCCATGTCCCACATGCCGTGGTGGCTGGGACCGTCCGGGCCGGTGACGCCGGCCCGGTCCAGGACAATCGTGACGCCGGCCTTATGCAGGGCCACATCCATGAGGAGCTGGTCAAAGGCCCGGTTGAGGAAGGTGGCATACACCGCCACGACGGGATGCAGGCCGCCAAAGGCCATGCCGGCAGCCGACGTGAGGGCGTGCTGCTCTGCGATGCCGACGTCAATGACGCGTTCCGGGTGGCGCTCGGCAAACTTGTGCAGGCCCACGGGAATCAGCATGGCGCCTGTAATGCCCACGATGTCCTCGCGCTCATCGGCGATGTCCGCGATCTCCTCAGCGAACACCGAGGTCCATGACCTGGCGCCTGGCATCTCCGTGGACTCGCCCGTTTCGGGGTCGATGATTCCCACGGCGTGGAATTGGTCTGCCTCGTTGGCCAGGGCCGGGGCGTAGCCGTGGCCCTTCTCGGTCATCGCGTGCACAATCACCGGGCCTCCGTAGGCCTTGGCGGTGTTCAGCGCATTCTCCATGGCCTGAAGGCTGTGCCCGTCCACCGGACCGATGTACTTCATACCCAGGTCCTCGAACATGCCCTGGGGAGCCCACCAGTCCTTGATGCCCTTCTTCATGGCATGCAGGCTCTTATAAGTGAACTGCCCGGCGGGTCCGCCGTTCTGGAGCTTCTTCTTCCACCAATCCAGCATCCGCTCATACGCCGGGGTGGTGCGCAGGGAGTCGATGGTGGGGCGCAGCGAAGCAAGGTAGTCGGCGAAGCCGCCGACCGTGGGCGCGTAGGAACGGCCATTGTCATTGACCACAATGACCACGCGGCGACGCTTGTCAGCGGCAATGTTGTTGATGGCTTCCCACGTCATGCCACCGGTGAGTGCGCCATCGCCCACCACCGCGACGACGAACCGGTCACCTTCGCCGGTCAGCTGGCGGGCCCGTGAAATGCCGTCGGCCCAGGACAGGGAGGATGAGGCGTGGGAGCTCTCCACAATGTCATGCTCCGATTCCGCGCGCTCCGGATATCCGGAGAGCCCACCCTGCTGGCGGAGGGTGCTGAAGTCCTGGCGGCCAGTGAGCAGCTTGTGCACATAGGACTGATGCCCGGTATCGAAGACAATACTGTCCCGCGGGGACTCAAAAATCCGGTGGACGGCCAAGGTGAGTTCAACGACACCCAGGTTGGGGCCCAGATGTCCACCTGTCGCGGCAACGTTGGTGATCAGGAATTCCCTGATTTCGCCGGCCAGTTGTTCCAGCTCGGTGCCGGACAATTTGGCCAGGTCCTGTGGATCCTTGACGGTTTCCAAAAGTCCCAACGGCCCTCCTTAGGGTGAATGACGTGCTTGTTAACTTTAGCGCGTGCCCGGGGCCCGCGTGTTTCCCCACGCTTGCGCCCTGTGTGGCATCGCGACCGGGACGGCAACAGCCCCGGCTGGTCAGGCGACCGGCCGGGGCTGTCTGGCGTGGGATTCAGCTGGAAACCAGCTGGTCCACTATGCGGAGATCTGGCGCAGTACGTACTGCAGGATGCCACCGTTGCGGTAGTAGTCCGCTTCACCCGGGGTATCGATACGCAGGACGGCGTCGAAGGACTTGCTGGTGCCATCCTCAGCCGTGGCTGTTACCTTCAGGGTCTTCGGTGTGGTGCCGTTGTTCAGTTCGGTCACACCCTCCACTGCGAAGGTTTCCGTACCGGTCAGGCCCAACGTTGCTGCGGACTCTCCAGCCGGGTACTGCAGCGGAAGAACGCCCATGCCGATCAGGTTGGAGCGGTGGATGCGCTCGTAGCTTTCAGCGACGACTGCCTTGACGCCAAGGAGCGCCGTGCCCTTCGCTGCCCAGTCACGTGATGAACCGGAGCCGTATTCCTTGCCTGCCAGGACCACCAACGGCGTTCCCGCAGCCTGGTAGTTCTGAGCGGCATCGTAGACGTAGGCCTGCGGTGCACCTTCCTGGCTGAAGTCGCGGGTGAAGCCACCCTCAACGTTGTCCAGGAGCTGGTTCTTGATGCGGATGTTGGCGAAGGTACCGCGGATCATGACTTCGTGGTTGCCACGGCGTGAGCCGTAGGAGTTGAAGTCCTTACGCTCCACACCGTTGGCCAGAAGGTACTGGCCGGCGGGGGTGTCCGACTTGAAAGATCCGGCCGGGGAGATGTGGTCCGTGGTGACGGAATCGCCAAGCTTCAAGAGCACGCGGGCGCCCGAGATGTCCTTGACGGGATCCGGCTGGGCCTTCATGCCCTCGAAGTATGGGGGCTTCCGCACGTAGGTGGAATCCTCGGCCCAGGCGAAGGTGTCGCCTGCCGGGGTGTCGAGGGCCTTCCAACGGTCGTCGCCGTCGAAGACGCCCTCGTAGCCCTTGGCGAACATTGCCTCGTCGATGGAGGAGTCAATGACTTCCTGCACCTCGGTGGGGTTCGGCCAGATGTCCTTGAGGAAGACCTCGTTGCCTTCGGAGTCGGTGCCCAGGGCATCGGTCTCGAAGTCGAAGTCCATGGTGCCTGCCAGGGCGTAAGCGATGACCAGCGGCGGCGACGCCAGGTAGTTCATCTTCACGTCCGGGTTGATGCGGCCTTCGAAGTTGCGGTTACCGGAGAGGACGGCGGTGACGGAGAGGTCGTTGGCCTGGATGGCCTCGGAGATTTCCGGCTCAAGCGGGCCGGAGTTACCGATGCAGGTAGCGCAGCCGTAACCCACAATGTAGAAGCCAAGCTTCTCGAGGTACGGGGTGAGGCCGGACTTCTCGTAGTAGTCGGTGACCACCTTGGAGCCGGGGGCTACAGAGGTCTTGACCCACGGCTTGGACGTCAGGCCCTTGTCCACGGCGTTGCGTGCCAGGAGGGCAGCAGCCAGCATGACGGACGGGTTGGACGTGTTGGTGCAGGACGTGATCGAAGCGATCGACACTGCACCGTGGTCCAGCTCGAACTCGCGGCCATCAGCTGTTGTGACCTTGACCGGCGACGACGGGCGGCCGTGGGCACCGTTGGCGGCGGAGTAAACGCGCTCCGTCTCCGTGGTGTGCGAATCAGCATGAGTGAAGGACGGCGCATCCGAAGCCGGGAACGATTCGTCCAGTGACTCGTCCACGCTGCCGTCTTCGATGGCGACGTAGTTGTGGATGTCCTTGCGGAACTGCTCCTTGGCATCGGTGAGCTCAATGCGGTCCTGGGGACGCTTGGGGCCGGAGATGGAAGGAACAACCGTGGACAGGTCCAGCTCGAGGAACTCGGAGAAGCGCAGTTCGCGGGAGGGATCGTGCCAGAGGCCCTGTTCCTTGCTGTACGCCTCCACGAGGGCGACGTTCGCTTCGGAACGACCGGTCAGGCGCAGGTAGTCCAAGGTGACGTCATCGATGGGGAACATGGCAGCCGTGGAACCGAATTCCGGGCTCATGTTGCCGATGGTGGCGCGGTTGGCCAGCGGCACAGCGGCCACGCCTTCACCGTAGAACTCAACGAACTTGCCTACAACACCGTGCTTGCGCAGCATTTCGGTGATGGTCAGGACGACGTCGGTGGCGGTAGCACCGGCCGGGATGCTGCCCTTGAGCTTGAAGCCCACAACGCGGGGAATCAGCATGGAGACGGGCTGGCCGAGCATTGCTGCCTCGGCTTCGATGCCGCCGACGCCCCAGCCCAGGATACCCAGGCCGTTGACCATGGTGGTGTGTGAGTCAGTGCCCACACAGGTGTCGGGGTAGGCACGAAGAACGCCGTCAACCTCGCGGGTCATCACGGTGCGGGCCAGATATTCGATGTTGACCTGGTGGACGATGCCGGTTCCCGGAGGGACAACCTTGAAGTCATCGAACGCGGTCTGGCCCCAGCGAAGGAACTGGTAGCGCTCACCATTGCGCTGGTATTCGATCTCCATGTTGCGCTCCAGTGCGCCGGAGTTACCGAAGGCGTCGATCTGGACGGAGTGGTCGATGACCATTTCTGCAGGCGCCAGGGGGTTGACGCGCTTGGGATCGCCGCCAAGTTCCTTGACTGCTTCGCGCATGGTGGCGAGGTCAACAACGCAGGGAACGCCGGTGAAGTCCTGCATGATGACGCGGGCGGGGGTGAACTGGATTTCCGTGTCGGGCTCCGCATTGGGATCCCAACCGGCCAGTGCGCGGACATGGTCCGCCGTAATATTGGCGCCATCCTCAGTCCGCAGGAGGTTTTCAAGCAATACCTTAAGGCTGAACGGAAGGCTGTCTGCGCCCTCTACGGAGTTCAACCGGAAAATTTCATAATCGGTGCCGGCTACATTCAGTACGCCTTTGGAACCGAAGCTGTCCACAGTGCTCATGGCAGGACTCCTCTCGCAACAGTTTCATCTTTGTCGCGTGGTAGGCCGCTAGCCAGTTAGGCGCACCTTACTTAGCCGGGCGGCATCTCTCGTGGTCACCCCGGTCCGCGGCGATGATTCCAGCGGAGCGGGGCTACTACGCCCATCGTAGTGGCATCCGTCCCAAGAGTGGCATGCCGCCGCCCAAACCCGGCGCCGCCCGCCGCACTCCGGTGGGCGGGCGACACTCCGGCTATGCGGAAGGGACGATCAGGCCCACCGTTTCGAGGTGGTGGGTATGGGGGTAAAGATCGAAGGCCCGCAGTGACTCCAGGCGCCAACCTCCCTGATGGAAGTAACCCAGATCACGCGCAAAGGAAGCAGGATCGCAGGACACATAGGCGATTGCGCGGGGACCGGTGGCCATCAATTGCTTGACCACAGCCTTTCCGGCTCCGGCCCGCGGCGGATCCAGCACCACGGAATCGAAGCTCCGGGCGCTCTGGTGCAGCACGCGTTCCACCCGCCCTTGGACGATTTCCACCTGCGCTTCGCCGTGGAGGTTCTTACGCGCGTCGCGGCTTGCACCGGGAGCACCCTCCACCGACAGCACCGAGCCGGTCACACCCACCGCGTCGGCCAGGGGTGCCGTGAACAGCCCGGCACCGGCGTAGAGATCGGCAACTGCGGCGCCGGGCTGCAAGTACCCGCCACGCGAAAGATAGTCCGTCACAGCGCCCACCAGCGTTTCCGGTGCGTCTTTGTGGATCTGCCAGAACCCTTCGCCTGTGACCCGGTAGTCATGGCCGGCCGCGGTCTCCTGCACCCAGGTCCTCCCCCGCAGCTGCAGGACTTCTCCCTTGCTGGGGTCGAAGCTGGCGACCGACACGTCAGGCGGCAACTGCGACAAGATGCTGTGCACCCTCTTGGGGCTCGTCCCCTCCTCCGGCGCCAGCAGAATCAAGGGCCTGGAACCATTGGCCGGGACGGCAACCTCGACCCGGGCGATGCCCGAGAGATCAAGGTCCCACAGCTTCAGGTCGTTCAGTCCCGGAAGCGCCAACGGCATCTCCTTGATGGGAAGCACCACGTCCGAGCGGTGGGCGTGCATGCCCAACCGCCCCTTGGAGGTCACCGCAAAGCCAGCGCGCGTGCGCCAGCCGAGGCCGTCGTCGTGGTGGTCCCCCACGGCTTCCACCTCGGTGGCGAGGTCCAGCCCGGCAAGCCGTTTGAGTTGTTCAGCCAGCACCTCGGCCTTCAGGGCGCGCTGGCGCTCCAGCGAAATATGTCCGAGCTCGGCGCCGCCAACCGGCGGCCCGCCACGGCGCCAGGAGGCCTGCGAATCCGCTGCCTTCCAGAAGTGCGGGACCCGGTGGGGCGAGGCTTCAAGGACTTCGACGACGTCGGCCCGCCAGAAGCGCGACGAGTCACCGGAGTCAGTCAACCGGATACGGACCTTCTCCCCCGGGATGGCGTGCCGGACGAAGATGACGCGCCCTTCGTGCCGCGCGACGAAGTGTCCTCCGTGGGCGATGGGGCCAATGTCAACGACAAGTTCAGTGCCGGACGCCCCTTGGTGGTCATTGACGGGGTGATCGGCGTGGGGGGAATTGCTGTGGGAGGTCATTTAGGTATCCTGCAGTGCCTTTGCTTCTTCGGAGGATTTCAGCTGCCACGGAACACTGGCAACCATGACTCCAGGTTCAAAGTGGAGCCTCGTCTTGATTCTGAGTGCTGTCTGGTTATGGACCAGTTGTTCCCACCATTTGCCCACGACATATTCAGGGATGTAAACCACGATCAGATCCCGCGGCGAGTCACGGCGCATGTTCTTGATGTAGTCCATGATGGGTGTCACGGTTTCGCGGTATGGGCTGGCCAGGACGGTCAGGGGAACCGGAATTTCCAGTTTCTCCCAATCCCGGACGGTGTGCTCGGTCTCTTCGGTGTTGATGTCCACGGTAATTGCGTCAAGGCGTGAGGGCCTGGACGCCCTGGCGTAGGCCAACGCCCTCAGCACGGGCTTACGGACGTGCGAGACAAGCAGTACCGCGTGGACCCGGGTGGGCAATGCACGCGGCGACGAGTCCTCGTCAACGGCCAGTTCCCTTGCCACGTTGTCATAGTGGGCACGAATGCTCCACATGATCAGGAACAGGATGAACATGGCAAGCAGGGCGATCCAGGCGCCTTGCTCGAACTTGGTGATCAGGACGATCACCAAGACCAATGCGGTCATGCCGAAGCCCAGCATGTTGATGGTGCGCGACTTGAAGATGCGTCGGCGGACAGCCTTGTCCCGGGCAAGCTTCAGCTCGCGGCCCCAGTGGCGGATCATGCCGAGCTGGCTGGCCGTGAACGAGATGAAGACGCCCACAATATACAGCTGGATCAGCTTGGTGACATCGGCATTGAACGCGAGGATCAGGACCAACGCGCCGGCCGCCAGGGCCAGGACACCGTTGCTGAAGGCAAGGCGGTCGCCCCTGGTGCGTAGCTGGCGGGGAAGGTAACCGTCCTGGGCGAGGATGGAGCCAAGCACGGGAAAGCCATTGAAGGCGGTGTTGGAGGCGAACACCAGGATCACACCCGTGGCAGCCACCACGACATAAAAAAGGATGGAACCCGAGCCGAAGATGGTGTCCGCGATCTGACTGATGGCAGGCGTCTGGATGTAGCCCTCCGGCAGGGGTTTGCCGTCCACCAGGAACTCCCGCGCGGGGTCCAGGACAATGTGCACCTTGGTGGCGTTGGCAAGGTAAAGGATTCCTGCCAGCATGGAGGCCGCTATGACGCCCAACAGCAGCAGGGTGCTGGCCGCGTTCTTACTCTTTGGTTTCCTGAAATTGGGTACGCCGTTGCTGATGGCCTCAACACCTGTGAGCGCCGCGGCCCCCGAGGAGAAGGCCCGCAGCAGTAGGAAGGCTCCGGCAAGGCCCACCAGTCCCTCGTCGAAGCCTGGCTCCGGAACGATGGTGAAGTTGGCGGAAGGTGCCTCCCCCAGGGTTCCGGTAGCTGCTTGGAAGATGCCTGCAGCGGTCATGCCAAGGATGGACGCCATGAAGATGTACGTGGGGACGGCGAAGAGCGTCCCGGCTTCCCTGACCCCGCGGAGGTTGACCAGCGCGAGGATGACCACGCCGATGGTGGCGATGAGTGCCTGTTGGCCGTGCAGCGATGGAATGGCCGTAGTGAGGTAGGTGGCGGCCGAGGACATGGACACCGCCACGGTCAGCACGTAGTCCACCAGCAGGGCCGATGCCACGGTGAGCCCGGCATATTTACCGAGGTTGACGCTGGCGATTTCATAGTCGCCGCCACCGGACGGGTAGGCGTGGACGTTTTGCCGGTAGGACGCCACCACTGTGAGCAAAACCACCATGACCGCGAGGCCGACAAGCGGGGAGAAGGCCACGGCACTGACTCCCGCCAGGGCGAGTGTCAGCAGGATTTCGTCGGGGGCATAGGCTACCGAAGACAGCGCATCCGAGGCGAAGATCGGCAAAGCGATGCGTTTGGGCAACAAGGTGTGGGACAGCCGGTCATTCCTGACCGGCCGGCCCACCAACACCCGCTTCGCGGCATTCAAAATTGTCAGCACTCCGCAAAGCTACTCTGAATCCCCATCGATGTCATGACGGTTGTTCGCAGGCGCACCCACGCCGCACCGGTAAAGTCATACCGAGCGGGACGGACAGCACAGATAAAGGAGACATGGTGGCTCACTTCGTGATCATGGGTTGCGGCCGTGTTGGCGCAACCCTGGCACACACTTTGGAGGATGCCGGCCATTCGGTCGCCATCATCGACCAGGACGAGCGGGCCTTCCGCCGGCTGCGCAACACCTTTACCGGCCGCAAGGTCACCGGGGTGGGTTTCGACAGGGACACCCTCAAGCAGGCCGGCGTGGAAGAGGCTTACGCCTTCGCCGCCGTCTCCAGCGGCGACAACTCGAACATCCTGGCCACCCGTGTGGCCCGCGAGACCTTCCACGTTGCCCACGTCGTGGCACGGATCTACGATCCCGGCCGCGCCGAAATCTACCAACGGCTGGGCATCCCCACGGTGGCAGCCGTCCGCTGGAGCGCAGACCAAGTCCTGCGCCGCATTCTTCCGGAGCAGCATTTGGCCGGAGATTACCGGGAGCCCTCGGGCCGGCTTGTGCTGGCCGAAGTGGACCTGCACGAGGATTGGATTGGCCACAGCCTCGCTTCGATCGAGGCCGCCTCGGGAATCCGCATCGCCTTCCTTACCCGGTTTGGTGAGGGCGTGCTCCCCCAGGCCGGCACGGCTTACCAGGAAGGCGACACGGTCCACGCGATGCTGAGCCTGGACAGAACGTCCGAGATCAGCCGGATCCTCGCCAAAGCACCCGCCAAGGAGTCTTAGTGAAAGTTGTCATTGTTGGCGCAGGAAGCGTCGGCTCGTCCATTGCGCGCGAACTTCTGGCCCATAAGCACCAGATACTGCTGATCGACCTCAAGCCCGAGGTCATTGGCCGCAGCGGACTGCGGGGCGCCCGCTGGTTGGTGGGAGACGCCTGCGAACTCAGCACCCTGCAGGACGCAAAACTTGAGGATGCCGACGTCGTGGTTTCAGCCACGGGGGACGACAAAGTCAACCTTGTGGTGTCTCTGCTGGCCAAGACCGAGTTTGGCGTGGGACGCACGGTGGGCCGTGTGAACAACCCCAAGAACGACTGGATGTTCAATGATTCCTGGGGCGTCGACGTCGCGGTCAACACTCCGCAGCTCATGACGGCATTGGTGGAAGAGGCCGTGGAAATCGGCGACATTGTCCGCCTCCTGACGCTTCAGACCGGCGTGGCCTCGATCGTCGAATTCACCGTCCCGCATGACTCCCATGTCATCGGCAGCACTGTAGGCGGGATCGACTGGCCGGAGGACGCCACACTGGTAGCCATCCTGCGCGACCAGGCACCGATAACGCCTACCCGGGACGATGTCCTGGATGGCGGCGACGAACTGTTCTTCGTCACCACCATCGCAGCCGAAGACGGCCTCCGGTCACTTTTGTCGCCAGGTTCCGACGACGCAGGCGAACCACGCGGGGAAACGTCGTCAGCTGCGGATCAGGCCTCTGAGGACGACGGCTTCGACGGTTGAGGTGCCGGCTTGGTGAGCAGCCAGGCAACCCAGAGACCCAGGATGTACAGCGGGGCGCCCATCAGGAGCCTGGTGGTCGCCAACGCTGTCAGGCCGGCCTCACCCATGAAGTACAACGGCACCTGCACCACCAGGCGCAGTGCCAGAACCGCCACCACAATCCACGTTCCCAGTTTGTACGCCCTGAGCCGTTCAGGATCCTTACGCCATTCAAGTCCTTCATTGCGGACGAAACCAAAAAGAAGGCCCGCCACCGGCCATTTGAGGACAATGGAGAGCACCATGGCGGCGATGTAGGCGATGTTGGTGAAGAAGCCCAGGACGTAGAAGTCCTCTGCCTTGCCGGTGGTATTGGCCAACCACGCGGAAATCCCGACGCCCACCACTCCGGCCAATGCCTGGGTCAGGGGACGCCGTTGAATCAACCGGACCACGGTGAAAACCGCGGCGGCAGCCAAAGCCGCCACCAATGCGGGGGTCAGATCACGGGTCACGGTGAAAACCACCAGGAAAACCAGTCCCGGAAGAATGCTCTCAGCGATTCCCTGCCACCCACCGGCGGACTTCAGCATGTCCACATGCCCGGCGCTGTTCCGGTGAAGGCCGGCTTTTTCGGCATAGCCGGCAGCGAGATCGGACACACTGGGGGCTTCCGCCGACGGCTTGAGGGAATCCTCCGGCGGTGAAGTCCGCTGATCGGGAACAGCGCCCCCGGTGTCCCGGGGTTCTGATCCGTTGGACACGGTCATAGATGCTCCTGACGGGAAAGTATTTCGTAGCGTGGATTGAACATGGCCGGCAAACCGTCAAGCTGGGTCACCATGCCGTTCAGGCGGAGCTGGACACCGGCCTCGATACCGGGGACGCGTGTCCTGCCGAGCCAAATGACGCGAAGACGGTCGTAGGGCTTCCGGACGCCGCCTGCGCTGATGGGCTGATGGGGTCCGGGACCCAGGGCATCGACGACAACAGCGGAAAAAAATGGTTGGTCGCTGGGCGGCTGATGCGTCACCGACTCGATGAAGCCGGTGCACACCGCCCTTCCCCGGGCAGGAAGATCACTGACTCCCTGCGTCCGGGGACGCTGGCCGGCCATCCCTCCCCTGCCCGAAGCGTCAGCCAATCTGGGTGATCTCCGGCCCTCGTTCGGGCTGCTCCATGGCCGGAGCGGCCTGCGGAGCGCCGGCTTGTCCCGGCACGGCAGCGTCCTTGGGCAGGCGCAACTGCAACAGTTCGCGCGGAGGCATCGGGTTGTCGCCGCGCACCACAACTACCCGGCGGAAAAGTTCTTCCAGCCCTGCTGCAGCGTCACGCTCCAAGGCAGCCTGCCCACCAAGGACTCCGCGGAGGAACCAGCGCGGGCCATCGACGCCCATGAAGCGCGCGGCACGGAAACCGCGGCTGCCATCGGCCGCTTCAGCGGGCAACTTGGCTACCAGCTCGGTACCAAAGGATCCGGAAACCTCTTCGGTCTCCCCGCCCTGGCTGGCCACGGACTGGGTGATCTGTTCCCGGATCTCGTCCCACAAACCTTCTGAACGCGGAGCCGCAAACGCCTGAAGCTGCAGGCTGGAACCGTCCAGGTCCATGGTTACGGCCACCACGCGCTGGGTGGCTTCTTCAACCTCAAGCCTCAACTGGAGACCTTCGGCAGGAGCGATCAGTAGCGCACCGAGGTCGACGTAACCGTCACGGTCCTCGATCTCGTCTATATCCAAGGGACCTTTTGCAAGCCGGAAATCGCCGGTGGTGCCAGGCTGGCCTGATTCTGGACGTGGTGCCTCAGCACCGGATTCCTCGACGGTGCCGGCGGTGTCCGACCGCTCGTCCTTGGACTTCTTGCCGCGCCCAAAAAGCATTGGGTTTTCTCCTTAGTAGTGGTCTATCCCCAAGTAAACCGCACCCACGTTGAACCATGTAAAACCACGCCAAGGCGATGCCTCCGACGTAGGGAGGTCAGTGGTTTGCTGAGGGCTTTGGTGCGTTGAAGCCGCCCGTGGAACCGAAGCCGCCGGTTCCACGAACGGAATCGGACAGTTGGTCAACAGCCACGAACCGCGCGTACTCAACGCGCTGAATCACCATTTGTGCAATTCTATCGCCGCGCTTGAGAACGATGGCGTGGTTTTGGTCGGTGTTCAGGAGCGTCACCGCGATCTCGCCCCGGTAGCCTGCGTCCACAGTGCCTGGAGCGTTGACGACGGTCAGTCCATGCTTGGTGGCAAGTCCCGACCGCGGGTGGATAAGAGCCACGAATCCATTCGGCAGCGCTATCGAAACGCCCGTGGGAACAAGTTTCCGCTCACCGGGGGCGAGGTGTACGTCTTCGCGGGCCCGGAGGTCGGCTCCGGCATCTCCCGGGTGCGCGTAGGACGGCGCTTCCAACCCGGCGTCGAGCATTTTCAGCTGGACTTCCAAGGTAGGGGCCCCGTAGGTCGCGGGGGTTTCACTGCCGTTGGCGGTTCCGGGGGCGGTGTCTGTGCTGAATACTGCGGTCTCATTGCTCACAGTGGTCCATTCTACTGGGAGCCGGAACCTGCGCACCCGGCCTGCCGGCTGCTGACCCCTGATGGTGGACGCAGCGGCAGCGCATCGCCGGATAAGCTGAAGGTATGCCTACGCCTGACCAGTCCTCCCCCGCGCCTGCCCCGAACACTCCGACGTCTTCGGAGGTCCTCTACACCGAGAAACTGTGGCCGTCAGTGTGGATCTGGGTTGTGGTGGTGGGCCTGTCCGGCGCCGGCGTCCTGATGTTCGGCCCCATCAGCGCAGCTACTGGCATCATCGCGGCTTTGGTCCTGCTGGCCATCATGACCATCATGTTGGTGCTCTCAACACCCACTATTACGGTCACCCCCACCACGGTCCGGGTTGGCCGGGCGAGCATCGACCGGAAATTCGTGGGATCCGTCGAGGCTTTCACCAAAGGCGAAGCCACCGCCGAGCGGGGTCCCCGGCTCAACGGACTCGCCTACATGTGCTTCCGTGGCTGGATCGACCCCGTGGTCAAGATTGAGATCACGGACCCCGCCGACCGTACTCCGTACTGGCTTGCCTCTTCCCGCAGGCCTGACGAACTGGTGTCGGCGCTGACCACCCCGCGGGACTGACACGTCCCTGCAGGAAAACCCAAGACTCCGGGGTTCCTATCCTTCGCACTCTTTGCAGTACAGATGTCCGCCACGCTCCGTGGCGATTTGGGACTTATGCTTCACCAGGAAGCAATTGAAACAGGTGAACTCGTCCGGTTGGGGTGGCATGACCTGAATCAGGAGTTCTTCGCCGGATAAATCAGCGCCCGGCAGCTCGAAGCCGTCGGCAAGGTCCGACTCATCGACGTCCACGGCGGAAGATTGCTTCCCCGACTGGTGCGTCTTGAGCTCTTCCAGGGAATCCTCGCTGGCGTCTTCCTCGGTCTTTCGAGGGGCATCGTAATCGGTGGCCATGGTCCTTCCTGGTCCTCCCTGCCTGCAATGGGTTCCCGCCGGTCCGGCGGTAGTCGCCGCCGGTGTAAGGGTGCAACGCCGCACGCCTCGGATTTGTGCCCGATATCGGCCAGATTTTCCTCCTCCGGCCCGTAAAAGTCCATAGCCCCCCATCGTTAGCAAAGAAGCACCGAATAAACTCCCCCATCAAAGCCGGTTTCACCGGAATATCACGGCACGCCCTCGCTCCTAGTAGGAAAAGACCCCGGCGGGTGGCAGAGTTTCGAATGTCAGTTATGCCATGTGGTGGAGGGTGTTATGCAGGATCTACGACTGGTAGGCGTCCACGACGACGGCGGGCATCTGCTTTTGAGCGGCCCCGGCGGTGCGATGTTCCAGCTTCCGATCGACGAAGCCTTGAGGGCAGCGGCGAGCCGGACCCCTGCCCAAGTGGCGGCCCGTGCCGCCAACACAGCCATTGCCATGTCCCCGCGCGACATCCAGTCCAGGATCCGCAGTGGAGCTACAGCGGCCGAAGTGGCCGAGTTGTCCGGACTGCCCCTCGCCAACGTCCAACGCTACGAAGGACCTGTCCTCGCGGAGCGTGAGTACGTTGCCAGGCAAGCACGCAACATTGAGGTTGCCGCACCTGCTCCTGGCCACGATATCTACCGTTCGGCCTTCGGTGACAACCCGGCGACGCTGGGTGAGATGGTGGACCACAGGCTCGCTGCCCACGGCATCGATTCCGCCACGGTGGAATGGGACTCGTGGCGCCGTACGGACGGCTCCTGGACCGTCGTCGCACGCTTCGAAACGGTACCGGGCACCCACGGCAGCATCGGCGAGGAACCGCCCGCCATGTGGACCTTCAGCCCGCAGCGCAAGTCCCTCCAGAACGCCAACCGCTGGGCCCAACAACTCAGCGAGCTCGAGCCGCTGGATGGACCCGTCCCGGCCCGCAGGCTCGCTGCCGTCTCGGACCGGCCCTTCGATTTCGAAACCGATGCCGAGACAGCCGCCCGTGCGTCTGCCAAGGAATCGGACAGCCTCCTGGAAATGCTCCGTTCGCGGCGGGGCCAGCGCCTGGGCGTGGACGAAGACGGAGACGACGCCTTGGCGGTGCTGCTGAGCAACGTTCCCGCAGCCCACCCGCGGCCCGGGAGCGAGCACGAAGACCTCGAAGAAAAAGACGCTGCAGAGCCCGAACCGGCTCCGGCTGTCGCGGAGGAACCTGCACGCAAAGACGGCCGCCCCTCCATGCTCTCGCGGCTGAGCCTGGCGCCGCGGCACTTCGAACCCCACGACGACGATGAAGACGATTCGCTGAAGCTCCACCAGGGCGTCAGTACGGAAACGCGGGAGATCACGGTGGTAGCCGGCCCGCTGCGTCCCGTCACTTCCCTCCCGGGGCGCAAACCCGCCGGGCTTGACGAACTCCTGGGTGGCAACAGCGCTGTCCGCACCACGGACTCTCCGCGCGAGGAATCTCCTGAAGATCACCGGGACAGCGAAACCCCTGCCGATGATTCCAAGAACCCGGAGAACGCCGAGGTCCGCAAGGACGCCGATGCCCCGGCAGAACGCCAGCCGTCACGGCCGAAGCGGTCCAGCATTCCCAGCTGGGACGAGATCGTCTTCGGAGCCCGCGGAGACTAGTTCCACAAGCTAGCTGCGGCGAAGCTCCCCGGCGCCCGGCCAGAGGCAGGCGTCAATGTCGAAAGGGAGCGGCTGGTCCGCCCCTGCCATCAGGTTGGCACCGTGCACCGTGACGCGCCGCATGTAGTGGCGGCGGCATAACGTCTCGTAACCCACCACAGCCTCACGGCCCACGACGCCGGGTTCCGGATTGCCCTCGGCGTTCCCGCCTGATGGGTTGTCGCCTCCGGTGGAGGGTGCCACGTCACCCACCATCACCTGCTCGCCTTCGACCACCATGATGCCGTTCACCGTCCGGGCATTCTGGGTTGCCCGGCGCCCACACCAGCACAATGCTTCCACTTGCAGCACTTGGACCTTATCGGCCAACTCAATGAGGCGCTGTGAACCAGGGAACAGCCGGGTGCGGAAGTCCGAGGTGATGCCAAAGGCGAAGACGTCCACCTCCATCTCATCCACCACACGCGCCAACTGCTCCACTTGGGCTGGCGTATAGAACTGCGCTTCATCGCAAATTAGGTAGTCCACGCGAAGTCCGCTGGTGCGGCGGACCACCACTTCGTCCCAGAAATCGGTGCCACCTTCAACCTCGACGGCGTCGATGTGGAGTCCCAGCCTGCTGGAGATGGTGGAGTATCCGGCGCGGTCGTTGCAGCTGAAGCGAACACCTCCGCGACCCCTCGCGCGGTGGTTGTGGTCCATCTGGAGGGCAAGGGTGGACTTGCCGCAGTCCATGGTGCCGGAGAAGAAGACCAGTTCAGCCACGTTTGCCCTTCTTGCCGGCAGCAGCGAAGCACACCAAGGGAACTTCGCGCTCGGCTTTGGTCAGCGAACCATGCTGGCCCACTACTTCCAAGGAAGCGGGGCGGGCACGGCGGGTGTCATACAGCGCCAGGGTGTCGCGGGCTGCGATCATGACATCACCGATGCGCGGCGCAACCTCGGGGCGGACAGCACCGAACAATCCGGCGTCCATGGCCTGGTTCCGTGTGAAGGCCCAGATCCGCTCACCGAAGCGATGCCGCCAGGCTGCGAGCAGGGCATCGCGATGCTCCACTGTGGCGTCCGGTTCAAGGTACAGGTGCACCATGCGGGGCTCCCCTGCAGTGTGCCTGACTCCTGCCACCAAGGATTCGTCTGCGGAGTAGTCGAGTCTCTGGGATTCGGGAACGTCCACCATGCCGTGGTCACCGGTCAACAGGATGGTGGTACCTGCCGGGAGCGTTGAGGAGAGCCGCTTGACCGCGGAATCCAGTTCTTCGAGTTGATGCTCCCAACGGTCGGACTGGCATCCGTAGCGGTGGCCGGCTTTGTCCAGCTCATTGAGGTAGAAGTACATCAGGGAACGTCCGCCACCGGACATTGCTTCCGCTGCCGCGGCCGTCCGCGCATGCAGCGTAGTGCCGCCAACAAACCGGCTTCCCCGCAGTGCTGCCTGCGTCATGGGCGAGTTGCCGAATTGAGGCAGGCTGACTGTCACTACGTCCAGTTCCCCGGCCAGTCGTTCAAAGACCGTGGAGTGGGGCTGCCACTCCACCGGATCCACCTCTGAATCCCAGTTGCCCAGGAGGTTCACTACCTTGTCCTGCGCTGGATCCAGGACGTCGTATCCCACCATGCCATGTTGTCCGGCGGGCAAGCCGGTGCCCAGGCTCGCCAGGGAAGCTGCCGTGGTGCTGGGGAATGCTGAGTCGATCCACTGCGGGACGTTGCCCTGCCCTTCGGCCAGGACTGAGCGGAGGAAGGGCGTGTGGGAGGCCTTCTGTTTGAGCAGGTTGCGACCCAAGCCATCGGCAAGGACAACGCAGACGCGCTGGGATGCAGGTACCTGCAAGTGGTTGGTGAACCCGGGCACTCCGAGTGCAGCTGCAGAACTCGTGAAGACTTCCGCGATCGATTTGCTCCCGAACAGCGGGGCGGAGGGTAGATCGGATGCGTCGTGGGTTACCGGAGACGAGGTCTGTGCAGCGTCCCTCAACGCTGGTGTCCGCGGCTCAAGCGGTTGCTGAAGACACCCGAACGCGGCCGTGGAGCCGGGATGCCCGTGTGCTGGACGGGAGCCGGATTTCCAGTGTTAACGGCTCGCAGTGCGCGGGCAAAGAGCTTGGCATCCTGGACGGCCTGCAGGCCGTCGGCTTCGGCGCTGATGCGCAGCACAATATCTTCCTGGGCAATGGTTCCGCTGTACCCGTGATCTGCCTCGCACTGGGGGTCTCCGCAGCTCGCCGGCCCCATGTCCAAACGCTGGCCTCCGGACCAGGCAATGGAGACGGTGAGCTCCCGTACAGGATCGGATGGCTTGTAGTCCTGGGGCTGGGAGTACATGTAGCTCAGGACCACGGAGCGGATTTGGGCCACTGGGACGGATTCAGTGGAGATCTGCGCAACAATTTGCTCGCCGGCTTCGTCAAGCTGCTGGTCGTCAACGTGTGTGATCACCAGCATGTCTTCGGTGAGCACCAGGACAGTGATGTGCCTGCGGACCTCGGCGCGGTCAAAGTGCGTCTCCAAGTGCACCAAATGGGAAAGGCACTCCCGGCCGTCCAGGGCGTCATCGACGACGTCGGCCACCAGCCGCGGATAAAACCCCGCCTGCTGCAGTGCCTGGTCCAGGCTCTGCCCCTGCGAGCTGTGGTTGTGCGCGGTGTGGTGCCCGGTGTTGGACGGGCGTGATTGAGGCGTCGGAGACTGGGTGCTCATTCCCCCATTTTCACAGATCGCTGGGTGACTTCCTAACCGCGCGGTCCGCCCTGTGGCTAACTTCGCATCGCACGCCGCGCGCTGTCAGTCCGCTGTGCGGCGTTGCCAATCCAGACGTCGGCACCCAGGATCGTGGCACCCGAGGGGCCGGCCAGGACGGGGTTGAATTCCACCAGCGCAATTCCCGGGTGATCGTCCTTCAGCCTGGCAAGCCTGGCCGCTATGTCCTCCAGGGAAGCCACCTCCACCGCAGGCAGTCCCTGATAACCAAAGAGCTTCCTTGAGGCGCGCGGTGAGCGGATGACGTCATGCAGGTCCGCAGCCGAGAGCGGCGGTACCCGGTGGGCCCAGTCGTCCAGCAGGTTCACGGCATCGCCCGCCAACCCAAAGGACAGCACTGGCCCCAGCAACGGATCCTCAATGGCCCGGAAAGTGCAGGCCTGTCCCACCGGAGCCATGGCCTGGACCTCAAGGGACGGCGATCCATACGGTTCCAAAGCCCGGCGCATCTGTGCAACGTTCAGGCGCAGCGATTCCGCGTCCTGGATGTCCAGCCGCACGCCACCCAGGTCCAGCCGGTGCCGGAGGGCCGGGTCGGTGGTCTTCAGGACTACAGGCCAACCCAGCGCGTCAGCCGCCTGCACGGCTTCGTCCGGTGTACCGAATCCAAGTGTGGGCACCACTTCGATTCCGTAACCGGCAAGAAGCGCCGCGGCAGCCCCGGCGTCGAGCTTCCTGATTTTCTCGCCGGTAACACCGGCCAGCATCGCCGTCAGCGTTTCCCGGGTGCCCTCCACGTCGCAGCCCTCCGGTTCAACGAACAAGCCCTGATCCCTGTCGCGCCATTGCGCATAACCAACAATCGCGGCCAAGGCAGCCACGGCAGCGCCTGCATTGGAATAGCACGGAAGAGCGGGCTTCCCTGCGGAACCCACCATGCCCTCCACATGGACGGAGGGGTCCAGGATTCCGGTGAACGCTGCAACTACGGGCTTGCCGGCCTCAGCAGCGCATTCTGCCAAAACACCGGCCAACGCCTCCACCGTGAGCCCCCTCGCAGGAAGAAGTGCGGCAATCACGGCGTGGACGGAGGGGGCGGCCAAACTTTCCATGAGGCTGGCCCTAAGTGCCGGGAGCGCAAGTGACATACCGGCGTCGAGGTCAACGTCCGTGACCAGCCGGTCCACCTCCAGTCCGAGCGGACCTGCGCTGTCGGAAACCACTTTGCCCAGGGCCACCGAATTGGAATAGACGGCAACGCCGGGGCCTTGGGGCAGCGCCTGGGATGACACGATCTGGGCGATGTCCATGAGCTGCTCAATGGTTTCCACGCGGATGACGCCGGCTTGGCGCATCATGGCGTCCACTGCGGCAGCAGGGGCCTGGGTGGTCCGCACTTCGTGTCCGGGCGGCAGGCTCAGGCCCGTCACGTCGGACTTCGCGACAATCACGGGCTTGCTCCGCGACAACCGCCGGGCCAAGCGGGAGAACTTACGGGGATTGCCGATGGACTCCAGGTACAGGCCCACTGCGGAGGTGTCGGCGTCGTCCTCCCAGTACTGCATGGCATCGTTGCCGGACACGTCGGCACGGTTTCCCGCCGAGAGGAAGGAGGACAACCCGAGCCTGCGACGGCTGGCAGCGGCGTATACGGCAACACCCACAGCAGCAGATTGGCTGAACAGGCCCAAACTTCCCCTGGGCGGCATGGTGGGCGCCATGGACGCGTTGAGGGATACGGCCGGATGGGTGTTCAGTATTCCGAGCGACTCGGGGCCGATCACCCGCATCCCGTTGGCCCTTGCACGACGCACCAGTTCGTGCTGGCGTGCCAGGCCCCGCTCGCCGTCGTCGGCAAATCCGGCCGTGGCCACCACGATCCCCTTGACGCCCGCAGCGGCGCAGTCGTCCACCACCTTGGGCACTTCTTCATACGGAACAGCGATGATGGCCAACTGGACCGGCCCGGGAATTTCGGACAACTTCCCGAAGGAGACCATGCCGGCAAGTTCAAAAGCTTCAGGGTTCACGGCGTAGACCGGGCCCTTGAACCCTCCTTCTATGATGTGTTCGAGCAATTGGTAGCCTATGGTCCCCCACTTGCGGCTGGCGCCAATAACAGCCACCGACGACGGCGACAACAAGTCGCGCACGCTGCGGGCCTCGGCGCGGTGCTCACGGGATTCCATGACGGCCCGCGACTTCTCCGTGGGGTCGATGTTGAACTCGACGCTCACGACGCCGTCGTCGAATTGCCGGGTGAGGTCGTAGCCGGCGTCGGCAAAGACCATCAGCATCTTCCGGTTGTCCGGAAGGACCTCGGCAGTGAAACGCCGGACGCCGTTTTCGCGGGCGGCAACCGCCAGGTGCTCCAGGAGGATGGAGCCGATCCCGCGCCCCTGGTGGGCATCGGAGATATTGAAGGCGACTTCGGCTTCGTCGGGGTCATCCAGGCGGTCGTAGCGGCCGATGCCCATGATCTCGCCGCCAATGGTAATGACGAAGGCCACCCGGTTGATATGGTCCACTTCGGTGAACCGCCGCACTTCCTTGCCGGAGAGCCGGGGTTTGAAGGAAAAGAACCGCATGTAGATCGACGCCTGTGATTGGCCCGCATGGAAGGCTTGCAGGGCATCGGCGTCCTCGGGCCGGATAGGGCGAAGATGGGCGGTTCCGCCGTCGCGCAGGACGACATCAGCCTCCCAATATTCCGGATAAATGCCGACGCCGGGCTGATCCACCATAGGCTTAGCCTAGCTAAAACATCCGCAGTACAACTTCAAGGATTCACCGACCCCATGGCCCGCAGCCAAAAATCAGCACGGACAGCCGAACCCCTCGGCGATTTCACCGAGAACATCGTGGACATCGACGTCACTTCGGAGATGGAAGGCTCCTTCCTGGAGTACGCCTACTCAGTGATTTATTCGCGAGCGCTCCCGGACGCCCGCGACGGACTGAAGCCCGTTCAGCGGCGCATCCTGTACATGATGTCCGACATGGGCCTCCGCCCGGATCGCGGGCACGTTAAGAGTGCCCGGGTGGTGGGCGAAGTCATGGGCAAGCTCCACCCCCACGGCGACACCGCGATCTACGACGCCATGGTGCGCATGGCGCAGGACTTTTCCCTCCGCCTGCCACTGATCGATGGCCACGGGAACTTCGGATCGCTCGACGACGGACCGGCAGCACCGCGGTACACGGAGGCCCGCTTGGCGGCCGCCGCGCTGACCATGACGGACCACTTGGACGAAGACGTAGTGGACTTCGTCCCCAACTACGACAACCAACTGACCCAGCCGGATGTCCTCCCGGCAGCCTTCCCCAATCTGCTTGTTAATGGCACCACGGGCATCGCGGTGGGCATGGCAACGAACATGCCTCCGCACAACCTCGTCGAGGTCATCGCTGCTGCACGCCACCTGATCGCCAACCCGGGTGCCACGCTGGAGGACATCATGAGGTTCATCCCGGGTCCCGACCTTCCCACAGGAGGCCGGATTGTTGGGTTGGACGGAATCCGTGACGCCTACGCCACGGGCCGCGGTTCCTTCAAGACCCGCGCCAAGGTTGAGGTGGAACAGTTGTCCGCCCGCCGGACGGGCCTGGTGGTCACTGAACTGCCCTACATGGTGGGCCCGGAAAAGGTGATCGAGAAGATCAAGGATGCCGTCAACGCCAAGAAGCTGACAGGCATCAGCGATGTCGTGGATCTGACGGACCGCAACCACGGCCTTCGCCTGGTCATCGAGCTCAAGAACGGGTTTAATCCCAACGCTGTCCTCCAGCAGCTGTACCGCTACTCACCCATGGAAGATTCCTTCGGGATCAACAACGTCACGTTGGTGGACGGTCAGCCGCAGACGCTGGGGCTCCTGCAGTTGTTGCAGGTGTACGTCGAGCACCGGCTGACGGTGGTGCGCCGCCGTATGTCCTTCCGCCTGGGCAAGAAGAAGGACCGCCTCCACTTGGTGGAGGGCCTGCTGATCGCGATCGTTGACATCGACGAAGTCATCCAGATCATCCGTTCCTCCGACGAGGCCTCTGCCGCCCGCGAGCGGTTGATGTCCATCTACGACCTCACCGAGATCCAGGCCAACTACATCCTGGAACTGCGCCTGCGGCAGCTGACCAAGTATTCCCGGCTTGAACTGGAAAAGGAACAGGACGAGCTCCGCCGGGAAATTGAGGCACTTGAGGCCATCTTGGCCTCCGATGAGTTGCTCCGCGACCTGGTCTCCGGCGAGTTGGCCGTAGTCGCGGAGAAGTACGGAACACCCCGGCGCACGGTGTTGCTGGAATCCGAAGCCGTCTCCCCCACCGTGGCTGCAGCCCTCGCAGCCTCCACTCCCGGTCCCAAGGGCAAGGCCGCGGCGCTGCCCCTGGAGATTCCTGATGACCCCTGCTGGGCCCTGCTCAGCACCTCAGGACAGATCGCCAGGACGTCCAACCAGGAGCCGCTGGCCGAAGCTGGGCCGCGGGCCAAGCACGATGTCTTCCGCTCAGTGGTCAAGACCACTGCACGGGGCGAGATCGGCGCGGTGACATCCCAAGGCCGCATGCTGCGCCTGCAGGTCATGGACATGCCCGTCCTCCCCCCGATGTCCGGTCTTCCCAACCTTGCCGGCGGCGTCCCGGCGAAGGACTTCATCACCTTGGTCAAGGGCGAGACGCTGGTGGCGTTCGTTCCCCTGGATGCCATCCTCGCCATCGGCACCGTCCAGGGCATCGTCAAGCGGGTTCAACCCGACTATCCGTTGAACCGTGAGGACTGGGAAATCATCGCGCTGAAGGACAAGGATTCGGTCCTCGCCGTGGAACCGGCACAGGAGGACGACGTCGATCTCGTCTTCGTGACGCGACAGGCACAATTGCTGCGGTTCAGTGCCTCCATCGTCCGGCCGCAGGGCCGCACGGCGGGCGGTATGGCCGGCATCAAGCTGGCCGCCGGTGATGAAGTGATCCACTTCGGAACCGTACGCGCCAACGATCCCGCCGCCGTCGTCGTTACCATTGCCGGTACCAACGGCGCCTTGCCGGGCACGGCACCCGGAACGGCGAAGGTGACGGCTTTCGAGGAGTATCCCGCGAAGGGCCGGGCAACCGGCGGCGTGCGGGTCCACCGCTTCCTCAAGGGCGAGGACACCCTGTTGCTGGCTTGGGCGGGACATGGCCCGGCCAAGGCGTCTTCGGCAGCCGGCGTTGCGCGGGCACTCCCCCACGAACATGGTCGCAGGGATGGATCCGGCGTGCCGCTGTCCCAGCCAGTGGAAGCCATCGGCCCGAGCATGGCGTGGCCTGACGCCGCAGAATAACTGAGCTTGGCGGGACGCTGCAGCAAGACCGTTGAACAGCATGGCAAAGGCCGGGGGTCCAGACCCCCGGCCTTTGTGCTGCGGTGGCCGTGAAGCCACCGCGTGGGCTAGCCGGTTTGGTTGATGCTCAGTATGTTTCCCTCACTGTCGAGGAACCATGCTGCGGCGCTTCCATCCGGCATCGTGGCGATGCCGTCTTCTGTCTTCAGGCCGGGGAAGTCGTAGTCTTCGAACTCAACTCCGTTGCCGCGCAATTCCTGCACCGTGGCCCTGACATCGCTGACAGTCCAGCCCATCTGGGTGTTCTTCGCAGTTCCTGCATTGGACGTTTGATAGACAAAGAATCCGGTTCCGTCGCCACACCTGTACTGGAGGTTGTCGTCGTCGTCCGGATTTTCGGGTTCCAGTCCGAGTTTTTCGCTGTAGTACGCGCGTGCCCGGGCTATGTCCTGTGCCGGTAGGACGGCACCAACCTGCTGATCCTTGAGCATTGTTTTCTCTTTCCGGCTCTCCCCCCGGAACGAACTTTACTCTTGGGAGGGTCCGTAAGTAATTGGAAAACGACACCATATTTCATGGGCCGCACCAGGGTATGGGCCGGTTGAGCTTAGACTGGCCGCATGCCGATCATCCCCGATGAAAAAGACTGGACCTGGGTGCTCTCGAAGCCCTGCCCCGAGTGCGGTTTCGACCCCGCGACCGTGACTCCTTCCACGGTGCCCGGCACCATACTGAACATGCTTCCCCGGTGGCGGGCGGTGCTTCGACGGGAGGATGCGGCCACACGTCCCAACGACCACACGTGGTCCACCCTTGAGTATGCCTGCCACGTCCGGGACGTTTTCAGCCTCTTCGACCAGCGTCTGAACCTGATGCTGGCGGAGGACGACGCCCGGTTCGACAATTGGGACCAGGACCAGGCCGCGATCGACGGCGAGTACGGTTCCGCGGACCCGCGGACGGTGGCCGACGAACTGGAGTCAGAGGGTACCGGGATTGCCGGGTCCTTCGCCCGGGTCACCGAGGATGATTGGCCACGCACCGGCACGCGGAGCAATGGCTCCTCCTTTACCGTGCTGACGTTCTCCCAGTATTTCCTCCACGATGTGGTCCATCATCTTCACGATGTGGACGGCTAGAAACTAGAGCATCTTCTCCCACGTCATACTGCGGTTTACCGGCGCATAGCCCATCCGAAGGTAAAGCTCCAGCGCACCGGTGGGGTTGGCTGAATCCACATCCAGTGACGCCACCTGCATCCCGGCATCGGTGTACCGGCGCATGGCATCCGCCAGCAGCAGTTGTGCAATCCCACGGCCCCTATAGCCGCGCCGTACGCCCAGCAGCTCCGTATAGCCCTCCGTGAAACCGCGGTCGGCTGCGGAGTCGGGATCGAAGCTGCTCAGCTGGTATCCGGCCACCTCCCCTGTCCCTGAGTCGAGAACCACTGCGCTGAGATCATGCCGCGCCGTGGGTTCCTCGATGGTGAAGCGCCAGGACTCTTCGTCCCTGGGTTCGCTCCCCCAGTGGTCCCTGAAAGCATCGTTGTGCGCTTGCCGTACGGGTTCAAAGAGCGATGGATCCAGGCTCCTGAGCTCAAGTCCTGCATCCAGGACAACCTCCGGCAATCGTTGGGAAAGGGGCCGGTGCATCTCATTGAACCAGCGCACGGCAGCATACCCATGCCCCATCAGGAGCCTCGCCTGGTGTTCGTGCTGCTCTTCTGTCTGGATGCGGAGCCGCGGCGGCGCGTCGGTGTGCCCGGCAGCCTGATCCGCGTCGAACCGCCTGCGCACCTGCTCTTCCTGCCACACCAGGACTGCGGAGCCGATCCCGCGTTGCTGCCAGTCGGGATCAACGCACGCCATTCCGGTGGCTTTGTCGCCCTCGGGATTCTTGGCGATCCGACCGTAGGCACGGGCCACGCCGTCGGAGTCCACGCCCAGCAGCGTGCTCGTTTCCGCCGGGTTTTTAGTGGAATCCAGAAGGTGGACCAGGTCGCCGCGCTTCTCGAACCAGACGGGATGTTCGACGGCGGCAGTCCGGGCTATCAGGGCCGCCCAGTTGTCGAGGTCCTCCATGGTGGCGGGCCGCCACTGCAGGCCGGTGATGGCGGCATCGGGCACGGCAGGGCTTGCGGCGTTGAAAGGCATGCCAACAGGCTACTGAGGGGTACGCTTTCCCACCAGTTCCGGCGCGCCCGTGCGTTGAATTGCCGCAGGCTGGGCCGCGGGCAGTTCCAGCCGCGCATCTCCCGGATCAATGTCGTCAGGATTGTGCGTCACCAGGACAACCGTGACGTCCTTGAGGCCTTGGCGAAGAATGGCCATCATTTCCCGTGCAGAACCGGAATCCAGATGGGCAGTGGGCTCGTCGAGCAGCAGTACCGACGCTCCGGTCAAGAGGGTCCTGGCCATGGCCAGCCGCTGCCGTTCACCTCCGCTGAGGAACGAGCCGCCGGGCCCGATCCTGGCATCAAGACCGTCCGGCAAGGCGTCCACCACTACATCAAGTCCGACGTCGGCCAGTGCCTTGTGCATCTCGGCCTCGCTGGGCTTCGCCGCGGCCGGGCGGCTGAGCATGAGGTTCCCACGGATGGTGGAGTCGAACAGGTGCGCTTCCTGGGGGCACCAGGCCGCAGTGCCCGTCAGTTTCGCTGTTCCCCGGGTAAGCGGCAGGAAGCCCAGCAGCACGGACAGCAGCGTGGTCTTTCCGGCGCCCGAGGGTCCTGTCACCGCGAGCCAGCGGCCGGGTCCGGCTTCTGCGGTGACCCCGGCGAAGGCATCGGGACCCCCGGGCCACGCAGCCGCCGCACCCTTCAATTCAAGCCCCGCTTTACCGTCACGGTCCGGCAGTGGCCGTGGGCCGCCGTCGAGCTCTGTGCGCGTTGCCTCGGAAAGACGCGTTGCCTCGGAAAGATCGGCGGCAGGAGCGTCCAAGGCCCCGGACGCAGCAACCCGGCCCAGGACGGCCGCGAGCGCCGGAGCCTGGCGCACCGCGGAAACGATGCCGCCGAAGGCATCCACCAGAGCCAGCTGCATCAGGACGATCACAGCCACGAGTTCAGGTGGAACCGCACCGTTGTCAACCGAAGGAGCGCTGAGGACGCCTGCCCACAAGGATGCCAGCGAGCAGGCCAGGACGATCACGGCCTGGCCGAGGCCTTCAGCCCAAGCCGAGCGCTGGGCAGAGACGGTGGCGGCGCGGTCTTTGGTTCGCAGATCCTTGAGGACCGGCTCGGCTACTGCGTTGGCCGTCAGTTCTGCCCGGGCGTCCAGGGCTGCTGCCACGCCG
Source organism: Paenarthrobacter sp. NPDC091669 (assembly GCF_044756725.1). Lineage (NCBI taxonomy): Bacteria > Bacillati > Actinomycetota > Actinomycetes > Micrococcales > Micrococcaceae > Paenarthrobacter > Paenarthrobacter sp. NPDC091669. Next base: position 370,075 of record NZ_JBIVTK010000003.1, read on the forward strand.
TGGAGTACCACGGAGCGCATGTGCTGTTCTGCCTTGGCAGCGTTCCGGTCGGCCAGCACGGCAAGGAGAGGGGCAATGGCAAGTCCCACCACGGATGCCAGCACCACAGCGGGCAAGGCGGCGGGCAGGACGATGGCGGTGGCTGCGATCGCCGCTGCGCCCACGCCCACTGCGGTGACGGGTGGCAGCGCAACCCTTGGCAGAAGGTCCCGGAGGGTGTCGACGTCGTCCACGATTGCGCCCAACACGTTGCCGCCCTGGAGAAGGCGCCTCAATGACAGTGCCCTGCGGCTCAGTGTCCCCCACAGTGCTCCGCGGAGGCGGGTCATGGCGGCGAAGACGGCGTCGTGGGTCAGGAGCCGCTCACAGTAGCGCAGGACTGCCCTGCCGATTCCGAAGAATCTGACGCCCACAATCGCACCAAGCAAGTAGAGGATGGGCGGTTGTTCGCTCGCCCTGATGATCAGCCACCCGGACAAACCGGACAGTGCCACCGCGAACAGGGCAGCCAGGACGGCCACGGTGCCGGCTGCGACGAACTTCCACTGCACGGGCTTGAGGATCCCCATCAGGCGCTTCAGGCTGCCGGTCTTTGGGGTGCGCTGGGCACAATCATCGGTCATGGATGTTTGGCGAAGTTCGCCGGCGGCAGTTCCCGGAGTGTCACCTGAGGTCACGGATGGAACCATGGGCGCATTATGGAAGCGTTTGTATCCCACGGGCACCACGTGGTCCGCGAGCGCACGGGTTGCGGCGTCGTGGGCCACCAGGATGACCGTTACGTTGCCTCGCAGTGACTCGATGGCGTCGCGGACCACGCCGGCTGAGTAGGGGTCCAAGTGTGCGGTGGGCTCGTCGAGCAGCAGGACGGTGGCCCCTGCTTCCACCCGTGCCAGTCCGCGGGCGAGCGCAACACGGCGCAGTTCGCCGGGGCTCAGTTCAGCCGGGTTCTTCGCAGCCAGGTGCGCAGCCTTTGATTTCGACAGAACACGTGTAACGGCTTGGGCAGCATCTCCGTTGTACCCGTCAAGATACAGGGACACCTCTTCCTGGACGGTCTCTGTTGCCATGGCGGGGTGTTGCGGCACCCATGCCACGGCACCCTTCCCGGTTCCAATGACGGTTCCCGTCACGACTGCTCCCGGCCCTGGTCCGATCAGTCCGGCAAGGACACCCAGGACGGTGCTCTTCCCGGCGCCACTGTCGCCGTCGAGGGCTGTAATGCTGCCCTGCGGGGCGGTAAAGCCAAGGGGCCCGACGGCGGCCGTGGACCTCCCGCGATAGGTCACCGACAACCCGTCCACCACAACGCCGGACGGCGTGCTGTTGGAGCATTCTTGGTCCGGCAGCGCTTGGTGCGCGGGGGCATCCAGTACAGCATTGGTGGTTTCCAAGGCGGCCCTGCCGTTGTCGCTGGCGTGGTGGGCAGTACCCAGCTCCCGCAGGGGGAGGTAGCAGTCCGGCGCCAGGATGAGGGCCAGGAGTCCGGCTTCCAGGGCCATGTCGCCGCCCACAAGCCTGACGCCGATGAACACAGCAACAACGGCAACGGAGATGGTGGCAATGAGTTCGAGCGCCAACGCTGACAGGAAGGCTGTGCGGAGGGTTCCCATGGTCCGGCTCCGGTACTGCTCCGAAATGTCTTCCAAGGCTGCGCGTTGTTCGGTGGCACGGCCCAGGCCCACCAGCACCGGAAGTCCCTTGGCCAGTTCCAGGATGTGGCCGGAGAGCTTCCGGAGGGTTGTCTGGGCGTCCCTGACGTTGTCCTCGGTGTGCCTGCCTATCAGGACCATGAACAACGGCACCAATGGAACGGTCAGGACGATCACTACCGCGCTGACCCAGTCGGCAAAGAGAATCCTGGCCCCGATCAACAGCGGTACCGTGGCGCAATTGACCAAGGCGGGCAGGTACTGGGTGTAGTAGTCGTCCAGCGCATCCAGGCCACGCGTCGCCAGGATCGCCAGGCCGCCGTCGTTCATTCCTTCTACCGGGGATGAAACACGGCCGGCCAGTGAGCGCCGCAGCAGCTGCGCCCGCAACTCCTCCTTAACGCCCAGGGCCGCCCGCCTGGAGGCGATGCCCTGGCCCCAGACGGTGAGTGACCGCAGGACTGCTCCCACAGCGCCCCAGACAAGTCCGCTGTTCCAGTCCCCAGTCCCGGAGGCGAGCCCTGCCAGCATCCCTGCCACGGCCTGGGCCATGAGCACCAGGGAGAGCGCCTTGAGGGCGGACAGCAGCCCAATGAGATAAAGCGCGGATCGGGTGGCCGGGCCGGAGGGGAAGACGGGCTTCATGGGGCGTTTAGCCTTCCTTGGTGCTGGCGGCTGACTGGCTGTCCTTGGAGATCAGGACCTTGGCAGCAATCGCGGGAAGGAAACCGTGCGCTTCAGGGATGTGCGCCGCGCTGACGCGCCGGCGGAACACCCAGTAGGTCCAGGACTGGTAGGCGATCACCAAAGGCAGTCCTACGGCTGCCACAATGCTCATCAGCCCCAGTGTGTAGTCCGAGGATGAGGCATTGGAAATGGTCAGGTTGAACGCTGGATCAAGGGTGGAAGGAATCACTACGGGGAAGGCTGCCCCGAAGATTGAAGCGGTGGCGCACACAATGAACCCACCCAGGGCGCCGAAGGCGCGTCCCTCTGCCCCCGCCCGGGCCAACGTCCAGGCCAGGACGACAGCTACGACTCCGGCCGCAACCAAGGCCCAGGTCCACGGCTTACCGCTGAGGAATTGTACTGACACCATCCAGCCGAACATCGGCGACACCGCGAACGGCACCAACCGCACAAACCAGCGGCGGGCACGGTGCCGCACATCGCCGTCGGTCTTCAGGGCCAGGAAGGCAAGGGCATGGACCAGAGCGAAGGCCACCACACCGAAACCGCCCAGCAGCGCATAGCCACTGAACCAGGACATCGGGCCGCCGCTGCGGTCTCCGTTGGCGTTCAACGGAAGGCCGGTGGTGGTCAGCGCCAGGGCGGCACCGATGCCGAAGGCTGCGACGAAGGATCCGACGGCGATCGCCCAGTCCCAGCGGTTCCGCCAGCGCTCTGAGTCCACTTTGCCGCGGTATTCGAAGGCGACGGCCCGGAAGATCAGCGCGGCCAGGACTGCCAGGAGCGGGAGGTAGAGGGCGGAGAACAGCGAGGCGTACCAGAGCGGGAAGGCCGCGAACGTGGCTCCGGCCGCAGTGAGCAGCCATACCTCGTTGCCGTCCCACACGGGGCCGATGGTGTTGAGCAGCACACGGCGGTCAGTGTTGTTCCGGGCAAACAGCTTCATGAGCATGCCGACGCCCAGGTCAAAGCCCTCCAGGAAGAGGTAACCCGTCCACAGCACCGCGATGGCCACAAACCAGATGGTTGGCAACAGTTCCATTGTCAGTTTCCCCTGTTTCTAGTAGGCGAATGCCAGGACGTCGTCGCCGGACTTGTCCGGACCGACGCCGTTCTTGTCGTCGTCGTCCGTGTCCTTGGCCGGGTGGGCCAGCTCCGGCATTGCAGAGGCCACGCCGCCGCGGATGTACTTGACCAGGAGCTTCACTTCGACCACCAGCAATATGGCGTATATGGCGGTGAGGACCACCAGCGAGGTCAGAAGCTCACCGGCACTGACCCCCGGCGACACGGCGGCAGCAGTAAACATAAACACTTGGTCGATGCCGTTCATATCCGGGTTGGGCGCCACCACGAACGGCTGCCGGCCCATTTCAGTGAAGATCCAGCCCGCGGCGTTGGCGCCGAAGGGTGCGAGGATGCCGAAGACGGCGAGGCGCATGAGCCACTTCGATTGCGGGACTACGCCCTTGCGGGTGACCCAGAGAGCCAGCAGGGCGGCAAAAGCTGCGATCCCACCGAAGCCGATCATCATGCGGAAGCCCCAGTAGGTCACCTCCATCACGGGCACGTACTGGATTTCCTGCCCGGCACGGTCGCCGTAGAGCGGGTTGTCCGGGAGGTGGGTTCCGTACTTTTCCTTGTACTCGCCCAGCAGGCTGTTGACACCCTTCACTTCGGTAGTGAAGTCCCCCTTGGCCAGGAAGGAGAGGATGCCGGGTACTTCGATCACGGCAACGATGTCATCGCAGTTGGTGGCGCCGAGGTTACCGACGCTCAGGACCGAGAAGCCCGTGCCGTCGTGGCAGGCGGCTTCAGCGGCAGCCATTTTCATGGGCTGTTGTTCAAACATCAGCTTGCCCTGCAGGTCGCCCGTGATGGCGGTGCCGGCGAAGGAAATCATGGCAACAACGGCACCGATCCGGAGGCTCTTCATCCACACGGTGTAGTCGGACGTGTCCCGGCCCGGGATCGCGGCTTCCCCGGGAACCAGCTTGCCGTCCTTGCCCACCACGTCAATGCCGTCATGCCGGCGACGCCACAAGTGGTACCAGGCGATGCCCAGGAGGAACGCGCCGGCAACAGCCAACGCACCGAACAGCGTGTGCGGTACAGCCACCAGGGCCGTGTTGTTGGTGAAGACTGCCCAGGCGTCGGTCATCACGGGCCGCCCGTCCACCATCTCCACCCCGACAGGGTGCTGCATCCAGGAGTTCGCCACGATGATGAAGTAGGCGGAGAAGACCGAACCAATCACGGCGATCCACAGACAGGCCAGGTGCACGCCGCGCTTGAGTTGCTTCCATCCGAAGATCCACAGCCCCAGGAACGTTGATTCAACAAAGAAGGCCAGCAGGGCCTCGAGTGCCAGCGGCGCGCCGAACACATCACCGACGAACCGGCTGTACTCGCTCCATGCCATACCGAACTGGAATTCCTGCACGATGCCCGTGGCCACGCCCATGATGAAGTTGATGAGGAAGAGCTTTCCCCAGAACTTGGTCATCCGCAGGTATTCGGGCTTGCCCGTGCGGTACCAAATGGTCTGCATGATGGCCACCACCAGCCCCAGACCGATGGTGAGGGGCACCATCATGAAGTGGTAGACGGTAGTGATACCGAATTGCCAGCGTGCGATTTCCAAGGCGTCCATGGCTGTCCTTTGTACGGCGGACCGAAGTACGATGACGTTACTTCTACGTAGCGTAGAAAACTTCTCTTCTACACAGTGTAGAACAAATGGCGGGCGACGAAACCCATTCTTCAAGTGGCGTAACCCACGCGCAAGGGCTCCCCGGCGGCCGCGGCGCGCCGATAGTTCTACCTCACGTAGAATGAAGAGCTGAAAAGCGGTAGATTTATGGTGGAATGTTGGATCATCGCTCCCGACAGCAGTCACCCTGCACCGGGAAGCGGAAGGTAGGGACGTATAGATGGCAAGTCTTGGGGAACTGGAACGGGCAGTCATGGATCTGCTCTGGGCAGGCCAGGAGGCTGCAACTGCCAATACCCTGCGCGATCTCCTGGCGCAGGACTCCGAGGCCGGAGACGGCACTGCGGGACATCAAGGCAAGGATCTGGCTGTAACCACGGTGCTGACCGTGCTGTCACGCCTGGAAAAGAAGGGGCTGGTGGAGCGTGAGCGCGGTACCCGTCCGCACCGCTACCAAGCTGTTTCCAGCCGCGCTGACCACACCGCCGAACTGATGCACGAAGTCCTGGGCTCCGCTCCGGACCGCGAGGCCGTTCTGGCCCGCTTCATTGGTTCCGTCACCGAAAGTGAAGCCGCTACCCTGCGCAAACTGCTCGGCTACAATTAGCCACTATGTTCTGGACCTCATACCTGCTTGCGGTCCTGGCATTGATTTTGGCATGGCCGGTGCCCGTCCTGCTGTCCCGCGCCCAGTGGCCGGCACGCTCGCCGTTCACGGCCATGGTCCTGTGGCAGGCGATCGCCCTTGCTGGTGGACTGTCCATGATCGGCGCCATGCTGGTCTACGGGCTGGAGCCCATCGGAGACAACCTCATAGCCGGTCTCAAGAGCCTGGCCGGCATGGTCTTCAACAACGAGCCCACCACAGCGTTGGGCTTTTGGCACCTCTTCGCACTGTCCGCGGCGGCGCTGTTGACCGCGCACCTGGTTTTCACCCTGCTGCTGACCTATTACAAAATTGAGCGCCAGCGGCGGCGGCACCGCGAACTGCTGGCTTTGCTCGCCTCACCGTCCGACGACGGTCCCGGCACCGTAGTCATCAACCACGACTCCCCCGTGGCGTACTGCCTCCCCGGCGGCGCCCGCTCCGTCACAGTGCTCTCCGATGGCCTGATGGCAGCCCTGGAGCCGGCTGAACTCAGGGCCGTCCTCATTCACGAGAACGCCCACCTGTCCCAGCGCCACGATCTCCTGCTGTGGGCCTTCGCAGCCTGGCGCCAAGCCCTGCCGTGGTTCCCCACTACACGACTGGCCCAGACGGCGGTGAACTCCCTGATCGAGATGCTGGCGGATGACGTCGCTTTGCGGACCGAAAGCAAAGGCACCCTGATCAAGGCCATCGCGATCGTCGCCAGCGGAACCTCCCAACCCGCCATCGGTACCGGGGCACTCAACGCCGGCGGCGCCGTGGTGGAAGGCAATGCCGTCAGCGCCACCGGGGGTGCGGACTCACCACGCACGACGGCGTCACGCGTCAGCCGCCTCCTCTCACCCCAGCCTCCACTCACCAAGGGCCTGCGCATCCTTGTCCTGGTGGTATCGGCCTTGCTGCTGGCAGTGCCGACCGCGCTGTTGATTGTGCCCGGACTCTTGGGCTGAACGGCACAACGGGCCAGGCGGCGAACGCGGAGGCTACTCCGGCAGCGTGGCCTCGTACACCAGGGATGCGTAGCCTTCCAGCGCTTCCGCGCAGCGAGCCAGGCGGGCGGCAGCTTCCCCGGCCTGCGGCAGGTGCAAGACATCACGCGACTTCAACTCCCGGTACCAGCGCCGTAAGCGCTCTAGGCTTTGCTCCTCTTCCTCAAGTTCGGCGAACGTGAATTTGCGCCGCGAAATTTCCTTGGCTATCTCCTGCTCAAACTTGCCACAATCAGCGGTAAATTCCGCCCATCCCTCCAGCCGGGCAGCTTCGAAAGCGCTGCGGAAAGTCGCTGCGCCGCCCTCGCGCGGCGCAGCGTCCACCAAGGTCCACGACCCACCTCCCTTGGCCACCAGCGCCCCGGTCTTCTTCAAACCTTCGTCAAAGGCCGGGTGGGCGGGGAGCACCCAGGTCCCGGGCGACAAGGGAACGGCCCCCATGCGCCGCAGCTCCCGCCAGACAGCCACACGGTGACGGGATGGCTGGGAAGGAAGCTGGACCAAAATGAGTAACCATCGATCTTCAATCACAAAGATGAATGTAGCAGCTGTTACATTGTGAAGCGTGAATCCCAGTGACACCGCCCCCTTCCCCCACCAAACTACACAGCGTTGGCCGCTCTACGCTGCGGGATTCACCACTGCCTTTGGCGCGCACGCTGTGGCTGCCGGACTGGGGGCCGAAAGCGCGGACATTGGATTAAGCCTGTTGGCCCTGGGCATCCTGCTGGCCTTGTACGACATCGCCGAAGTGTTCCTGAAGCCGGTGTTTGGCGCGTTGAGTGACCGCATCGGGCCAAAACCGGTCATCGTGGGCGGGCTCTTGGCCTTCTCCGCAGCCTCACTGATCGGATTGTGGGCCGAGCAGCCTGCCATGCTCGCCGCGGCACGACTGGGGCAAGGCATGGCGGCCTCGGCTTTCTCACCGGCATCATCGGCCGGCGTGGCCCGCCTCGCGGGAAGTAACACCGGACGGTACTTCGGACGATACGGTTCCTGGAAGGGGCTCGGCTACGCGATAGGACCTCTCCTGGGGGCTGTTGCCATCATCAGTGGCGGGTTTACGCTCCTGTTTGGGATACTGTCCGCCCTCGGCCTCATTGTTGCCGCGTGGGCTGCGGTTGCGGTGCCACGGTTGGCTCCCCTGCCCCGCCCCCTATACACCATTGTGGATGTATGGCGCCAGAGCACCGAGAGATCATTCCTGGGACCCACACTGGTCCTTGCTGCGGCCACCGGAGCCCTGGGCGCAGCCGTCGGCTTCCTTCCTGCCATGGCGGCACGCGAAGGCCTGGGAACGGCAGGAAGCGTGGCAGTTGTTACAGTCTTGGCCCTGGCGTCGTCGCTGATACAACCACGTATCGGCTGGCTGCGGGACCAAGGCCTCCTCGCCGACAAGCCAGGCATGGTGGCAGGCTTGCTCTGCATCGCGGGGGGCACACTGATGGCAGGGCTTCTCCCCGGAGCGGCTTGGATCTACTTCGCCGCCGTCCTGATCGGCGCAGGGATAGGCATGTCCACCCCCTTGGCTTTTGCGCACCTGGCAGACTCGACCCCCTCCGAACGGCTGGGCAGAACCATGGGATCAGCCGAGCTGGGACGCGAACTCGGAGATGCCGGGGGTCCATTGCTGGTGGGCGGCATCGCCGTGGCGGTCGGACTTCCCTGGGGCTTGGGAGCCTTGGCACTGCTGGTGGGGCTGACAGCATTCGCCGCGCCTGGAACCAAGGAAACATCGGCTCCGCCCACCAGCGGCTAAGCGTCGATGCGTTCCCGGTCCAGTGTGGCGGCGCCGGCGATGATGAACTCCTTGCGGGGCGCTACATCCGAGCCCATGAGAAGGTCAAAGACCTCTTCCGCGCGCTGGGCGCTGTCGATGCCAACCTTCCGCAAGGTCCGGTGCCGTGGATCCATGGTGGTCTCTGCCAGTTGCTGGGCGTCCATTTCGCCCAGGCCCTTGTATCGCTGGATGGGCTCTTTGTAGCGTTTGCCTTCCTTGGCGAGGTTCGCCAGGAGGACATGAAGCTCCGCCTCAGAGTAGGTGTAGATCATCTCGTTGGCCTTCTGGCCGGGGTTGATCACTTCCACCCGGTGAAGTGGCGGAACTGCCGCAAACACGCGGCCCGCTTCCACCATGGGGCGCATGTAGCGGAAGAACAGGGTCAGCAGCAAGGTCCGGATATGCGCGCCGTCCACGTCGGCGTCCGTCATGAGAATGACCTTGCCGTAACGGGCTGCCTCAATATCGAAGCTGCGACCCGAGCCGGCCCCTACCACCTGAATAAGCGCCGCGCACTCGGCGTTGGAGAGCATGTCGCCCACAGAAGCTTTTTGGACGTTCAGGATTTTTCCGCGGATGGGCAGCAGGGCCTGGAAATCGGAAGACCTGGCGAGCTTGGCTGTACCCAGGGCAGAGTCACCTTCAACGATGAACAGCTCGGAACGGGCAACATCGTCCGTGCGGCAATCGGCCAGCTTGGTGGGCATCGAGGAGGTTTCCAACGCATTCTTGCGACGCTGCGTTTCCTTATGAACACGCGCCGAGATGCGCGACTTCATCTCGCTGACCATCTTTTCCAGAAGCAGCGCCGACTGAGCCTTGTCGTTGCGGTTGGCCGAGTTCAACCGGCCAGTGATCTCCTTTTCCACCACTTTGGCCACAATGGCGCGTACAGCCGACGTGCCCAGGATCTCCTTGGTCTGACCCTCGAACTGCGGCTCCGCCAGCCGGACAGTCAACACAGCGGTAAGCCCGGCGAGAATGTCATCCTTCTCGATTTTGTCGTTGCCGGCCTTGAGCTTGCGGGCATTCGTTTCCACTACCTTGCGGAAGGTCTTCAGCAGCGCCGCCTCGAAGCCCGACTGGTGGGTGCCGCCCTTGGGAGTGGCGATGATGTTGACGAAGCTGCGCATGGTGGTTTCGTAGCCGATGCCCCAGCGCAGGGCAATATCGACCTCACAATCGCGTTCGACTTCGGCGATCTTGCTGTGACCCTTGTCGTCCAGCACGGGGACGGTTTCCTTGAACTTTCCGGAGCCGTGGAGTCGCCAAACATCCGTCACCCCGGCATCTGCAGCCAGGAACTCGACGAATTCCGAGATGCCGCCGTCATGATGGAACACTTCCTCATGTGCACCGTTCTCGCCCGGAGTTCCGGGGAGCTTGCGTTCATCCCGGACCGTAATCTTCAGCCCGGGCACAAGGAACGAGGTCTGGCGGGCCCTTGCAGCGAGGTCATCGTAGGAGAACTTCGCATCAGGCGTGAAAATTTGCCGGTCCGCCCAGTAGCGGACCCGGGTTCCCGTCACGCCGCGCTTCGCCTTGCCCACTACGTCCAGAACGGAGTTCTCAACGAACGGCTCAAACGGAGCGTCGGGGCCAGGCTTGGAACCCGAATCCACGAACCTGCCGGGCTCACCCCGACGGAAGGACATTTGGTAAGTCTTGCTGCCGCGATCCACCTGAACGTCCAGACGGCTGGACAGCGCATTGACCACAGAAGCGCCAACACCATGCAGACCGCCGGAGGCCGTATAGGAACCGCCGCCGAACTTGCCGCCCGCGTGCAGCTTGGTGAAGACGACCTCGACGCCGGACAGGCCGGTCTTGGGTTCAACGTCCACGGGGATGCCACGGCCGTCGTCATGGATTTCCACCGAGTTGTCGGCGTGCAGGATCACCTTGATGTCGTGGCCGAAGCCCGCCAAGGCTTCGTCGACGGCGTTGTCGATGATTTCCCACAGGCAGTGCATAAGTCCACGGGAGTCGGTGGAACCGATGTACATGCCCGGGCGTTTGCGGACGGCTTCCAGGCCTTCAAGGACAGACAGGTGCCGGGCGTTGTATTCAGAACTCGGTGCCACTCGCGGTGTGCTCCTTCGGGGTATATCTCAAGGTGAATCTTGGGGTGCTTCCCAGCCGTCCAGTTGCTGCTCATTGCTGCTAGCAGCTGCTACTAGCCGGTAATCGCTGGGAACTCAGGGCAAACACTGCCCATACTAGGCTAGCCCCGACCGCCCGGTGGCACTGGTTGCCACTCCCGGTGGGGGCCAAGCTGCGTGGTTACGTTACGCACATGTGATACGCGGACAGCGAAAGTGACCCATCCTTGCCATGGATCTGCGTCGAATGCTGGTTATATGGATGTACGGAACTACTAAGGAGGCCGACATGACAACAGCAGTTGCAGACCGCACGCTAAACGCAGCTGACCGGTGCGATCGTTGCGGAGCCCAAGCATATGTCCGCGTTGTACTCGAGTCCTCCGGTGGTGAGCTGCTTTTCTGCGGCCACCACGCACGTGCAGTTGAAGCTACGCTCCGGCCCATGACTTCGGACTGGCACGATGAGACCGAGCGCCTCAACGAGAAGGCACACGTCCCCGTCGACTAAGCAGGGCAGCCCGCACAGCCGGACTCCCTTCTTCAGCAAACATTGCGTTGATCAAATAACGAGGCTCCTCCCACCAGGGAGGGGCCTTGTTGCTTTCCCGGTGTGCCCGGGGTGTGCTTTTCACGCCGCGATCAACAAAAAGCGGCCCAATCGGTGATCCGATTGGGCCGCTTTTGCAGTGCGGGCAGATTTAGTCCAGATAGTCCCGGAGGACCTGCGAGCGGGACGGGTGCCGCAGCTTGGACATTGTCTTCGATTCGATCTGGCGGATGCGCTCACGAGTCACTCCGTAGACCTTGCCGATTTCGTCTAAAGTCTTCGGCTGGCCGTCAGTCAGGCCGAACCGCATGGCCACCACGCCGGCTTCACGCTCGGACAGGGTGTCCAGCACCGAGTGAAGCTGCTCCTGCAAAAGGGTGAAGCTGACAGCGTCGGCCGGAACTACAGCTTCCGAGTCCTCAATCAGGTCACCAAACTCGGAGTCTCCATCCTCGCCGAGCGGGGTGTGGAGCGAGATCGGCTCGCGTCCGTACTTCTGGACCTCTACGACCTTCTCGGGGGTCATATCCAGCTCCAGTGCCAGCTCTTCCGGCGTTGGTTCGCGGCCGAGGTCCTGGAGCATCTGGCGCTGGACACGTGCCAGCTTGTTGATGACTTCCACCATGTGCACCGGAATACGGATGGTGCGGGCCTGGTCAGCCATGGCGCGGGTGATGGCCTGGCGGATCCACCAGGTGGCGTACGTGGAGAACTTGAAGCCCTTGGTGTAGTCGAACTTCTCCACGGCACGAATAAGGCCAAGGTTGCCTTCCTGGATCAGGTCCAGGAAGAGCATGCCACGGCCTGTGTAGCGCTTGGCCAAGGAAACGACGAGACGCAGGTTGGCCTCGAGCAGGTGGTTCTTGGCGCGCTTGCCGTCGTGAATGACGAACTCAAGTTCACGCTTGAGCTTAGGATCCATGGATCCGTCATCAGCGTTGATCTTTTCCTCGGCAAAAAGGCCGGCTTCAATGCGAAGGGCCAGGTCAACTTCCTGCTCTGCGTTCAGCAGGGCGACCTTGCCGATCTGCTTCAGGTAGTCCTTGACGGGGTCGGCGGTTGCGCCCGCGGACATGACCTGCTGGACCGGGGCGTCGTCGTCGTCGGCGTCTGAGTAGACGAATCCCGAGCCGGACGGGGCGGGCTTGTCCTTGGCGGCAGCTGCACCATCCTCGGTGTCATCTTCCCCAACTTCGACTTCCTCCGCTGCTGCGGGATCAAAGTCTTCGTCCTCGGCAGTGGCTTCCTCGGAGTCGGAGCCAGACTTGTTCGCGGCCTCAGCGGCGGCCTTCGCGCCGGGCTTGGGCCCGCGCTTCTTGGGTGCGGGCTTGTCAGAGTCACCCTCTGAAGCCTTGTTGGCAGCGCGTGTCGCCGCGCGCTTTGCCGACGTGGCCGCCTTCTTTTCCTCGGCGGTCAATTCAGCCTGGGCGGCGGGTTCCTTCTCGACGGAAGACGGAGTCACAGAAAACCTTTCTAGCGGCGGTCTGTGGAATCACCATACGGGCAACACCACTATGACCCTGTCAAGTCCGCGATCAATTTCAAATGCGATCGCCGTCTGCAGAGTCTGTAGATAGAACTCCCGACAACGCTGATTTGTTCCCGTTTCCGGGCTCAAGCAGGCATTCAAACGCGGACCCAACCGGGTCTCGGCATCCATTGTCTCACGGTTTTGTGAAACCCATGCCTGTCGAAGTCCCACCACATGGGTACAGGCGTCCTAAGCATGTGCTTGCCTGGACCCCCGCCACGCCGAGCCGGGCCGGGCCGCCCAACGGCAAACGGCGCCCCGTCCCAGGACTTCCATCAGCAGCTCGGCCAATCGATAACCAGGACGGGCTGCTTTAGCCCGAACGAGGCACGCATGGGCGATTGAACCGCTGCCTTTGCACCATGAGATCCACCCTTGGAGCGTGAACGCTGCGGCAGCAACATCGCCTGACTCCTCTTCGACGCACAGCCCGGCAAGAACACGGTGCAACGCATCAACGCGGCCCCAGCACGGCGTATCGGGGTGCATTCCCAGCAGGACATCGCCATAAGTGAACACATCTCCACATGAACCACTCGTTGGAGTGGCCTGCGGGTTGACTGCGGATGCCGTTATGCCGAGTTCGCCAACATCAAACGGCGGCTCGCATGACTCTTCATCGCTGAAGAGTTCAAAAGCAGCCGCGCCGGATATTGCAGAGTCCATGCCGGCGGCCGCCATCACCACCACGGCATCCCGCCACGCAGGCACCTTCAGCGTGGTCCTGAGAAATCCGATGAGTTGCGCATCTGTCTCCGCCTGCAAAGGAGCACCATGCTCAACCCTGGCAAGGACGTGATGCCAGACCGCAAGGACGGACTCCAGGCACCGCCAGCTGCGCGACATGCCGAGGATGCGGTCCCCGAATCGGGACTCTGCTTCCATCACGGACGGATCCAGCGGCCCTGATCTGGCCAGTGCAGGTTGTCCGGTGCCGCTCCCCGGCGACGAACCGAACGCACTCCCCTGGTACACGAGCTCAGCGTTCAGCCGGCTGTCCTTGATGCGGGCCACCGGAAGTCCTGGATCCGGGCAACAGCTTGTGTCCGAACAGAAGGCACTGCGCCAGTATTGGTTCCCGACCAGCCAGGCATCCCGCACCGATAAGTCAACCTCGTCGAGGGACAGTTGCAAGGCTTCAATCATGGGCATCATCTGGCTGACGACGGTGCCATCGACCCAACCGGCATCAGTGTAGACAGCAAGCACCACACCGTTGGCGGCTTCGTCTGCCACCAGGTAGTGGCGGATCTGTTCAGCGAAACCGGCAAGTGCCCGGGACGACCAGCGGGACGGAAGATCCACCCGGAGCGTGGCGCCCAGGATCTTTCCCTGCATGGTGATGGCAACCAGGCTGTCTTCGGGCCAATAGCCCAGCAGGTGGGGGATATAGCCAAGAATGTCTTCAGGTCGGTGGATGCTCAGTGTTCTCTTGGTGGTCATGCATCCAGCCTGCGTACATCCGGCAAGCCAATACAGACCACACCTTGCCTATGTGGAAAAGCCGGTCAGAATTACGCCGGGGGAGGCGGCAGCCGCCCTATTGATCCTTTGGGGCGGTGGCACGCGAGGCGCGCCTTCTCTCCATACGCTCCCGGCGCTGCTTGGCCAAGGTCGCCACCAACGGCTGTACATGGATTCCCTGGGCGGCCATCTGCCGCCGGACTTTACGCCGGGTCACGAGGATAAGGACCGTTCCCAGGCCAAGGAGCAGGAACTGCACGCTGAGGGCGATGCGGAACGGTGCCAGGCCGTACAAATCGCCGCCCGAGAAACCGCTGGCATTCAGGAGGTCCAGAACCAAACCGATGAGGTAGATCGCAACAAGTGCCGCAATGAAGCCACCAACATTCACAATGCCGGTTGCCGTGCCGATCCGGTGCGAGGGGTTGAAGGTCCGGGCAAAGTCGAAACCGATCATGGACCCCGGACCTCCCACCGCCAGTACCACTACCAGCACCACCAGCATCCACAGCGGAGCACGCTCAGGAAGAAGGAGCACGGCAGCCCACGCCACGGCGGTGGCCAAGGTGATCAGCAGGACCATCGCTGAACGTCGCATGGGGTGCTTGGAGACGAAACGGCCAAAGCCGGGACCGGCAATGATGGCGGTTGCCACAAAGAGCGCCATCAAAGCGGAGACCGTTCCGGCATCAAGGCCCTGGGCCGAAAGAAGGAACGGGTAGCCCCAGGTCATGGCGAACAGGTTTCCGCTGAACTGGACGGTGAAGTGGCTCCACAGCCCCAGCCGGGTCCCCGGCTGTTTCCAAGCGCGTGACAGGGAAACTCCCGTGGCCCTCAGGCCCTGCCCGGACTCCTTGGGCGGATGCCCGGGAGGAGCATCCCGCAGCATCGCGAGAACCAACACCACAGCCAGCACTGACATGGCGGCCAGGGTGAGGAACGCGGGGGTCCACCCCGAGGCGTGAAGGAGAAGCGCAAACGGAACCACACTGAAGAGCTGCCCCAACTGTCCGGACATCCCGGTGAGCTGGGTTACCAACGGAACCTTGGCCGGAGCAAACCACAACGGCACCAGGCGGATCACCGAAATGAAGGTCATGGCGTCACCGGCACCCACAAGGACCCGGCCCAGGACGCCCCCGGGCACACTGTCCGCGAACGCGAGCTGCAACTGGCCCAGCCCCATCAGGACTGCTCCCCCGGCGATCATGGCCCGTGAACCGAACCTGTCCACCAGGACCCCTACCGGAATCTGCAGCCCTGCATAGACCAGGAGTTGAAGCACGGTGAAAAAGGAGATGGCAGCGGCGCTGGCATGGAACCGCTCAGTAGCTTCCAATCCAGCCACGCCGAAGGACGTTCGTTGCGCCACCGCCACCAGGTAGGCGAACACGCCGATCGTCCAGATAAGCCAGGCGCGGGGTGCATTCACCCCTCAATTATGCCTGTCACCTCCTCAAAGATGATTTATTGAGGCGAGTCCTTACGGGCCAGATAGGCCTCGACGGCGGCTCCGATGTCCTCGGCATTGGGCAACTCATCGTTCTCGTCCGCCAGCAGTGAGCGGCGGACTACGCCCTCGGATTTCTCGTCGTACCGGGTCTCAAGATTGGTGACTACCGCTTGGACCTCTTCCGACGCCTCAATCTGTTCGGCGATCTGGCGACCAACTTCCCGGCCCGACTCACGGAGCCGGTCGGTGGGCAACATCAGCGATGTTGCCGCCCCCAGGTACTCCAGGCCGGCTACGGCTGCCGGAGGATATTCGGCTTCCGACAAGTAATGCGGAACATGGATCACATAGCCCGCCACATTGCGTTCCGCTTCGGTCAGCCGCAGTTCGAGGATGTGGCCGATGGCAGCGGGAACGTCCACCGTGGGCTTCCAGCTGGAAATACCTTCAATGAGGTCCGGCCGGTTGCCGTGGACGGTGACTCCCACGGGCCGCGTGTGCGGGACAGGCATCGGAATGGAGTGGATCCAGGTGACCAGGTTGACGTCCAGCTCTTCAACAATCCCGACGACGGCCCGCGAGAAACGCTCCCACTGGAGGTCCGGTTCGAAGCCGGCCAGCAACAAGAACGGTTGACCGAGGCCGTCGGTCAACTTATACAGGCCAAGCTTGGGGGCTTGGTAATCCTGCACGTGATCTTCCACGAAGCTGATATGGGGGCGGCGCGAACGGTAGTCGATCAGTTGGTCGGCGTCGAACATGGCCACTACCTCGGCGTCGAGCTCATCCAGCAGTTCCGCGTTGATCTGCCGGACCACCTGGCCCGCGTCGGCAAAGCCGGTGAATCCCATGACCATGTTCAGCCCGCGGAGCTCAGGGCTGTGGAAGGTCTCGATGTTGCGCGCGTACAGCGATTCAGGGTCCAGGAGGGAGCCGGATATCCGTTCAAACACGGCGTGTTCCTTTCGCAATGACAAAATAGGGGAAGATCCCGGAGGTGCCGGCCACATGGCGCCAACGGGGCCTTTGGGAGCAGCGGCGGGATTCCATTAATCCTTACAACGCTGCACCTCCAGCGGGCATTCCTGCACCGGATGTGCCGCAGCTCTCATTTAATTGCTGTCCGCAGCGCTCAAGAGACTACGATCGAACCGGGCCGGTATCCTCCTGCGACGCTGGCCCCTGAAGACCAAGGCCGCCGTCGGAAGAGGACGTCGGGCGCGTACCGGGGCAGGCCGCCAAACATGCGGCCCAGCCATGCAATGCAGAGAGAAGTGAGGCAACATCCTCGTGGTCAAGACTACTGACATCATCCTGGGCATCATCGCCAAGGACCTGAAAAAGTCCCCCAGCGACGCACTTGTGATTGGAGTTGCGCAAGGCGCGGATGGGCCAGTGCTGCTCCCTAATCCGTTGAGCGCAAAGGCAGCCGAGTCCGTTGCGGGCTCGCTCAAACTGTTGGGGATCACCGGCGCCGCCGATCAGGCACACCGGCTCCCGGGCTTGCCTGAGACCGGCTCGGGAATATTGGTCCTCGCCGGCGTGGGCAAATTCCCGGAATCCGGCAGCCTCCCCGAAGAGTCCCTGCGTCGCGCCGCGGGCTCTGCCGTCCGGCAACTCGCCGGCGTCACGTCAGTTACGTTGGCATTGCCCACCACCGGCGTCGCCGATGTCGCGGCCATCGCCGAGGGTGCCGCCCTTGGCGCCTACTCCTACACGGAGCACCGTTCCAGCAAGGAGGGACTGAAAGCCCCTGTAGCCAAGGCCCTGATTTTCTCCGATGTCGATCCCAAGGATGCACAACCGGCACTGGACCGTGCTGCTGTTGTGGCCCGCGCCGTCAACGCCACCCGGACCCTGGTCAACCAGCCTCCCAGCCACCTCTACCCGGAGTCCTTTGCAGAGTCCGCCAAGGAACTGGCCAAGGGCCTGCCCGTTAAGGTCACTGTCTGGGATGAAAAGCGACTGGAAAAGGAAGGCTTCGGCGGCATCCTTGGCGTTGGCAAGGGTTCAACCCGTCAGCCACGCCTGGTGAAGGTCGAATACACGCCGGCCAAGGCCACCAGGAAGATTGCCCTCGTGGGCAAGGGCATCACGTTCGACACCGGCGGCATATCCATCAAGCCTGCCCTCGGCATGGGCGACATGAAGAGCGATATGGCGGGCGCCGCCGTCGTCCTTAATACTGTCCTGGCCATCGCTTCGCTTGGCCTGAACATCAAGGCGACCGCGTGGCTCTGCATTGCGGAGAACATGCCCTCGGGTGCTGCGGCACGTCCTGCCGACGTCTTCACCATCTATGGCGGGAAGACCGTCGAGGTCCTCAACACCGACGCCGAAGGGCGCCTGGTCATGGCCGACGGCCTCGTCGCTGCCAGCCTGGAAAAGCCGGATGCCATCATTGACGTCGCTACGCTGACCGGCGCCCAGCTCATCGCCCTGGGACTGCGTACGGCTGGCGTCATGGGCTCCGACTCAGTCACTGCTGCCCTGAAGTCAGCGGCAGACCGGGCAGGCGAGCTGGTCTGGCCGATGCCGCTGCCGGAAGAACTGCGCCCGAGCCTGGACTCCCAGGTGGCGGACCTTGCCAATATTGGTGAGCGTAACGGCGGCATGATGACCGCAGCCGTTTTCCTGCGGGAATTCGTCGGCAAGAACGGCGACGGCCAGCAGATCCCTTGGGCACACGTCGACATTGCGGGTCCGTCGTTCAATAACGGCAGCCCCTACGGCTACACCCCCAAGCAGGGAACCGGATGCACCGTCCGCACCCTGGTTGCCTACGCCGAGGATCTCCTCGCAGTTTCCGCCTAAGCGGCACGCCCCCGCCCACCCGGTCTGCGGCGGCCCTTGCCGGACACCCTGCAAGGGCCGCGCAACCCCGGAATTATGCGGCGTGTAGCGCTGTGTCACAAGTGAACGTGAGTCTCGACACAAGCGCTCCACAAAACGCCCGCAGAGGGTGGAGCATGGGTAGGTGGTTCGCTAAGGTGAACTCGATAGTCACAAATGCAAGAGAACTTAGGTGCTGGCATAATCACGGCAGAACAAGTTCCAAAGACCAGATGGCACGCAGTCCCGTGTCATCATTCACGCGAGGGAGCGTTTTAGTGGCCGATCAGGCAACTGCGCAAGAATTCGACATCCTGGTACTCGGTGGCGGCAGCGGCGGCTACGCCACTGCCCTGCGGGCCGTACAGCTTGGGTTCACCGTTGGCCTTGTGGAAAAGGCAAAGCTCGGCGGAACATGCCTGCACAACGGTTGCATCCCCACCAAGGCACTCCTGCACTCGGCCGAACTGGCCGACCATGCACGCGATTCCGCCAAGTATGGTGTGAACGTCACGCTGGACAGCATCGACATGCCGGCCGTGAACGCCTACAAGGACGGCATCATCGCCGGCAAGTACAAGGGACTCCAAGGGCTCATCAAGTCCAAGGGCATCACCGTCATCGAGGGTGAAGGCAAGCTCCAGGGCAACAACACGGTAGTAGTCAACGGCACCCCCTACACGGGCAAGAACATTGTCCTGGCGACCGGTTCCTACTCACGCTCCCTGCCTGGCCTGGAAATTGGCGGCAAGGTCATCACCTCCGACCAGGCGTTGACCATGGACTACATCCCCAAGAGCGCAATCGTCCTCGGCGGCGGCGTCATCGGCGTCGAATTCGCTTCCGTATGGAAGTCGTTCGGCGTGGACGTCACCATCATCGAGGGCCTCCCCTCCTTGGTTCCCAACGAAGACGCCTCGATCGTCAAGAACCTTGAGCGTGCCTTCAAGAAGCGCGGCATCAAGTTCACCACCGGCATCTTCTTCCAGGGCGTCGAACAGAACGACGACGGCGTCAAGGTCACGTTGGTTGACGGCCAGACCTTCGAAGCCGACCTCCTGCTCGTTGCCGTTGGCCGTGGTCCTGTCACCGCCAACCTGGGCTACGAAGAAGCCGGCCTCACCATTGACCGCGGTTTCGTCATCACCAACGAACGTCTCCACACCGGCGTCGGCAACATCTACGCCGTTGGCGACATCGTCCCCGGCGTACAGCTGGCACACCGCGGCTACCAGCAGGGCATCTTCGTCGCCGAGGAAATCGCGGGCCTGAACCCGGCAATCGTCGAGGACATCAACATCCCCAAGGTCACCTACTGCGAGCCCGAAATCGCCACGGTCGGCTACACCGAAAAGGCCGCCAAGGAGAAGTTCGGCGACGACCAGGTGCAGACCCAGGAATACAACCTTGCCGGCAACGGCAAGAGCTCGATCCTCGGCACCGGTGGCATCGTCAAGCTCGTACGCCAGAAGGATGGCCCTGTGGTGGGCATCCACATGATCGGCTCCCGCATGGGCGAGCAGATCGGTGAGGCCCAGCTGATCGTGAACTGGGAAGCCTACCCGGAGGACGTGGCCCAGCTGGTACACGCCCACCCCACCCAGAACGAAAGCCTGGGCGAAGCCCACCTTGCCCTCGCGGGCAAAGCTCTCCACGGCTAAGTCTTACCAAGACCCACGGTTCAGGTGCATGCGGCGGAATATGCCGCATGCACCTGAACCGGACCAGCAGAATTCATCCGCACAAAGATCAATAAGGAGAACGGGGACGACATGTCTGAATCCGTTAACTTGCCCGCCCTCGGTGAGAGTGTCACCGAAGGAACCGTCACCCGCTGGCTCAAGCAGGTTGGTGACCGGGTAGAGATCGACGAGCCGTTGCTCGAGGTTTCAACCGACAAAGTAGACACCGAAATCCCTTCTCCGATCTCAGGCGTCATCGAAGAAATCCTCGTCGCTGAAGACGAGACGGCTGAAGTTGGCGCCCCCTTGGTCCGCATCGGCGACGGTTCCGGCTCGGCTGCTCCTGCGGCCGAGGCTGCACCCGCCGAGGAAGCACCTGCTGCTCCTGCAGAGCAGGCAGCACCGGCACAGGAAGCTCCGGCTGCACCAGCAGCAGAGGAAGCTCCCGCTGCCGAGGCCCCCGCCGCTTCCGGCGGAGAAGGCCACGAAGTGACCCTCCCCGCATTGGGTGAGAGCGTCACCGAAGGTACCGTCACCCGCTGGCTCAAGGCCATAGGCGACACCGTGGAGGTGGATGAGCCCCTCCTGGAGGTTTCCACCGACAAAGTCGACACCGAAATCCCGTCGCCGGTTGCAGGCACCCTGCAGGAGATCCGCGTGAACGAGGACGAGACCGCTGAGGTTGGCTCCGTCCTTGCCGTCATCGGTTCCGGCGCAGCTGCCCCGGCCGCCGCTCCCGCTCAGGCGGCACCTGCCGCTGCCCCGGCCGCTCCCGCCGCTGCACCCGCACCGGCTGCAGCACCGGCACCTGCCGCCGCTCCGGCCGCTCCCGCTGCTGCGCCGGCACCTGCTGCTGCTCCCGCTCCGGCTCCGGCTGCTCCCGCGGCTGAGGGTTCTTCGGAATCCGGTTACGTCACTCCCTTGGTCCGCAAGCTTGCCAACCAGCACGGTGTGGATATTGCTTCCGTCTCCGGTACCGGCGTCGGTGGCCGAATCCGCAAGCAGGATGTCCTGGCCGCGGCCGAAGCCAAGCAGGCCGCCGCTGCCCCTGCAGCATCGGCTCCTTCGGCAGCCCCCGCTGCCAAGGCTGCTGCTCCGGTAGTTGCATCGTCGCTTCGCGGCACCACGGAGAAGGCACCGCGTATCCGCCAGGTCATCGCACGCCGCATGCGCGAGTCCCTTGAGGTCTCCACCCAGCTGACGCAGGTGCACGAGGTCGACATGACCAAGATCGCCAAGCTCCGCCTCAAGGCCAAGAACCAGTTCCTGGCCCAGAACGGCGTCAAGCTCACCTTCCTGCCGTTCATCGCCAAGGCTGTCGCTGAAGCCCTGAAGCAGCACCCCAAGCTGAACGCAGCCTACGACGAATCCAAGCAGGAAATCACTTACCACAACGCCGAGCACCTGGCGATCGCCGTCGACACCGACAAGGGCCTTCTGGTTCCGGTCATCTCTGACGCCGGCAACCTGAACCTTGCGGGCCTCGCCGGCAAGATCGCCGATGTCGCAGGCCGCACCCGCGACGGCAAGATCGGCCCGGACGAGCTGTCCGGCGGTACGTTCAGCATCACCAACATCGGATCTGTCGGAGCACTGTTCGACACTCCGATCATCAACCAGCCGCAGGTGGGTATCCTCGGGACCGGCGCGATCGTCAAGCGTGCCGTGGTGGTTGCCGACGAGAATGGCGACGACTCGCTTGCCATCCGCTCCATGATGTACCTCTCCCTGACGTACGACCACCGTTTGGTGGACGGCGCAGATGCCGGTCGCTTCCTGCAGACCCTCAAGGCCCGCCTTGAGGAAGGTGCTTTCGAAGCTGACCTTGGCCTTTAGGGCTTAGCGCCACAAAGGTCCGCCCTTGACGCAAAAGGGGCAGGCCACCGGGAAATCCGGTGACCTGCCCCTTTTGCTGTATCCCCATCCGCGTGGCTTTGCTACGGGACGTAGAACCGACTCGATAAGCTGGGTCCATGAGTATTCTCTTCAGCATTCTGGTGTTCTTGCACATCGTCGGCGCGGCCATGATTGTGGGCTACTGGATCGCCACCATCAAGGAGCCAACAATCCACCCGCGCCAGCGCGATGGCGCGTTCCTGCAGCTCCTGACCGGCATCGCCATGATGGGTTTGTTCCCCTTGCTGCCTGATGCCGATCCCAACTACTTCAAGCTCGGGGTTAAGTTCGCCATTGGCGTGGCCGTGGCAGTCCTCGCCGTCATTGGCTCCCGCAAAGTCAAAAAGGGCGAGCCTGTCTCCACCGGGTTGGCTCATGGTGTGGGCGGCCTCGCCCTGGTGAACATCGCGATCGCCACGCTCTGGAACTGATCCGGCGCTTCCTGAAGCACGGCAGCCGTCCCACTCCGCACCATGCGGAATGGGACGGCTGCTTTTTTGTGGCTGGACATGCCGGAAAGGCCGCCCGGGGAACCGAAGGGAGCTCCCTGCACTTCAGCCTTGTGCCGCCAAGCATCAGCGTCGGCGTCGTGGAGGTCCGCCAGTCCAGGGGTCACAATCCACTGACAGCGGAATGGCCGTGCGGTCCCACGGGCAAATCCCTAGGATGGAAACCGGTGGCACCTGCCTCAGGCGGGTTGCCGACTCACAACGACTTCAAGGAGTGGACATGGCAGCAACACGCACCGCACACACGGTTTGGAACGGCAACCTGATCGAGGGCGCCGGCAACACGACGCTGGACAGCTCAGGCCTGGGCACGTTCGATGTCACTTGGAAGGCCCGTACCGAACAGTCCGGCGGCAAGACCAGCCCCGAAGAACTGATCGCCGCGGCCCACTCCGCTTGCTTCTCCATGGCTTTCAGCCACGCCCTCGCCGGTGAAGGATTCACCGCTGAGGAAGTCAACACCAAGGCCGATGTCACCTTCGTTCCCGGTACCGGTATCACCGGCAGCCACCTGACCATGACCGCAAAGGTTCCTGGCCTGTCCGAAGAGGACTTCCGCCGGATCTCCGAAGATGCGAAGACAGGTTGCCCCGTTTCTGGTGCACTGGCCAGCATCGAGATCACCTTGGATGCCACACTTTCGGTGTAGCTCCACCTTGTGCTGAACAGCACCACTGAACCACAAGAAGAGCCCCGCCGCTTCCTTCACCGGAAACAGCGGGGCTCTTCTCTGTTTGCTTTTGCCCTTAGCCCTGCGGACGTGCGGGCAACGGCTCCGGACGGACCTTGCGGTAGCCCTCGCGGAGGGGAGGCCGGTCAGTGGGCAGTTCCTGGATCATTTCCTTAAGGGCGCCAATACCGTACTCCAACTGCGGATCAGTGCCCGCGGCGTAGGCGTGAGGCGGGAACAGGACTTCGATATCCGGCTCCACGCCCCGGTTCTCAACATCCCAGCCGATCCCGCCGCTGAACCAGGTGGCGTATCGGGGCTGCGTCACGCCCGTGCCATCTGCCAGGGCGAAACGGTTGTCGATGCCCACCACGCCTCCCCACGTCCGCGTACCGATCACGGGGCCAATGCCCCTTAGCTTGGATACCTGGGTGATGATGTCGCCATCCGATCCAGCAAATTCGTCGGCGAGGATGATCACCGGACCCCGCGGCGCGTGATCCGGGTAGGTCCGCGGCTTCTCCCCACGCGGCATGCTCCAGCCAGTGACTTTCCGGCCGATGAGTTCGGCGACCAACTGGGAGGTGTGCCCGCCACGATTGCGCCGTACATCCACAATCAGGCCGTCCAGTGCGGTTTCGGTATCCAGATCGCGGTGGAGCTGCGCCCAGCCGTTGGCCATCATGTCCGGGACGTGCAGGTAGCCGAACTTGCCATCCGAGGCCTCGCGCACAGTGCGGCGGTTGGCCCGGACCCAGTCTTGGTACCGGAGCCTCTCTTCATCACGGACAGGGACAACAGCCACACGACGCTGGGCCCCGGCGGCCCCAGCGTGCCCTTCTCCGTTCAGCAGGGTCAGCTCCACTGTCCGGCCGGCCGCTCCCACCAGCTGCATTGCCGGCGTCAACGCCGCTGAAAGTTCGACGCCGTCAATCGCCAGGAGGACGTCACCGGCCTTCGCGTCGGCGCCCGGTCGCGTCAAGGGCGACGTTGCCAGCGGGTCCGAGGACTCCCCCGCCAGGATGCGCGTGATTTCCCAGCCTTTGCTGCCGAAGTGAAGCTCAGCACCCAGGCGACCCTGGCCGTTGCGCCCAGGCTCGCTGACAGCGGCAGGCTTGACGTAGGCGTGCGATGTTCCCAGCTCACCGTGGACCTCCCACAGCAGGTCCACGAGGTCGTCATGCGAGCCCAGCCGGTCCACCATCGGGCGGTAGCGTTTGTAGACGGAGTCCCAATCCTGGCCCGCCATGTCCGCGGTCCAGAAGAAGTCCCGCTGAAGCCGCCAGGCCTCCTCAAAGGCCTGCCCCCATGCGGCAACCGGGTCAAGAATGACCCGGATCCTGTTCAGTTCCACCTTCACCAGGTCTCCGGATTCCTCGTCCACCTTCGTGTCGGAGGGCACCGAGGTGACCTGCTGGTCCAGGATGTACACAACCCGCTTGAGATCGCCCGACAACCTGTAGCCGTCCACTCCGGCAACCAAGGTGGTTTTCTTGCGCTTGGCGAGTTCATAGCGCACCAAGGCCGGTGCGGTCTTCTTGTCTGCGAGGCTGCCCTTGCCCTCGCCCGTCACGCCGGAAAGTTCAGTATCGAGCCACAGCAAGGCACCGTCTGTGGCAGCCAGCTGCGAGTAATTCCCTTGCGGCACCGGCACACCGATGACGCGGTGGGCCAGGCCCTCCGGGTCGACGCGCACGGCAGGTGCGCCGCCGTCGTCGGACTTTTCCGAGGCAGTCGCCACATCCTCCAGCGCATCAACGGACGGGCCAAACGGCGAAGGGGTGTCCGCCGCCAGGGCAACCAAATACGGCTTGATGGGGCTCGGGAAGGACAGGTCGAAGGAGTGGCCATCATAGACAGGGTCGAAGCTTCGGTTCGACAGGAAAGCCAGGAACTTCCCATCCGGGGTGAACCGGGGTGATTCGTCGCAGAAACGTCCGTCAGTGACATCGATGATGCCCGTCCCAGCGTCGCCTGGGCGGGTGATGCGGAGCTTACTCCGCGAACCAAAGGATGTGACCGGCTCTGACCATGCCAGCCACTGCGAATCCCCGGACCACGCCAGTTGTTCGATGCTGCCCTCACCCACGCTGACAACAAGGGTCAACGTTCCCTGGGCGGTATCAGCAACATAGACGTCCCCGAAGGAGGTTCCCACTGCGAGCCATCGTCCATCCGGGCTCGCCTCCAGTGCACTCGTGCGGGTGGGCGACGGAAAATCGATTCGCACCTCAACCGCGTCCTCCGCCGTTTCAGGGATCGCCGGCGCGTCCGTAGCACTGACAGTGTCAGCGGACGGCTCGGCCGCCGTGCCGGTTGGCGGCGTGACGGCTGGCGGCGTAACAGGGGCTGTTGTTCGCGCCGCAGTGCTTGCCTGCCCCAACACATTGGACGCGGCTACCGGTTTGGGCAGCGGATCGGCTTCATTGACCGGAGCCGGCGCCGGAACAACTGCGTCGGGTACGTCGACGACTGCCGACAACCGCGAGGCGATGCGCTTGATATACAGGGCTTCAACGGCCTCATGGTCAGCGACGTAGGCAATCCGGCCTCCCGTCAGCGGGCGCGGCAGGCGGGCGCGCACCCCGGGCGTCGCCTCCACTACACGCGAGGGCCCGTCCTTGTGCCGGAGCCAGTGGAGCGTACCATGCGACTCCACGGCGCTGGCCGTACCCGAAGCGTTGGGAACGACGTCACCGAGGTGTGCAGCGACTTTGAGGGGCGCGGGACGGCGGGCCGGCGACGCCGAACCCAGCGTGATATCCAATTTGCTTGCTTCGGCGTTGGCGTCGAGTGAAGGAAGCATCCACAGCTCGCCGGCCGATTCAAAGATCACCCGGCCACCGTCCGTGCTCGCATGCCGGACGTAGAAGTCTTCGTGATCGGTGTGGCGGCGCAGCCCCGACCCGTCCGGAAGTACCGAGTAGAGGTTG
Source organism: Paenarthrobacter sp. NPDC091669 (assembly GCF_044756725.1). Taxonomy (NCBI): domain Bacteria; kingdom Bacillati; phylum Actinomycetota; class Actinomycetes; order Micrococcales; family Micrococcaceae; genus Paenarthrobacter; species Paenarthrobacter sp. NPDC091669. The sequence goes on from NZ_JBIVTK010000003.1 coordinate 396,170, forward strand.
CCATACCCCTCGTGGTCCGAAAGGAAGGCGATTCGTCCCTTGACCCACAGGGGGTCGGTGAGGTTCCCGTCGATCTTCGTCACCAGGCGTTCGAACTCACCGTTACCGTCGGAGTCGATCCACAGTTTGCCCGCGGTGCCGCCCCGGTACCGCTTCCACCAAGCCGGCTCCCGGGAAAGGACACTGGCCAACACCACAGGCTTCTCGTCACCGATTTCGGGGCCAAAGGCAACTGCCTCAACGGGTCCAAAGGGAAGTTCGACGGCGGCACCCCCGTCCAGGGGAACACTGTAAGCATGCGTGTGGCGGCTTTCCGCCTGCTGGAAGGCGCTGGTCACCACAACGTTTCCTGACGGGGTGAAGCCTTTGACTTTAGTGGTGCTGTGGCCGAAGTACGTCAGCTGCCTGTAGCCGCCGCCGTCGACGTTTGCCGTGACAACCTCCGGGGACGTGCCCACAATCACCGTCCACACGAGTCGTTTCCCGTCCGGAGTGAAGCGGGGGTTCCTTGCCGGCAGTTGCTGGGACGAAACCCGCCAGGCACGCCCGCCGGAAACGGGGGCGAGCCAGATGTCGTCTTCGGCCACGAAAGTGACCAGATCGCCGTGCACATGCGGGAAACGGAGGTAGCTGGAGGAGGTCATTGTTCGATCATAGTCAAGAGGCGCCCACCCTCTGCCGCACCGACAGGCGTTTCCGCCACACGCGTTTCCCATGGTGAGATGGGTCATGAGAATCGTGATGTCCGGAGCGTCAGGAATGATCGGAACGGCTTTATCGGAGCATCTGGCCGGCCACGGCCATGAGGTCATCCGGTTGGTGCGGAGGCCGGCCGCGGACCCGGGTGAATGGACATGGAACCCGGCCGCTGGGCAACTCGACGCGGCCGTCCTGGACACGGCAGAGGCCGTCATCAACCTCTCCGGAGCTGGAATCGGGGACCGCCCCTGGACTAAAAAGCGCATCCAGGACCTCCGGGACTCCCGGCTCGAAGCCACCCGGACCCTGACCGACGCCATGGGAAGACTCGGCACGCCACCGGCCACCTTCATCAGCCAATCCGCCTCCGGTTACTACGGTGCCTCACGCGAGGGCCTTCTACGGGAGGATTCGGGGCCCGGCCATGGCGTGCTGGGAAGCTTGTGCGTTGAATGGGAACGCACAGCCCGGACCGCACCACCTGGTGTGCGCGTAGTGACTCCGCGAACCGGAGTAGTCCTCAGCACCTCAGGGGGTGCGCTCGGACCCCTTCTCCCCTTGCTGAAGCTCGGGCTGGGCGGGCCGTTTGGAAACGGGCGGCAGTACTGGCCGTGGATCACGTTGGCCGATGAGGTGGCTGCGTTGGCGCACCTGCTGACCACCGACGTTGATGGCGCGGTGAATGTTTGCGCCCCGGAAAGCGCAGACGTCAATACGATCGTCGCCGCCCTGGCCAAAGCCTTCCACCGGCCAGCCTTCTTACGTGTCCCCCGTCCCGCTTTGCGCTTGGTGCTGGGGCGGCTTGCCGATGAGCTGGTTCTGGCCAATCAGAGGATGGAACCTGCCCGGCTGTCGGACGCTGGTTTCACGTGGGAGCACCCATCCTTATCGGACGCCATGGCCTGGTTGACGAAAGACAAGGCACGCTGACCGGGCGGTTGACTGGTCAGCCGATGGTCGCTGGGTCTGTTTTTTCCGGGTTTTCCGGGTTTTCCGGGCTTTCCGGGCCGGTGCCCGGGGCAAGGATTTCCGAAATCCACCATCGCCCGTCAGCGCGAACGACGTGAACGCGAAGCTCCTGCGGTGGGCGGGCAGGCCGTGACCGGACTTTGGCTCCTGAAGCATCGCGTTCTTCGTACCCGGATGTCGCGACAGTCAGCGTAACCACTGCGTCGACGGCCTCTCTGGGTCCGGAAACGCCAGCCCCGGATATGGTCGTGGAGAAGCCGGCGTACATCGTTCCGGTTTTCCGCAGGTGGTCCGCCAGCAGCTGGTCAGAGGATTCCGCGGGTGATCCAGAGGCATTGACCAAGGCTAATAGCTCAAGCCTTCCTTGCCCCAGTGCCATATCGCGCAGGGATGACAGTGTGGCAACGGCCACTGCAGGGTCATCGGCATGGAGCCCTTCGGCCAGTCCTTCCGGCAGAGCGGCAGACACCGTGGTTTCTGGCCCGGGGTCCGCTTTGCCGGTTTCCGCCGCTACTTCCTGCGGCTGGGCAGATAGCTCCATGCTCTGTTGCTGCGGGTTCTGCGGCCACAGGTTCCATGCCAAAATCCCGAGCAGCAGCCCGGTGGTCACTATGGCAGCACTGCCTCTGAACCACCGGCCACGACGTCGCGTCCGTCGGCCCTCGGATCGAAGGCTCCGTTGTAGTCCACGCGGCAGGAATCTCCGCCATGATCCGACCCATCGGGGTGTGCGGCGTACGGAACGCCCCAAAGCCTGGCGCCGCGTCAGCAGTTCAGGAATGACGGAGGAATGTACAGCGCCGGACAAATCCACCGGCTCAGGCGCTGCGCTCCTGAAGATTGCCATGGCCAATTCTTTGGCTGTTGGCCGCACCAACGGATCCAGATCCAGCGCAGCCTCCAACGCCGCGACCAAGGACCTCGGAACATCCGGAACCACCACAGACAACGGCGGCCGGTGCTGAGTGGTCTCCGGGGCCGCCCCTGTCAGGCAGTACCACCCTACGGCGGCAAGGGAATAGATATCGCGCGCCGGCTGGAGTTCCTGCAAGTCGTCAGTCCCGCTGCCGGCCATTGCACCGCCAGGAGAGGTAAAGCCGGGTGTTCCAGCCTCAAGGTTTGGACGGCCACCTCCCACCATGGAGGCAATGCCCAGGTCCGCGAGCAGTGGCTTCCCCTCAGCAGTGAACAGGATGTTCCCTGGCGCCACGTCGCCATGCACGGTGCCGTGGGCATGGAGGTAGTCCAATGCTTGAGCAAGAGGGGTCAGAATGGTGACAGCTTCGCCTACCTGGAGCCTTCCCCGCCCTGCCATCAGGTTGGCCAGCGAACCACCGGCCGCGTAGTCCATGACGATGCCCAGTGTCCCCACGGAATGGCCTTCAAGCGGAACAACGTCGTATATCTGAACCAAGTGCTGGTGTTTCAGTCCGGACAGGACCTTGACCTCCCGCGATGCTTCCTCATGAATCCTGGAGTGCGCCACCTGGCCGCTGGGGCTGGCGCACTTAACGGCAAACCGTGCCCCGTCGCCTCTCCTGGTGACGAGCCAAACAGTAGAAGTACTGCCTTGGCCCAAGATGCGGGATGTCTCATAGCCCGGAACGGACGGCGTGACGGCGGCGGGCGGATCCAGAGTTTCCATAGACAAGATCTACCGGAGTACGGGATTTTTCGCAGAAGTTATCCACAGGCCGCGCCTGGCTCGCGCCGTGGGACCTCCAGCACGCGATGCGACTGAGAGGTTCGCCACAAAATCATGGCCAGTCCCCCGCTGGGTCTAAGCTTGAACCCATGACTCTTGAGTTTTCACAACTGGGTCTTGCCCCGGATTTCGTTGACTACATGCAGGGCTGGGACCTGCAGCGCGAGATCCACAACAAAGTTGTTGCGGGCGAGAAGAACAGCACCGTTTTACTCCTGGAACACGCTGCCGTCTATACGGCCGGCAAGCTCACGGAAGATCACGAGCGACCCTTTGACGGGACTCCCGTCGTTCCTGTGGACCGCGGTGGGAAGTTGACCTGGCATGGTCCCGGACAGCTGATCGCCTATCCCATCCTCAAACTCAAGAACCGCGCCGGCATCCGCGACTATGTGGAACGGCTCGAGGCCATCATGATCGCCGTGATGTCTGACTACGGCATCAACGCCGTGACTGTGAAAGGCCGGGCAGGCGTATGGATGCTCGCCGATGACAAAGGTCCGGACCGCAAAATTGCCGCTATCGGTATCCGGGTACTGGACGGCGTCACCATGCATGGTGTCGCCATCAACTGCAGCAATGACCTGGCGCCTTACGAACAGATCATTGCCTGTGGAATTACCGACGCCAGTGTCACCACCATGTCGCTGGAAGCCGGCCGGACCATCAACCCGGCCGACATCGTTGACCGCTTCGTGGAAGAATTCCGCAAGCATGAAGAAGCACTCATTTCCACCCACGAAGGAGCACTCCAGTGACCCTGGCACCTGAAGGCCGTAAGTTGCTGCGCGTTGAGCAGCGTAACTCGGCGGTCCCGGTTGAACGCAAGCCTGAGTGGATCAAGGCCAAGGTCCAGATGGGTCCGGAGTTCGTCCAGCTCAAGAACCTGGTGAAGAAGGAAGGCCTGCACACGGTGTGTGAAGAGGCCGGTTGCCCGAACATTTTTGAGTGCTGGGAAGACAAGGAAGCGACGTTCCTGATCGGCGGGTCTGAGTGCACCCGGCGCTGTGATTTCTGCCAGATCGATACCGGTAAGCCGTCCCCGGTGGACATGTTCGAACCCACCAAGGTGGCCCGGAGCGTGCAGGCCATGCAGTTGCGGTACGCCACGGTGACCGGGGTGGCCCGTGACGACCTCGCCGATGAGGGCGTGTGGTTGTACGCCGAAACGGTCCGGAAGATCCACGAACTGAACCCGGGCACCGGAGTGGAGCTGCTGATCCCGGACTTCTCCGGCAAGCCTGAGCACATCGCGGCGATCTGTGATTCCCAGCCCGAGGTGTTCGCGCACAACGTGGAGACCGTGCCGAGGATTTTCAAGCGGATCCGCCCGGCGTTCCGGTACGAGCGGTCCCTGGATGTCATCACGCAGGGCCGTGACCTTGGCATGGTGACCAAGTCCAACCTGATCCTGGGCATGGGCGAGACCCGCGAGGAAATCTCCGAGGCGCTGCGGGACCTGCACGCGGCCGGGTGTGATTTGATCACGATCACCCAGTACCTGCGCCCGTCCGAGCGGCACTTGCCGGTGGACCGGTGGGTCAAGCCGCAGGAGTTCGTGGACCTCCAGCACGAGGCCGAGGAGATCGGGTTCCTTGGTGTGATGTCCGGACCGTTGGTGCGGTCCTCGTACCGGGCCGGGAGGTTGTGGGCCACCGCGATGCGGAAGAAGGGCCGGGACATCCCCGCCCACCTCGCCCACATTGCCGAGGGCATCCAGGACTCCGGCACCACCCGCCAGGAAGCCTCCACCATCCTCGCCGCTCACGGCTAAGCAAAACCCACGGCTAAGCCCCCACGGCTAATCCGTTCCCAGCCGCGTCGCCAACACCAGGCGGCGCGGCTGAGTTGTTTCACCCCACGTAGAACCGGTTTCTGGCGCCCAGGTGATCCAACTGGAAGCACCAGGCTGCCCGTCCTATGCCGGAGGTAGCGGCGTCCAATCCGCGTTCCAAGGTAGAGACGTCTATGACCTGTTCGTCGGGGACAAAGATGAACTCATCCCCCGAATGAACAAGGCTCTTTTCCGTTTGGGCCACCGTGTACCCGTGAACGGATGGCCGCGTCCAGAAGATCCCTTTGCTGACGATTTTCGCGGGCACGCCTGCGGCAGTAGCGTTGGAGGGGACGTTCTTGGTAATCAAGGCCCGGGCAGCAAGAATGCTGCCGGAACCGACCTTGGCTCCCTTGAGAAGAAGCGTGTCTTCCCCCAACCACACATGGTCCCCCACCCAAATGGACCCGCTCGGATTGACCCGCTGGTGGTGCTCCACTGAGTAGATCAAGTGTGGGTCGGCCGTCCTGAAGGCAACCCGCGACGAGAACATTGCATCTCTGCCCACGATCACGTGCTTGCGTTCAGTGGGAAGTACACGTGCTTCTGCCGTGAAAGTTGCACCCGGCCCCAAATAGAAGACGGACTCTTCGAATACCGTCACAATCAGCCTGAGGAAACCATGGGACTTCCGGAGATGGATCACGGCGTCGTTTCCCAGGAAGCGGAGCCTTGTGTTGCGGAGCCTGGTTCCGTCCTCGATAAACAGCACGTTTCCGGTTCCCGCGAATTCCACGCTGGATGAGGTGAATTCAGAACCGGGCGTTTCTTTGAGGTGTACTACGTTGTCTTGAATGGAGGCCACGTCCGCGTAGGAACGGATGATTTGGTTCTTCGGGGCGTGGGCACCTCTGGTGGAATCAGTGTTCTCCGACACCGGCCAACACCTCCCGGGAGTCCGCAAGCACAACGCAGGTGTCTTCCCAATCGATGGCGGACAGTACCTCGGCAGCTTCGGCGTGCGTGTCCCCATGGACGACAACCAGCAAGCGCTGGACTCCGGCTGCGATGACAAACCTTAGAGCTGCGATGTCCGCCATGGCCCAGCCATCGACGGCTTGGACCGCAGCCCTGCACGCCGTCCGGGCATCACTGTCCTCGACGTCTGTAATGACTGCTTCGGGGTCGGAAACGAAATGGATTTCCATCGTGTCACCGTCAGGGGCCAGTGTGCGGCAGCGATAGCGGAAACGCGCGAACGTATCGCCGTCGAGCACTGAATAGTCCTGCGTGGCCTCTGTCTGGAGGGTCAACGCCTGGGAGCTCAAGCTCTTCTTTGTTATCCGTGTCCCCGGTTTCACCGCCTCAGGCAGGGCACCGGTCCACGTGGTGCCATCGGCCTTCATGGCGATCACCTGGGAGAGCTGGTCGATGGGGTCATAGGCGGGGAAAAGGCTCTGTTCACCTGCGGTGTATTTGACGAAGTGATAGGAGTGCTCCGTCATCAGCTGCAGGAACCGTGTTCTCCCCGAGCTCCCGGCGATGAACCAGTTGGCCCCGGTGACCATGGAGGCTTCAGCATCGATCCGGACCTGCACCTGGAGGGTCTGATCGTGGCGGAAGGTACGCATCTCTTCGCACGCGAATTGTTCCTCCTTCCGGTGGCTGAGAAATCTCCGGATGATCCCCAACATGGCTGGCAGCGCGGCCCTGGCCACCTCGGAGTGTCCGCCATTGATGCGGTACTTCGAGAGATTGGGTATGTCGGAGGCCAACTCGATCAGTGAATGGTTGCTTAGTTCGTCGGAGTTCGTATAGAAGTAATCAATTTTGCGTCCTTCGGCGAAATACCGCCGGAGGCGGTCCTCTGGTTGCCCGACATCGCGCAGGGCACGGTTCTGCAAGAGGTTGTCCTTGAAAAACGGTTTGTTGAAGTAGTACGGCAGGTTCATTTGCGGCACTGCAAGCAGCAAGGCGGCGTCAGGATAGTCCTTGGCGTAGTGGATGGCGATGGAACCACCCTTGGAGGCGCCGAAGAAGAGCATCTCTTGACGATCTATGTGGAACCGGCTCCGCAGCCCTTCAATGGCTCCCCCCACCCGGCTCTCCAGGGGCCTGCCTGCGTTGTCCACCATCATGTACGAACCGGCCACCAGGTAACGGTCCTGGAAACACACCATCAGGGTGTCCTGCAGGTCCGTCTCCGTGAGGTCCTTGAGGTAACTTACTGCGTACGAAATCCGCGTTGTCGAGGGGCCAAAACCGGGGAAGGTGATGAGCATTTTTTTCGGGTTTGTTGTGTTCCCGCGCAGTGAGTAGAACACGTCCCCGTGTTGCTCCACACCGTACTGCTCGTCGTACGCAAGCTGTTGTGGCGTCGTGAACGCTCCCCGCCCGATCTTCAACTCATAGGGCGTGTCGATATCGACGGCGAAACGGGAGACATCGTCCGAGGTGACCATGATGTTGCGGTACTCGAGAGGAAAGCCCCGGGCCGGTGGTTCCACCATGTTGCCATAGACCACCTTCCCGTCTTGGAACAGACGGAACTGTTGCCCCTTCCAAGCTTCCCAATTGCCCAAGGTCAGCTTCGCGAAGTAGAGCCCTTGAGGGAGGCTTTCGGAGGCAACACGGCGGATCCTCCCCTCCAGGCCCTTGGCCTTGATGATGCGCCGCACGGGTGAATCAGCCCGGGATGCAAGGACTGCCCTGGCGACCTCCAGCCCGGCAGGCGAGTAGGCAGCCGCCCGGCCGGCTTTGGTGATGCTCCTCTTGAAACCATGGATCAACGCCATCAGAGACTCAACATCCTTTCGACGATCTTTTCGTTGATGCGCGCCGGATCCACTCCCTCGAAGAATCGCTCACGACGCCTGATGTACTTGGGATCCCTCACGGCGAAATCGTTGTGGACGATGTGGCTCACCAGCTCAGAGTGCTCACTGAACACAGGGCCCAGACCGTCGTCGCTGTAGTCCAGGCGGCTCTCGTAGGGCTGGTCCTTGAAGAAGTCGGCTGCGTCCCAGTGATAGTACGCAATTGGAGTGCCCACGAAGGCCGCGTCAAGGGCCGCGGAACTGTAGTCGGTCACCACGAGTTCAGCGGCGCGAATCGCTTCCCGGTAGCTCAAATCGGACTTCACGATGCGCTCGGTAAACCTGAACTGGCCGGCTCGCTTTTCTACGTTGGGGTGAAGCTTCACATGCATGATCCGGTCTGTGTCCTCAAGGAACCTCATGAGCCGTGGGTCCGAAAGCAAGGTGTCGATGGCATGGAAGTAGCTCGACTGCACGAAGTGCTCTGTCGAGGACTGGTGCAGGTTGAAGCGCCATGTGGGCATGAAGAGAAGATGTTGTTGTCCGTGGATGTCACGGGCCAAGGACTCGTATCGCGGCAATCCGCTGTTCAGGGTCTCAACAGGAGCCAATTTGCTCATGTAGTCCGCTTCGATCCTGCCCGTGGCAACAAAGACGTCAAAGTATTTGGAGAGCACCCAATCAGACATGTCGTTGAGTTGGATTCCATGCTGAAGGTAGACAAATCTGGAGTTGGCGAACGATTTACCGCGGTATCTGATGCTGTAGATCTGCGAGGACACCACAAGGTCCGATATGAGGAACTTCTCGTAGAACTCCTTGGTGAAAATGGAGATCAAGTTGAAGCCCTTGGACTCAAGGCGCGCCCAGTCGGGAGATTTGGGGTTGATGGCGAAATACGCATGGGTAAATTCGGGATGCTTTGCCGTGAAGTACTCGTACAAATGCTCGGCATTGTCGTCCGCTTGATGGGGCCGGTCGAAGAAGAGGATCGTCGAGGAGGAACTGATCGGCCGGTTATAGAAGTTGTAGCTGCCGGGCCTGGCATGGCCGGACCTGAGGTTGCGTGCCAGATAGCACTTTCCGATCGTCAGGGTTTCCTCGTTGAACAGCAACTCATACAGTGGGATCTCGTTCGCGCGGGCATCCGGTTTGTGCCGGAAAACCAGGTAGGCGTCTTTGTTGCTGAGCTGCTTGTAGAACTGCTTGCCGTCTGCCGGGTCATCCAGCCAGCGGATCCAAGCAGCTTCGAAAGGCTGCAGCGGCTCCACCATTGCCAGCAATTCCATCAGCTCGAAGCCTCTGATCAAGTCACGAAGATGGTTCAAGGTAATGGACGTCGCCTTTTGACCCCGGATACCCCGGAGGAACAGTGCAACGTAGCGCAGGACCTGCAGCCTGATCTCTTTGGAGTCAACGGGCATCACCGGCATCAGACGGTTGGCTTCCGCAGCAATCCGGAGGCCGATCGCGGCCTTGGTGTCCGATGCTACGGAAAAACCTGTGGTGAGCGGCCTGACCTTCGCTATGGACCAGTACATCCGGTAGCTGGTGTAGATGGCGGAGCGATCCACGTCCCCGAGCGCTTCCAGTGCGTCGGACAATCTCCTCGTGTTGAAGGCACTGCCAAAGACGTCGGTGTCGCGGGCGTAGTGGTACGCGTCGTCGAGTTTGGTTCCGGCTGCATTCTTCGGGATGGGGCCTGTGTACATGACGGGCTCGGCGAGATAGACGGTGCGCGACTTGAGGTATTCGAAGAGAGTGGCCACGTAGTTCGCAGACAAGAGATGGGAAGTCCGCATGAAGATGACGTACTTGCTGTCGATCTGCCGGCAGAGCCTGGAGATGACGGCCGTCGTCAAGGACTCAGCAACATGGAGGACAGCGAAATGCGATTCAAGGCGCAGGCGTGCAGCTATCAATCGCCGATACATGGCTGACTCGCGGTCAAGTTGTCCGGTTTCCTCAAGGACGATGGTGAGCAGTGGCGGCAAATCAGTCATGTGGTTCCTATGGGGATCGAACGTGGGGAATGCGCAGTATCGAGTGACTCCGGAGCTTGGGAGTCACTTAAACCAAGTGACACAGCGGGCTGGTTCATGACGGAGAAATCAAAAACGATTCGCCCGCAGCCCGGCCGTGGTCCACAAGGCGTCCGGTGCCTGGGCGTATATCACGTAGAATTGAGGCACTATGGCGAACTCCCCTGATTCCAGCAACTCGACCCCCTCGGCCGACGCACCCAAGCGTGGGCTGTTCAAGCGCAAGCCCAAGGAAACCAAGGCAAAGAAGCCTGGCCAGCTGAAGCAAATCGCTGAAGTCTTCAAAATGACCCGGCGGAATGATCCCCAGGTCGTGTGGATCATGGTGTTGGCGTTCCTTGCCGTGGTGGCTGTCGCGTTCCTGATCGGCTTCCTTCTGGAGAACTGGGTCACCGGCCTGATCATTGGTATTCCGCTGGGTCTCCTGGCAGCGGTGTTCATCCTGTCCCGAAGGGCCGAAAAGGCCGCCTTCGCGCAGATCGAGAACCAGCCGGGCGCATCTGGCGCCGCCTTGGGAACCCTCCGCCGTGGTTGGGTGACGCAGGACCAGCCTGTAGCGGTCAACCCACGCACGCAGGACGCCGTCTTCATGGCCATTGGCCGCCCCGGGGTTGTCCTGGTCAGCGAAGGCCCCACACACCGTGTAAAGCCCCTTGTGGATGCAGAGCGCAAGCGCCTTGCCCGCATTCTTCCGAACGTCACCATCCACGTTCTGGAATCCGGACGCGGAGAAGGCCAAGTGCCCCTGAACAAGCTGGCGAAGACCATGGGCAAGCTCAATAAGGAGCTCACCAAGATTGAAGTAAACGCTGTCAGCAAACGCATCAACTCCTTGGGGAACCGCCTGCCGATCCCCAAAGGCATCGATCCCTACAAAGCGCGCCCGGACCGCAAGGCCGCACGCGGACGCTGACGCGGACGCTCTTGGTGACAACAAAAAACCGCTGCTCCCCCGATTGCGGGGAGCAGCGGTTTTTTGTTGTGTTCATTGCGTTGTGTTCATTGCCTGCGGGCAGCCCTACATCCGTATGAGGATCGTGTTCATGGCTTTGTCGTGCAGGCCCCGCTGGTCGGGATCAAAGACGACGGCCGGAATAACCAGGCATAAGAGGACCGTCCGTACCACTGCGGCCAGCGGGCCGGCCGGCCCACCACCCAGGCGGACCACATGGATTCCAGCCACCCTGTGTCCGATGCTGTAGCCCAAAGTGCCAATCAAAAGAATCTGCTCAACGGCGAAAATAGCCAACGTAGCCCACGCGTCGCCGCCGAAGGCAAAGTTGCTGATGACCAACGCGATGGTCCAATCCACCACGATGCCCAGGATGCGGCGACCGGCGCGCGCGGTGGAGCCGGGACCCGACTCAGGCAACCCGAGTCTTTCACCGGGGTATTTGGAGATTCCGGACGTGTCCGGACCGCTCAACCAGGAGCCTATGTCTTTTCGATCAACCACACCTCAAGCCTAACGGCTGGCACGCTTGGTGTCCGACCCGGCACAACAGCTGAAGGGGCCGCCAAGGTGTTTGTGCGGGCAATGTGTTCGCCCACCGGACCGACGTGGACCGGACACCGGGAAGCCGACTACCGTTTACACAACAGATGATTCTGTAACCTGCCGGAAACAATACTGACACCCCCGGGAAATCCCATCTCCCTATGGTGGTATGAGTTGCCAGCCACCACTGCAAGGGGATGTCTTTGTGTCTCCGGAGCTTTGGCATGGGCTGCACCAAGCGGCCTTCCGGGCCTGTTACTTGATATGCATAAGGAGCATAGATGTTCAAGACTGCGGACGAAGTCCTCAAGTTCATCAAAGACGAAGACGTCAAATTCGTCGATATCCGCTTCACCGACCTTCCTGGTGTCCAGCAGCACTTCAATGTGCCGGCCAAGAGTGTCGACCTTGACTTCTTCGTCAATGGCCAGCTCTTCGATGGTTCTTCCATCCGAGGCTTCCAGGGCATCGCTGAGTCCGACATGCAGCTCATCCCGGATGTGACCTCGGCCTTCATCGACACGTTCCGCATCGAGAAGACGCTTGCGCTGAACTTCTCCATCGTGAACCCCCGCACCGGTGACCCCTACCACCGCGACCCCCGTGGTGTAGCCGAGAAGGCTGAAGCCTACCTGGCTTCCACGGGCATCGCCGACACCGCATTCTTCGCTCCCGAGGCTGAATTCTTCGTCTTCGACAACATCCAGTACGAGTCCTCACCGCAGGGCAGCTTCTACAAGATCGACTCTGAAGAAGCTCACTGGAACACCGGCCGTAAGGAAGAGGGCGGAAACCTCGGTTACAAGACCCCCGTCAAGGGCGGTTATTTCCCGGTCTCCCCCACCGACAAGCAGGCCGACCTTCGCGACGCCATGTGCATCGAATTGGACAAGGCCGGCCTTGAGGTTGAGCGCTCCCACCACGAAGTTGGATCCGCCGGCCAGGCTGAGATCAACTACAAGTTCACCACGCTGACCGCGGCTGCAGATGACCTGCAGAAGTTCAAGTACATCATCAAGAACACTGCCGATGCCTGGGGCAAGTCCGTCACCTTCATGCCGAAGCCTGTCTTCGGTGACAACGGCTCGGGCATGCACTGCCACCAGTCGCTGTGGAGCAACGGCGACCCGCTGTTCTATGACGAGAAGGGCTATGCAGGCCTCTCCGACATGGCTCGCTGGTACATCGGCGGCCTGCTGAAGCACTCTTCCGCAGTTCTGGCTTTCACCAACCCGACGGTCAACTCCTACCGCCGCCTGGTCAAGGGCTTCGAAGCCCCCGTGAACATGGTCTACTCGCAGGGCAACCGCTCCGCCGGTATCCGTATCCCGATCACGGGCACCAACCCGAAGGCCAAGCGCATCGAGTTCCGCGCTCCGGACCCCTCGTCCAACCCGTACCTGGCGTTCGCTGCCCAGCTGATGGCCGGCATTGACGGTATCCGCAACCGCATTGAACCCCCGGCTCCCATCGACAAGGACCTCTACGAGCTCCCGGCCGAGGAAGCCAAGGACATCCCCAAGGCTCCGGGCTCTCTCGAAGAAGCTCTTGAAGCCCTGCGCGAGGACAACGAGTTCCTGCAGGCCGGCGGTGTCTTCACCCAGGACCTCATCGATACTTGGATCGACTACAAGTACGAGAACGAGATCCGCCCCCTGTCGCTGCGCCCGAACCCGTATGAGTTCGAGCTCTACTACGGCGTCTAAACTCCACCGCAGGCATTAACCAAGGCGATCCCCGGTCCATACGGACCGGGGATCGCCTTTTTGGTGCAGTAGCGGACTACTCAGTCTTATCCTGATCGCGTTCGCGGATGTTCCTGGCGATCTCGTCCAGTTTCTCCTTGACGAAACCCGCGGCTTCCGAGAGACCCTTTTCGGCGCTGCCGAGGGGATCAAGCTGAAGATAGACCTTGTGGTCTATCGGGAGGTCGTATTCGTCTTTCAGGTGGGTACCGCCGCCGACACCATCCAGCGACAGGTAGACCAGCGCTTCGGTTCGCGCAATGCCTGCGATGGTTCCGAAAACCACAGTGAAGTCATTGGGCTGAAAGCTCACGGACTGACCCACATGGCGCCGGTCCAACTCCCCGGCAAGGACGGTCTTCTCTGTCGAACTTCCGTTGTATTCCATGGACTTTCCCTCTGTCTCGAGAACAGTGACAGATGAAGTCTATAAGGATACTTAGCGTCTGCGCAGCCTGGTGTCCCAACAAGACCCAGCCGCGGCGCTCACGGAGGCGACGCGATCAGTGCTGGGTTCTGGGCGCCTGCCCCGGCACGTCCGGTGCCGCACAGTCGGGGCAGAACACCCGATCGGTTTCTTCGCCGCAGCACTGGCAGCGATGGAGCAGGGCCGCTGGTTCAATCACATACGTTGTCATAACCACCATGCTGCCCCTGCGGCAATAGCGGGGACACGAGTAGCGTGTACTCGTTTTTTCGCCTTCCAGGTGCCGTGACTACTTGGATTCGAAGAGGCGCAGTTCTTCGGCGGTCGCCGAAGCGAGGCTTAAAGCTCCCCCGACGACGGCAGCAGGTTCATCATCGGAGAAGGTGGCAAAGCAGCGCCGGCACACGAAAATTCCGGCTCGGCCGTGACGCGAGGACCAGTGCGGCCCTGCCTGCTCACAGCGGAAACAGCACATGGTGGAGAAAGTTGCACCTTCCGAATCCACGCTGATTGTCACGGGAGAATCCTAAGCGACCCCAGCCGCCGGGGCCAGACCCAGGCCGTGGCAGTATTTCTACTGCTTGCCGTACTTCTTGTGCACCGCCTGCTTACTGACGCCCAAGCAAAGCGCTATCGCCTCCCATGACAACCCGGACTGCCTGGCCGCACGTACCAGCGAAGCCTCCCGCCGCCCTACTTCCTTCTGCAGTTCCGCCACGGCGTATAGTGCTTCCGCCGGGCCCATTCCATCCATCGATCCCACCAGCGTCTTCATCCGGTCCACCTCCATAGCGTCAACCATAGTTGACGGCATAATGACCGTCAACCAGTGTTGACGCCATCGTCACTCGAAGGCCCTGCACATGATCCGCTGCGGACCGGAACTGCCACCCAGGTACCTGCCCGAATCGAGGAAGCCAGCCTTGCGGTAAGCCGCCTGGCCCGCCGGATTGCGCTCGTTGACGGACAGAACGACGCCGGCCTGGTCGCCGTCCAGCCGGGCCGTCAGCTTGCGCGCCTCCTCCACTGCCGCTCGCGCAGCCCTCGTCCCCAGGCCACGCCCTTGGCTGGCCGAGTCGATCAGGAAGCCCCTGAGGAGCCATGCAGAATCGTCATCGGACCAACCCGCCAATCCCGCAGCCCCGTATTGGAGGGTCAGCACGCCCACCGCCAGCCCGCCCGACTCAATGACATAGGGCAGGCGGGACTCCTCCTCCATGCCCAGCAGCATCATCCTGAGGGGATCGCCAACGAACTCACGCTGCCCCTCCCCGACAGACAACGCAGCCACGGCACCAAGGTGTATGGCCCGCGCGTCGTCGTCCAGAAACTTCAGGGGAATAAGCCAGACATCACCCACACCATGATGATCATTTACGCTCGAAAACAGATCTTCCGAGTCATATTCAAGCATTTCGCGAGGTCTTCCTACTAGGGTTGTCACATCAGTTCCCTACGTCGAAGGAACCTTTCCATGAGCCGGCCGAACGTCATTCTGATCTGCGTGGATGAATGGAGGGGCGACTGCCTGTCCTCGGACGGCCATCCCTACGTCGAAACACCCCATCTCGACGAACTCGCCCGAAACGGTGTGCGGTTCTCCAAAGGCTATTCTGCTACGCCGTCTTGTGTCCCTGCCCGCGCGGCCCTGTTTACAGGCCAGTCGCAGGAACGGCACGGCCGGGTGGGGTACAACGACGGCGTACCGTTTCACGCAGTCCACCCGGTGACAGTACAGGGCGAGTTCAGAAAGGGCGGTTACCACACACAAGCAATTGGAAAGATGCATGTGTGGCCCGAACGCTCACGGCTCGGCTTCGACGACGTGATCCTCCATGATGGCTACCTTCATCACGCTCGGCGGGAACACCAACAGCATTTCGCCATGTTTGACGACTACGTGCCATGGCTACGGAGGCAGCCGGGGATGGGCCCGGATGCCGAATATTTCGATCACGGCGTGAACTGCAACTCGATTGTCGCCCGGCCCTGGGACAAATCAGAGAACCTGCACCCTACGCATTGGATCGGCACGCAGGCCATCGAATGGATGCACCGCCGCGATCCCGTGAAACCCTTCTTCCTCTACCTTTCCTTCCACCGTCCGCACCCACCGTACGACCCGCCGTCGTGGGCGTTTGAGCAGTACCTGAACATTCCCGGGTATGAGGCCGTGGTGGGAAATTGGGAGCACCACTGGGATGAGAACCGGAGGGACGGAGACTACCAGGCAAGCTACGGCAGAATGCCGGACCACGTAGTCCACCGTGCCAGGGCCGGGTACTACGGCCTGATGGCGCAGATCGATCTGCAGGTCAACCGCATCAGGGAGTCGCTGGCCGATTTTGGACTCGATGACAACACGGTCATCGCTTTCACCAGCGATCACGGTGAAATGATGGGAGACCACCACATGTTCCGCAAGGCCGTGCCGTACGAGGGATCCGCCCGCATACCCTTCATTATCGCCAACCCACCTGCAGCCAAGGACGCAGCGCGCGGGACCGTAGTGGACCACATCGTGGAACTGCGGGACATCATGCCCACTCTGCTGGATCTTGCCGGTTTGCCCATCCCCGACTCTGTCGATGGAAAGTCCCTGGCGCCCTTGGTGCGCGGCGGGAATACAGAATCCGTCCGGGAGTTCCTGCACGGCGAACACGTCTACTGGGGGCAGAACCTGCATTGGTTGACCGACGGGCACCACAAGTACATTTGGGGGTCCGGAAAGGGAACAGAGGAACTGTTCAACCTCGACGCCGACCCGCAGGAACGCTTCAACCTCGCCGACGACCCCGCGAGCCTCGCTGAACTGCATTGCTGGCGGGATCGGATGGTGGAGGCACTCCGGGACCGTGAAGAAGGTTACGTGGTGAACGGCACGCTGGTGCCCGGCGTTCCGGTGGTCTCCATGTTGCGGCATGCCCGGGGGAAGGCCGAAGCGGCCCTTTCCCTTGGCTAATGTCCGTAGAAGACCTTCTCGAACACTCCCCTTGCCCTCCGGCTGAGCCGTAGGTAGTCCTCTTCGAACTGGCCGGCATTTCCCGGAGCATATCCACACCATCGCGCCGCGGCCTCAAGGTCCTTCCGCGATGACGGCAGGAGGTCCGAAGCCCGTCCCGTGACGATCACATTCGCTGAGCGTATCCGGCTGGCAAACCGCCACGCATCCCGCAGGAGCGCAGCGTCATCGTGGCCTATGAAATCCAGTTTCTCCGCTGCGGCGAGGGCCTCAAGCGTCGAACTTGTCCGCAGCTCCGGGTGCTTGCCTGCGTGCTGCAGCTGGATCAACTGCACCAGCCATTCGACGTCGCTCAGTCCGCCACGCCCAAGCTTGACGTGACGCGCAGGATCAGCGCCACGCGGCAGGCGTTCGGATTCCACACGCGCTTTGATTCGACGGACTTCCCGCACATCCTGCTCCGCCAACTCACGTGGATAGCGGATCGGATCAATAAGCCTGACGAAATCGGCAGCCAACTCATCGGAACCGGCCATGGGACGCGCCCGCAGCAGCGCCTGGGCCTCCCAGATCAGCGACCACCGGCGGTAGTACTCCGCATACGACTCCAGCGACCGGACCATCGCGCCGTTCTTTCCTTCGGGCCGCAAGTCCGCGTCCACCATGAGAACCCGCTCAGCCATGATGGCCGGCTTGAGCGGCTGGGTGAGGAAACTGGAGACTTTGGCGACGATCGCCGTCGCCTGCTCTTGGGCCTCTGAGTCAGAGAACCCGGGCCGGGCGCGATGCACGTAGATGACGTCTGCGTCCGAGCCGTAACCAATCTCCCGTCCACCCTGCCGTCCCATGGCAACCACCAGGACATCGGTTTTCAACGGACCATCGCCGGCAATGACGGATTCGGCTACATGAAGCGCCCCCAGGACAGCGGCCCGGTCGGTTTCAGCCAGTGCAAGACCAACCGCGTCCTGGTCCAGCAAACCGGAGCTGTCGGCAATCGCTGTCCGCAGGATCTCGCGGCGCCGGATCAACCGAATGAGCCTCATGGCGCTTTCAGGATCCGGGTGGCGTGAAAGCTTGGACCGGATCTCCTGCCACTGCGCTTCGAAACTGATGGGCACCAGCTCTTTGTCGCTGCCCAGCCATGCCACGGATTCAGGGGAAACTTCCAATAGATCCGAAATTAACCGGGAATTGGCCAACACTTGGCACAAACGTTCCGCAGCCGCCTGCGAATCCCGCAGAAGACCCAAATACCAATGAGTGGTTCCCAGGGCCTCGCTGACCCTGCGGAAGGCGAGCAGACCGGCGTCGGGGTCCACGCCTTCAGCGAGCCAGCCCAGCAAAATGGGGAGAAGCTGCCGCTGCAGCGCCGCCCGCCTGCTGACTCCGCCCGTCAGTGCTTCGATGTGCCGCATGGCTCCTTGCGGATCCGAGTAACCCAGGGCAGCAAGCCGGCCCTGGGCTGCCTCGGGGCTGAGTTTGGCATCCTCGCTGCTCAGCTTGGCCGCAGTGTTGAGCAGGGGACGGTAGAAGATGCGCTCATGCAGCTCCCGCACGGCTTTCTTGGTCTTCTGCCATGTCGCCATCAACTGGTCCGGATGGGGCCGCTCCAGCGAAAAGGGCCCCAGGACGGCCTTGGCCAGGAACCGCTGCGCGTCCTCTGTCACAGGCATGAGGTGGGTTCGCCGCAGCTGGAAAAGCTGGATGCGGTGCTCCAGCAACCGGAGGTAACGGTAGGCGTTGTCGAAAGCGGCTGCATCCGTGCGGCCAATATAGCCACCGGCAGACAGTGCGGCTATGGCCGACGTGGTGTCCCTGCACCGAAGGGATTCGTCGGATTTTCCATGGACCAGTTGCAGCAGCTGGACGGTGAACTCGACATCGCGAAGGCCGCCCCGCCCCAGCTTGATCTGGCGCTGTTCCTCGGCCGCGGGAATGTAATCGGTAACCCTGCGGCGCATCGCCTGCACGGATTCAACGAACCCCTCGCGGCCCGCTGAGGCCCACACCAGCGGTTCCACTGCCTTCTCATAGCGCTGGCCGAGTTCCCGGTCACCGGCGATGGTCCTCGCCTTGAGCAGCGCTTGGAACTCCCAGCTTTCCGCCCAGCGTGCGTAGTAGCTGAGATGGGAAGGCAGGGTACGGACCAGCGGCCCCGACTTACCTTCCGGACGGAGGTTGGCGTCGACTTCCCACAACCCGGGCTCCGGCGCCGAGGAAGAAATTGCGCGGGATATCCCGGACGCCAGGGCGGTACCGATGGTGGACGCCCGGGCGTCCTCCAGCTCCCCTGCCTCAATGACGTAGATGACATCGACATCGGAGATGTAGTTCAGTTCACGGGCGCCGCACTTGCCCATGCCCATGACGGCAAGCCCGACGTCGGCGATCTCCGCTGCAGCGTACTGTCCTGCCGCCTCGGCCCGGGACACGGCGAGGGCAGCCTCGATGGCCGCACCGGCAAGGTCGGCCAGCTCGGCGCCGACAGCCGGCATGAAGTCCTGCGGCGATGCGGCACAAAGATCCTTGATGGCCAGCTCTGTCAGCCCGCGTCGATAGGCGCTCCGAAGGGCCGCGTACGCCGGCATCCCGGTCATTCCCGCCACAGGGCGCTGGGCTCCGGGTTCGGCTTTCACAGAACGGAGCAGCATGGCCCGGAGCTCTTCGCTGGAAGCCTGGAGCGGCTCCGGGCTGACGCGGACATCGAAGACATCCAGGTGTTCCGGCCGGCGCATGAGGAACTCCCCCAGCGCTTCGGAAGCGCCCAACAGACGGTACATGGGCTCGCTGGTGTCCTGATCCGCCGCAGCCAGCTTCTTCAGTCCCGGATTCTTCTCAAGGAGCCGGACCAACGATTGCAGGGCCGTGTCCGGGCTCGCCGACATGGAGAGCCCGGCAAAGAGCG
Source organism: Paenarthrobacter sp. NPDC091669 (assembly GCF_044756725.1). Taxonomy (NCBI): domain Bacteria; kingdom Bacillati; phylum Actinomycetota; class Actinomycetes; order Micrococcales; family Micrococcaceae; genus Paenarthrobacter; species Paenarthrobacter sp. NPDC091669. The sequence continues at coordinate 415,715 of NZ_JBIVTK010000003.1, forward strand.
CTTCCTGGTCAATGCCCTCCAGTTCAGGGGCAGTAAGGAAACGTTCCGCCTTTTCGAGATCACTGAAACCGGCTGAAATGAGCCGACGTGCAAGGCTCATTGGCCCTGCCTACAGAATGCCGAGGTTGCGCTGCAACTCGTACGGCGTGACCTGGAGGCGGTAATCCTGCCACTCCGCGCGCTTGTTGCGCAGGAAGTGCTCGAAGACCTGCTCGCCCAGGATCTCGGCTACAAGCTCCGATTCTTCCATGGCGCGGATGGCGTCGTGGAGGCTGGCGGGCAACGGCGCATGCCCCATGGCCCTGCGCTCAGCCGTGGTCAACGACCAAACGTCGTCTTCGGCTGCAGCGGGAAGTTCGTAGCCTTCCTCAATGCCCTTCAAGCCGGCGCCCAGCAGGACAGCGTAGGCCAGGTACGGGTTGGTGGCGGAGTCGATCCCGCGGTACTCGATGCGCGCCGACTGGCCCTTGCCGGGCTTGTACAGCGGAACACGGACAAGCGCAGAACGGTTGTTGTGTCCCCAGCTCAGGTAGCTCGGCGCCTCGCCGCCGCCCCAGAGCCGCTTGTAGGAGTTCACGAACTGGTTGGTGACTGCCGTGAATTCGGGAGCGTGCTTCAGGATTCCCGCGATGAACTGGCGTGCCGTCTTGGACAGCTGGAACTCAGCTCCGGCTTCAAAGAACGCGTTGGTGTCGCCCTCGAACAGGGAGAAGTGGGTGTGCATGCCGGAGCCGGGGTGGTCGGTGAACGGCTTGGGCATGAAGGTGGCGTAAGTCCCCTGCTGGAGCGCAACCTCCTTGATGACCGTACGGAAGGTCATGATGTTGTCGGCGGTCTGCAGGGCATCCGCATAACGGAGGTCGATCTCGTTCTGGCCCGGGCCGCCTTCATGGTGGCTGAACTCCACGGAAATGCCGACGGATTCGAGCATGGTGACAGCCGTACGGCGGAAGTCCTGGGCAACGCCGCCCGGAACGTGGTCGAAGTAGCCCCCCTCATCCACGGGAACCGGCGAGCCATCGGGGCCGAGGTCCTTGGACTTGAGCAGGTAAAACTCGATCTCCGGGTGGGTGTAGCAGGTGAATCCCATGTCCGCAGCCTTGGCCAGGGTCCGCTTGAGGACGTTGCGGGGGTCGGCTGCGGAGGGCTCGCCGTCAGGGGTCAGGACGTCGCAGAACATGCGCGATGTCTGCTCCGTCTCACCGCGCCACGGCAGGATCTGGAAGGTCGACGGATCCGGCTGGGCGAGCATGTCGGACTCAAAGACGCGGGCGAGGCCCTCGATCGCTGAACCGTCAAAGCCAAGGCCCTCTTCAAAAGCTCCTTCAACCTCGGCAGGCGCAAGCGCCACCGATTTCAGGGAACCCACGACGTCGGTGAACCACAAGCGTACGAAGCGCACGTCACGCTCTTCGATCGTCCGCAGAACGAACTCTTGCTGGCGGTCCATAGGGCCTCTTTTCCGATTCAGTGTCCATGCCGCTGGTTCCAATGGTTTGGAGCCACGACAACTCAGCCTTCACTCTACTAAGTCTTCGGTGCTTATGCCGCAGCAGTACCTGCGCGTAACACAGCGTTTACATTCAGTGACGCTTGGCACACTGGTGGCAGGCGTCGTCGGCACCCCTTAGGCTCTACCCATGGCCCCGAGCAACCTCCCTGAGTCCACCACGCCCGCCGAAGTTCCCGCACCTTACGGGACCGGCCCGGCATCTGCTGCCACGACGCCCGCCTCCAGCGCCGGTAAGCCGATCAGCAGAGTCAGGATCCACCACCTCCAGCAAGCCAAGGACAACGGCGGGCGCTTCGCCATGCTGACTGCCTATGAGCAGTACACCGCAGAGATCTTCGACCAGGCAGGAATCGAAGTCCTCCTCGTCGGAGACTCGGCATCCAACAACGTCTTTGGCAACGAGACGAGCCTCCCCGTCACTGTGGACGAGCTCCTGCCCCTCACCCGGGCGGTGAGCCGTGCGGCCAAGCGGGCCCTGATCGTGGCGGACCTTCCCTTCGGCAGCTACGAGGTTTCGCCAGGGCACGCAGTCGCTACCGGCGTCAGGTTCCTCAAGGAAGGCCTGGCGCACGCCGTCAAGATCGAGGGGGGCGCCTACTATGCGGACACCGTAAAAGCCATGGTTCAGGCCGGCATCCCCGTCATGGCCCACATTGGCTTCACCCCGCAGAGCGAACACTCCCTGGGTGGTTATCGCGTCCAGGGCCGCGGAGACGACGCACAACGACTCGTGGACGACGCCCTTGCATTGCAGGACGCCGGCGCGTTCAGCGTGCTCATGGAAATGGTTCCGGCGGAAACGGCAGCCACCGTCGATGCCGCGTTGCGGGTACCAACCGTAGGTATCGGCGCGGGCAACACCACCACTGGCCAAGTCCTCGTGTGGCAGGACATGGCTGGTTTGCGAGGAGGCAAAATGGCCAAGTTCGTCAAGCAATACGCCGATCTGCGCACCACCCTCAGCGGCGCAGCCGCCGCCTTCGGCGAGGACGTCAGGTCCGGGCAGTTTCCCGGACCTGAGCATTCCTTCTAGTCGTCGTCCTGGGCGTCCCAGGCATCGTTTCGGGCTTTAACCTTTTCCAAGGCGTGCTCGGCTTCTTCCCTGGTTTTGTAAGGGCCAATCAGCTGCGTCCAATCGGACATGGCGTCCTCTTCGATCTCGTGCGTCTTGACGTTGTACCAGTACTCCGTCACGTCTCCTCCTCGGTCCTCGGGCGGCTGGACGCGTAACGTTGGCGGTGTCACAGGAACCCAGCCACCCTTTGTTACTTACGTCTCTTGTGTGCCTTATATGATCAATCTATGCCTTCTCTTGCTTCGACTGCACCCATCGGCGCCCTCACCCCGGGAACCATCAGCCCCGAGCGGCCCGTCCCGGCCTCCATTCCGCGGCCTGAGTACGTCGGCAAGAAGGCGCCGGCCAAGTTCACGGGTTCCGAGGTGAAGTCGGCGGAGACCATCGAGAAGATCCGCATCGCCGGCAAAATCGCTGCCCAGGCAATCGTCGAGGTCGGCAAGCACCTGGAGCCCGGCGTCACCACGGACTACCTGGATAAAATCGGCCACGAGTTCCTCCTGGACCACAAGGCCTATCCCTCCACGCTTGGCTACCGCGGCTTTCCCAAGTCGTTGTGTTCCTCGCTGAACGAAGTCATCTGCCACGGGATCCCCGATTCCACTGTGGTGAAGGACGGCGACATCCTGAACATCGACATCACAGCCTTCATCGGTGGAGTCCATGGGGATACCAACTACACTTTCCTGGTTGGCGACGTGGATGAGGAATCCCGTCTGCTGGTTGAGCGTACGCAGGAGTCGCTCAACCGGGCCATCAAGGCCGTGGCCCCTGGCCGCGAAATCAACGTAATCGGCCGTGCCATCCAGTCTTACGCCAAACGCTTCGGCTACGGCGTGGTGCGGGACTTCACTGGCCACGGCGTGGGTGAGGCCTTCCACACGGGCCTCATCATTCCGCATTACGACGCAGCCCCGGCGTATAACACCGTGATCGAGGCAGGCATGGTCTTCACCATTGAACCCATGCTGACGCTCGGCACCATCGAATGGGACATGTGGGCCGACGACTGGACAGTCGTTACCAAGGACCACAAGCGCACGGCCCAGTTCGAACACACCCTGCTGGTCACTGAGGCCGGCGCGGAAATCCTTACCCTTCCCTGAGCTCTTCGGAAGGTCCAGCAGCCCGGGCGGCTGCGCCATGCCCATCCCCTCCTGCCATGATCGGAATTGCATTGTCCAAGAAGGATGAGAAGACCCACAAGAACGCACCGCTGATCGGTATCGACATCGGCGGCACCGGCATCAAGGGCGGCATTGTCGACCTGAAAAAGGGCAAGCTGATCGGTGACCGCTTCCGTGTTCCCACACCCCAGCCCGCAACTCCTGAGGCAGTAGCCGAGGTTGTAGCCCAAATTGTCGAAGAACTCTCCAGCCGCCCGGACGCCCCGGCTGCGGACTCCCCGGTGGGTGTGACTTTCCCCGGCATCATCCAGCACGGCGTGGTCAACTCAGCTGCCAACGTGGACAAGACCTGGCTCGGTACTGACATCGACGCAAGGTTTACCAAGCGTCTTGGCCGTCCCGTTGAGGTCATCAACGACGCCGACGCGGCCGGTCTGGCGGAAGCCCGCTACGGAGCCGGCGAAGGCGTGGATGGAACTGTCCTGGTCATCACTCTGGGAACCGGCATAGGTTCTGCTTTCATCTTCAACGGCCAGTTGGTCCCCAACGCCGAGCTGGGCCACTTGGAGGTGGATGGACACGACGCCGAGACCAAGGCCTCCGCCGTAGCCCGTGAACGCGATGGCCTGAGCTGGGACGAGTACGGCGTCCTGCTCAACCGCTACCTCCAGCATGTTGAGTTCCTGTTCTCCCCCGAACTTTTCATTGTGGGCGGCGGAATCTCCAAGCGCTCCGATGAGTACTTCCCGCACCTGGACCTGCGCACCAAAATCGTGACTGCGAAATTGAAGAACGACGCCGGTATTGTCGGTGCTGCGCTTGAGGTCGCCCTGCACCACAAGCTCACCAAGTAGTCCCGCGGGATGGCTGAGGGCACGGTTCCGGGAGTCGGAACGGTTATCGTCACGGGGGCCAGCCGAGGCATCGGAGCTGCCGTGGCCCATGCTGCGGCCCGCGCCGGACACGCCGTAGTGGTCAACTACTCCGAGGACAGCGCCGGCGCTAAAACCGTGGCTGAGGACATCATCGGCCTGGGCGGCCGGGCACTGACCGTCCAGGCGGACGTCAGCCGCCCTGCCGACGTCGTGCGTTTGTTCGACGAAGCCGCGGGCTTGGGTCAGGTGACCGCTATCATCAACAACGCTGCCATTACCGGCAACCTGATCGGCCCCCTGGTGGGCGTACCGGGCGAGACCATTCAACGGGTTGTGGACGTCAACGTGTCCGGCATGATCTACATGTGCCAGGAAGCCGTGCGACGACTCTCCACGGACAACGGCGGCAGCGGCGGATCCATCATCAATATCTCGTCAACCGCCACCAAGGCGGGCTCCCCCGGGACCTGGGTCCACTACGCTGCCACGAAGGGTGCTGTGGATGTCCTCACGGTTGGTTTGGCAGCCGAGGTGGCCAAACAGGGCATCCGGGTCAATGCGGTGGCCCCCGGCAGCACCAACACCGGATTGCATGCCGCCGCCGGGATGCCGGACCGGGTGGAAAGGTTGAACCCCACCATTCCCATGGGCCGCGGGGCTGAGCCCGAAGAAGTGGCGGCGGCCGTCCTGTGGCTGATGTCCGCCGAGGCCGGGTACATCACCGGGGCTGTGCTTCCTGTGTCCGGCGGCCGCTGACAGTTGTCCCGGGAACGCTCATCCGGACGCGTGTCGGTCCTGGTGCCGGTGGCGGTTGCGGCTTCCCCTCCGCACCGCCACCGGAGCTAAAGCGGGCTCTTCTCTGAACCCTTGGCTTCGTTGGCGCCGGCCTTTGCATGCTCTTCATGCTCGTGGCGAAGCAGGGAAATGGCCGATTCGAAATCTTCCAGGGATTCAAAGGCCTGGTAGACGCTGGCGAAACGAAGGTAGGCCACCTCGTCCAGCTTCCGCAGCGGGCCAAGAATGGCCAAACCAACCTCGTGCGCGTCAATTTCCGCCGCACCCGAGGATCGGATGTTCTCTTCGACTTCCTGGGCCAGCATGGCGAGATCGTCCTCAGTGACCGGGCGTCCCTGGCATGCCTTTCGGACGCCACTGATCACCTTGATGCGGCTGAAGGGCTCGCCGACGCCGGACCGTTTGATAACGGACAAGCTGGTGGTCTCCACTGTGGTGAACCGGCGGCCACATTCGGGGCATTGACGGCGGCGGCGAATGGAAGAACCGTCGTCGGCCATACGGCTGTCCACGACGCGGGAGTCGGGATTCCGGCAGAACGGACAATACACGCTGGGCCTCCCCTGACAGTTCCGGCACGGAACGGGTCCGGCGGGTTGCCGGGGACGCAAAAGGTGCCGGAAGTTTAACTTCCGGCACCAGTTTACGTTTGTTCACTACGTAATGACAAGCGTGTAATTACTACATGTAGTGGTGGCCACCCGTATATGTAGTGGTTGGGGCAGCTTACGCGAAGCGGATCCGGACCGCGTCGCCGTGTCCGGGAAGATCCTCGGCACCTGACAAGCTCACGATGTGGCCGCTGACCTGTTCCAGCGCGGAACGGTTGTAGTTGATGACCTGCACGGCGCGGAGGAACGTGGTGACATTCAAGCCTGAAGAGAAGGCAGCTGTCCCACTGGTGGGCAATACGTGGTTGGATCCGGCACAGTAGTCACCCAGGCTGACGGGGCTGTAGTCACCCACAAAAATTGCACCGGCATTGCGGATCCGCGACGCAACGGCCGCAGCATCCGCCGTCATGATTTCCAGGTGTTCAGCCGCGTAGGCATTGCAGACCGCGATCCCCTGTTCAAGGTCATCCACCAGCACCACACCGGACTGGGGCCCGGACAACGCCTCCAGAACCCGGGCGCTGTGCTTGGTCACGGCAGCCTGCCGCGCCAGTTCACGTACGACGGCGTCAGCCAGGTCAGCGGAGTACGTCACCAGGACCGAAGCTGCTTTGGGATCGTGCTCTGCCTGGCTGATGAGGTCGGCGGCCACAAGGGGGGCCTGTGCAGTGGAATCAGCAAGAATGGCAATCTCGGTGGTGCCGGCCTCGGAGTCGATGCCCACTACACCCTTGACGAGCCTCTTGGCCGTAGCCACGAAGATGTTTCCCGGGCCGGTCACCACATCCACGGGTTCAATGGGCAACTCGTCAGCGGATCCCGGGATCCCGTAGGCGAAGGAAACAATCGCCTGTGCACCGCCGATCGCATAGACCTCATCAATGCCCAGCAGCTTGGCCGCAGCCAGGATGGTGGGGTGCGGAAGACCGTCGAAGTCTTTCTGGGGCGGTGAAGCCAGCGCAATCGACTCAACCCCGGCCGCAACTGCCGGCACCACGTTCATGATCACTGAAGAGGCCAACGGAGCGAGCCCGCCGGGCACATACAGCCCAACGCGGCCCACCGGAATCCAGTTCTGGCTGACGACGGCGCCATCGGCTAAGGCAACGTCCACATTGGCGGGACGCTGCTGCTCTGCAAACTGCCTGGCGCGGCTGATGGACTCTTCCAAAGCAGCGCGGACATCGGGATCCAACCCGGCCAACGCCTGGGTCAGCGCCTCAGCCGGAACCCGCGGGTGGGACTGTTCCACGCCGTCGAACGTCCTGGCCAGCTCAGCGAGGGCTGCAAAGCCACGGCCGCGGACAGCTGAAATGATGTCCTGGACCTTCTGCTCGGCGTCGGCCATGGTCTGATGGCGCGCCCTGGGGACTGCGGCACGCAGCTCAGCCAAGGAAAGGTGGCGGCCCCGGAAATCGATGCTCCGGAAATCAAGGGAAGCAGCAGCGCGGGCGGAAGTATCCGAAGAAGTGGTCACTTGGCTATTTTACGGGCTTCTTGGAAAGAACTCCGAACAGCGCCAGGACGAACGTGATGAACGCCGTCGCGGCCGGCCACAGCACCAGCACAGCGAAGGAACGGAGCGTGAATCCATACCCCGGGCCAAGGGCGGGGTTGGGGGCCGGACCAAACAGCTGTGCGGTCAGCAAGCCAACCAACCACGCCACGATGCCACCCAGGGCGCCGCCAACAAGTGCGAATGTCAATCGTCGCCCCACGTTGTGGCCCTGCAGTTTCCCGTCCAGCATGACACCTGTGAAACACCCCGCCACGAGTACCAAACCCGCCAGGACCAGGTCGCGTGGAAGCCAGGACCCGGGATTCGCTGCGTCGGCAAGCGCGGGGTTGCCGGAGACCAGATTGAGCCCACCCGGAGCAAGCAGCCACCAGAGCACACCAAGAAGGACGCCGGCGGCCGGCGGAAGGACAAGCCAGAGAGCCTCTTTGAAACTGCGGGAAGGAGCGGCCGGAGCCGGTTCGGCAACAGCAGGTACGTGCACGGTTGGCTCGGTCATACCCCTCACATTAACAAAGGTTCATGCATGCTCAACAAAATGAGGACCCGGCTCTACCGGAGGAATACGCTGAAGGGAGACTCAGCCCCCAGTCCAGGAGATTCACCAACGTGACAAGCGAACCATCCGGCTTTGACCAGACTTTCCGGGAGATGTTCCGCAGGCATGCCGCCGGGGTTGCCATCATTACGGCGAACCTGAACGGAAAGCCCTTCGGCTTCACCGCCACCTCTGTGGCGTCGCTGTCGGCCGAGCCACCCCGGTTCACCTTCAACATGGCCCGGAGCTCCAGTTCGTGGCCGGCCGTAGCCAATGCCGAATACATCGGCGTCCACATGCTGGGGCTTGAGAACCAGGCCCTCGCCAACCGTTTCGCACGGACTCGTGACCGGTTCGAAGGCGACCATTGGGAACCTGGACCCCACGAGGTGCCGATCCTGAAGGATGTCAGTGGCTGGCTGGTGGGCAAGATCCAGATGCGGCTCTCGTTCGAGAACAACGCAGTGGTAGTTGTGGAGGTCATCGATGGCCAAGTAGGCGACGACGGCACTCCCCTGCTTTACCACAGCGGCGGTTACAGCAAGCCGGCGCCGCTCGACTACGAAATCTGACCGGGCGGAATCCGGCCTGGCGGCTTTTAGCCGCTAGTTATCCAGGCAGGCCGGGCCCAGCAGGACCTTCAAGTCACCGAAAAGGGACGGGCTGGGGTTGACCCGCATATGCACGGGCAGCCCCATGACCTCCACTTTGGTATCGCCCATCAGCTTGAGCCGGACTTCGGAGTTCCCGCGGTGAGTGCGCAGCACATCACGCAGGTCCGTAACTACAGCTTCGGTGGCCTTGAACGTGGGAATGGTGATCACCACGGGACCATTGACGCTTTCGCTGAGGTCCGGCACTGAGAGCTCCATGCAGTTCAACGTCACTGCGCCATCGTCCCGGCGCTGGAGCCTGCCCTTGACCACCACAATGAGGTCCTCCGCCAGGACGGAGGCGATGGGACCATAGACCTGCCCGAAGAACATGACCTCCATGGAAGCGCCGAGGTCTTCGATTTCCGCCCGGGCGTAAGCGTTGCCGCTGGCCTTGGCGATCCTGCGGCTCAACGAGGTGATCATGCCCGCGATGGTGACAATCGCGCCGTCGTGCGGTCCATCCTCGCCGATGATCGAGGTAATGGACTGTTCCGCGTGCTGGCTGAGAACGCCCTCAAGCCCCTGCAGGGGATGATCCGAAACGTAGAGTCCCAGCATGTCCCGTTCGAAGGACAACTTGTCCTTTTTCTCCCACTCAGGCAGGTCCGGGATTTCCGTGGTGAGCGACGCTTCGGGCTCCTGGTCCTCGAAGCCTGCGAAGAGGTCGAACTGGCCAATTGCCTCGTTGCGTTTGAGGGTGATCACGGAGTCGATGGCTTCTTCGTGGATCATGGCCAGGGCCCGGCGGTGATGGCCCAGCGAATCGAAAGCGCCGGCCTTGATCAGCGATTCGATGGTGCGCTTGTTGCACACCACAGCCGGAACCTTCAAGAGAAAATCCTTGAACGAGGTGTAGTTGCCCTCTGTGGCGCGCGTTGAGACCATGGCGTCCACCACGTTGACACCGACGTTCCGGATGGCACCCATGCCGAAACGGATATCCGTACCCACAGGCGTGAAGTTCAGCGAGGATTCGTTGACATCCGGCGGCAGGACCGTGATGCCCATGCGCCGGCACTCATTGAGGTAGATGGCCGACTTGTCCTTGTCATCGCCCACCGAGGTCAGCAGTGCAGCCATGTATTCCGGCGCGTAGTGCGCCTTCAAGTAGGCCGTCCAGTAGGAGATCACGCCGTACGCAGCCGAGTGGGCCTTGTTGAACGCGTAGTCGGAGAACGGAAGCAGAATGTCCCACAAGGTCTTCACGGCAGCCATGGAGTAGCCGTTGTCCTGCATGCCTTGGGAGAAGCCGGCAAACTGCTTGTCCAGTTCGGACTTCTTCTTCTTACCCATGGCACGGCGAAGAATGTCAGCTTGGCCCAGTGAGTACCCTGCCAGCTTCTGTGCCACAGCCATAACCTGCTCCTGATACACGATCAGGCCGAAGGTGCCGCCGAGGATTTCCTTGAGTGGTTCTTCCAGCTCCGGGTGGATGGGAATAACCTCTTGGATCCCGTTTTTGCGCAATGCATAGTCCGTGTGGGCGTTGGCGCCCATGGGACCCGGGCGGTACAGCGCCAGGACAGCGGAGATGTCTTCAAAGTTGTCAGGCTTCATCAGCTTGAGCAAGGACCGCATGGGTCCGCCGTCAAGCTGGAAAACGCCCAGGGTGTCACCGCGGGCAAGGAGTTCATAGGAAGCGGCGTCGTCGAGTTCGAGGTTTTCCAGGTCCAGGTCGATGCCACGGTTCATCTTGATATTTTCCAGGGCGTCCGAAATGATCGTCAGGTTTCGGAGGCCCAAAAAGTCCATCTTGATCAGGCCGAGGCCTTCGGACGTCGGGTAGTCGAACTGGGTGATGACCTGGCCGTCCTGGAAACGGCGCATGATGGGAATGACATCGATGATGGGGTCCGAGGACATGATGACACCAGCAGCGTGGACACCCCACTGGCGCTTCAGGCCCTCGATGCCCAAGGCCGTCTCGAAGACCTTGGCGGCTTCGGGATCGGTAGCAATCAGCTGGCGGAAATCGCCTGCTTCGCTGTAGCGCTTGGACTCCGGGTTCTGGATGTCCGCGAGTGGAATGTCCTTGGCCATGACGGCCGGCGGAAGCGCCTTGGTCAAGGTTTCGCCCATGCTGAACGGGTAACCCAGAACGCGGGAGGAGTCCTTCAGCGCCTGCTTGGTCTTGATGGTGCCGTACGTGACGATCATCGCCACGCGCTCGTCACCGTACTTCTTGGTGACGTAGTCAATCACTTCGGAGCGGCGCCGATCATCGAAGTCGACGTCGAAGTCGGGCATGGAAACGCGGTCCGGGTTGAGGAAGCGCTCAAAGATCAGGCCGTGCTGCAGGGGGTCGAGGTCGGTGATGCGCATGGCGTAGGCCACCATGGAACCTGCACCGGAACCACGGCCGGGACCCACACGGATGCCATTGTTCTTGGCCCAGTTGATGAAGTCGGCCACCACCAGGAAGTAGCCCGGGAAGCCCATGGACGTGATGACGCCGAGCTCGTAGTCCGCTTGCTTGCGGACCTTGTCCGGAATGCCTTGGGGGTAGCGGTATTTGAGGCCGGTGTCTACTTCCTTGACCAGCCAGGAGGTCTCGTCTTCCCCGGGCGGGCAAGGGAAACGGGGCATGTAGTTGGCGCCTGTATTGAAGGAAACTTCGCAGCGCTCGGCGATGAGCAGCGTGTTGTCGCACGCCTCGGGGTGGTCGCGGAACAGTTCCCGCATTTCCTGCGGAGACTTCAGGTAGTAGCCGCTGCCCGAGAAAGCGAAGCGGGAGCCGCCGTTGTCATACGTGGGCTCCAGGAGCGTGGAACCGGACTGGATTGCCAGCAGGGCCTCGTGGGCTTTGGCATCGTGCTCGTGCGTGTAGTGGAGATCGTTGGTAGCCACCAGCGGGAGGTTGAGCTCCTTGGCCAGGCGCAGGAGGTCGCCGGTCACGCGACGTTCAATGTCCAGGCCGTGGTCCATCAGTTCACAGAAGTAGTTCTCTGCCCCGAAGATGTCGCGGAACTCCGCTGCGGCTTCAACGGCCTCGCGGTAAAGGCCAAGCCTCAGCTTGGTCTGCACTTCCCCGGAAGGGCAGCCCGTGGTGGCGATCAAACCTTCGGAGTACGTGTTGAGCAGTTCCCGGTCCAGCCTGGGCCACTTACCAAAAACGGAGTCGAGGGAAGCAATGGACGAGGCCCGGAACAGGTTTCTCATACCCACATTGTTGTAACTGAGGAGCGTCATGTGGGTATACGAGCCACCACCGGACACATCGTCCTTGCGCTGGCTCTCGTCGCCCCAGCGAACACGCTCTTTGTCGCCGCGGGCGGTTCCGGGGGTGACATAGGCTTCGACGCCGATGATCGGCTTGATGCCCTTGTCGGTGGCTTTGCGCCAGAAGTCGAACGCACCGAACAGGTAGCCGTGGTCCGTGGTGGCCAGGGCCGGCATCCCGAGACGTTCGGTTTCATCGAACAGCTCACCCAGACGGGCCGCTCCATCCAGCATGGAGTACTCGGTATGGGTGTGCAGGTGGACGAACGAATCATTGCTGGAAGTCACCACGACAGTCTACCGTCGGTCAGCGGGGCCCGGGCCCTGGCGGAGGTTCCTTAGGCTGCGCCTGTGGCGAGGAGATCCAGGGCGTACTGAAGGTCCGCTGGATATTCGCTGCTCACTTCCACCCATTCACCGCTGCCGGGGTGCGTGAATCCAAGCTGGCGAGCGTGCAGCCACTGCCGGGTCAATCCCAGGGTCGCTGCCAGACGGGGGTCCGCGCCGTACGTGAGATCTCCGGCACACGGGTGACGCAAGGCCGAGAAGTGGACGCGGATCTGGTGCGTCCGGCCGGTCTCCAGGTGTACTTCCACCAGGGTTGCCTTGCCGAATGCTTCCAATACCTCATAGTGGGTCACTGATGGCCGGCCGTCCTCGATCACCGCGAACCGCCAGTCGTGACCTGGGTGGCGCCCGATCGGCGCGTCAATGGTGCCCTCCAAGGGATCAGGCAGGCCTTGGACCACTGCGTGGTAGACCTTCTCCACCGTGCGCTCCTTGAAAGCGCGTTTCAGCACGGTGTAAGCATGCTCGGTCTTGGCCACCACCATGACACCCGATGTCCCGACGTCGAGCCGGTGGACGATCCCGGCGCGCTCAGGTGCGCCGGATGTAGAGATCCTGTACCCGGCACCAGCAAGGCCGCCCACCACCGTAGGTCCCACCCAGCCAGGTGAGGGATGGGCCGCGACCCCCACCGGTTTGTCGATGACAACGAATTCGTCGTCGTCCAACAGGATTTTCAGGCCTTCCACAACTTCCTCCACCACTTCCAAGGGGTCCCTACGATCAGGGACGGTGACATCCAGCACCGAGCCGGCGGCGAGCTTAGCCGACTTGCCGACCGCAACGCCGCCTACAGTCACATTGCCTTCGGCGATCAGCAGCGCCGCCGCCGACCGCGAGATGTCAAGCAGTTGGGCCAGGCCTGCATCCGCCCGGACCCCCGCCAGTTCTTCGGGCACTACCAGAGGGCTACTCACCGGCAGGCTCCCCGGTGGAACCGCCGGCCGGCTTGGCATCATTGGCGTCCTTTGACCCGTTGGCAGGTTTGGGAGAGGACGTCTGGCGCGTCCCATCCATCCCAATGCCGCGAAGCGTCAAAAGGCAGATGATGACAACGCCGGACACCACGGCTGAGTCTGCAATATTGAAAATGGCGAAGTTGGGAAGCTGGATGAAATCCACCACATGTCCCATCGCAAACGACGGTTCCCGGAACAAGCGGTCTGTGAGGTTGCCCAACGCTCCCCCGAGCAGCAGGCCCAACGACAACGCCCACCAGGCCGAGCCCAACTTTCGCAACTGAAAGAGAATCGCCACGGAAACAACAGCCATGACAATCGTGAAGATCCACGTGACATTCTCGCCGATGGAGAATGCAGCACCCGAATTCCGGATGTAGTACCAGTGCAGCAACGGGGGAAGGACGGGGATCCGCTCGCCCTCCGTCATGGTGCTGGTCACCCAAAGCTTGGTGAGCTGGTCAAAGGTGTAGGCAAACACGGCGAAGCCGGCAAACAGCCAGAGCATGGCCGGGCGCCACTTGCGGCGGGCGGCGGGCGCCGGCTGCGGGGCGTCATCGGTGAAATCGGTCATAGTGCTTTCATTCGGGAAGCGTAGCGGGTACTGCCATGGGCTTTAACAGCAAAAGCCGGTGGCCGAGGAGTCCTCAGCCACCGGCTTTCAGAATACTTGCTAAACGTCTGCGGTTGCTTCGCCGACCTCGGGGGCGGCAACGGAACCACGGGCGTCCAGATCGCGCAGCTGGCCTTCGATGTAGGCCTTCAGGCGTGAACGGTAGTCGCGCTCGAAGCCACGGAGCTGCTCAACCTTGCGCTCAAGGACGGAGCGCTGCTGCTCCAGGGCACCGAGGATCTTGCGGGACTTCTCCTGGGCGTCGTTGACGAGGCTGGAAGCCTCGATCTGAGCCTCGGCAATGATCTTTTCCTTCTGCTGCGCACCGTCGGAGACGTGCTTGTCGTGCATCTGCTGGGCCATGGCAAGCAGACCGGCAGCAGATTCAGCGGAGGGCGTGACGCTGTTGTTCGCAGCGGGAGCCTTGGCAGCGGCGGCGGCGGCCGCAGCCTGCTCGGCTTCCTTCTTCTTGGCAGCTTCAGCAGCCTTGGCTTCGGCTTCTGCCTTGGCTTCAGCTTCCTTGTCGACCTTGACGGGGGCCGGAACCTTCTCAACCACCGGCGCCGCAGCAGCTGCAGCAGGCACTGCCGAACCGGCTTCGCCGAGCTTCTTGCGAAGTTCGTCATTTTCCTGGTTCAAGCGGCGAAGTTCCACCACGATCTCGTCGAGGAAGTCATCTACCTCGTCCTGGTCGTAGCCTTCGCGGAACTTGGTCGGCTGAAAGCGCTTGTTGACAACGTCTTCTGGCGTCAAAGCCATCTGGTCACCTCGTTGGTCTAGTTAGTCAGTAGGCCTTCCGGCCGTTCAAAACTACGGTACCTAAATATCATCTGGTTCCTCCAATTCAACACCATCGTGTTGAATTGGCGAATTTGCGGCCTTTGGACCATCGGTGGTCCGGGTTCCGCGGAGCAGCTACGCCAGGCTGCTGGTTACCGCCATAGCAATACTGACGGCAATAATCAGGATCAGGAAGCCCAAATCCAAGGAGATTCCGCCCAACTGAAGTGGCGGTATCAGCCTCCGGAGCCTCCCGAGCGGAGGATCCGTCACGGAGTAGACCACATGCGCTGTAACCAACGCCACACCCCGTGGCCGCCACTGGCGGGCAAACATCTGGACCCATTCGAAGATGAGCCGGATGATCAGGGCAATGAAGAACAGCAACAACACAATATAGATAAGGCCGAAAACAATGCCCACGAGTTAGCTCAGATCTCCCACTTGTTCCGGAATGCAGATCGGTCCCTACTATTGCAACACAGATGCCAGGCAGGTTGACCCGCCTGGCATCCGCAAAAGATCGATGTCAGCTCTGGTTGAAGAAGCTGGCTTGGGTTTCGCTGGCCTTTTTGTCATCTCCGATGACTTCAACATACGACGGCGACAACAGGAAGACCTTGTTGGTCACCCTCTCGATACTGCCGTGGAGGCCGAACACCAGGCCGGCGGAGAAGTCCACGAGGCGCTTGGCATCGGCTTCACCCATGTCGGTGACGTTCATAATGACGGGAATGCCATCCCTGAAGCTCTCACCGATGGTCTTGGCGTCATTGTAGGAACGGGGGTGAACGGTGGTGATCTGCCTCAGGCCAGAGGCATCTTCGCGGCTGGAGGCCGCACGCTTGATGGGTGTCACGGGTGCGCGGTATTCCTCTTCAGCATCAACAGTGGGCATTTCACGGACAACTTCCCGGACGGGAGCAGGCGCCCTGCGCTCTTCCCGTTCCTGTGCCTGGGGGCGTTCTTCGTCGTGGTGCGAGGCGACGGCCTGCTCAGATTCGTAGTGTTCATCGCCGTCGGCGAGCCCAAGATAGATCATTGTCTTGCGCAGAGCGCCAGCCATGGTGCACTCCTATCGTTTCTGCAGTAGGCGGGCCGCCATGACGTGACATATTGGAACCCCGGCCCGTCATTCCAATACTTTGACGCTACCCCACGGCTGGACGGGAACCGAGAATATCGGAGCCTATTCTCAGGTGTGTCGCCCCGAATTTCACTGCCGCTTCGAGGTCCTGGCTCATCCCCGCCGATATCCGTGTGGCAGCTGGATAAGTCGCCCGGAGGGCCTCCGAAATACCGGCAAGTTTCTCGAATGCCGCCTCCGGATCCGCTCCCAACGGCGCTACTGCCATGAGCCCGGACAACTGCAGGCCGGGAGCCGATTCGATCCTGTCGGCCAGCACCCCGATGTCCGAGGGGCTTGCGCCTCCACGGTGGGCACCGGCGTCGTCATCCAAACCAACCTGGATGAAACAGTCGAGGTCGCTGCGCCCGGTAGCATCCTGCTCCCTCGCGACGGCCTTGGCCAGGGCGTCGACAACCTGAAGCCTGTCGATCGACTGAACCGACGCAGCATATTTGACGACGGACTTGGCCTTGTTGCTTTGGAGTTGCCCAATGAAATGCCATCGGACGCCTACGTCGGGAAGACCGGCGCTTTTGGCGGCCGCTTCCTGATCGCGGCTCTCTCCAACATCGGTCACTCCCAGTGCCGCCAGCCGGCGTACATCGTCTGCGGGATGGAACTTGGTCACCACGATCAGCCGTGGCGGGTCAGTCCGTCCGGCAGCAGCGACAGCGGCTTCAATCCGGCGCCTTACCGCGTCAAGCCGGTGGGAGAGTTCGGCGGTCCGGGCATCGCCCGTCAGGCCATCGCGCTTTTCGTCGTCGCGACCAAGGCTAATCATGCGTCCACACCAAACCTGCAAATCGACCCGTCCGGGAGTCCCGGCGGTATGAGAAAAGTGAATTGTGCTCCAGCGTGCACTCCCCCGAGTACTCCACGGTGACATCCATGGCTTCCAGCTGGGCCCTGACGCCGGCGGGAAGGTCCAGGGAGGGCGTACCCCAGGTGGTGGCTGACCAGGTAGCAGGAACGAGGGCGGCGACTTCATCGCGCAATTCCGCGGGAACCTCGTAACAAGAACCGCAGATGGACGGGCCCAGCCAAGCACGGATGTCCACTGCGCCGTGCTTGCGCATTTCTTCAACGGTTGCGGGTACCACGGCGGAAGCCACACCGGGCCGGCCAGCGTGCGCCACAGCGATCACGGGTTCGTTATCGGCACCGTTCCCAACGAAAACCACGGGCACACAGTCAGCCACCATGACAGCCAATGGCTGTGCAGCAGTGTTGGAAACGGTAACCGCTGAAACCATGGCGTCGGCGGTGGGCCCTGCCCTGTGGATGTCAATGAACTCCACGGTGTTGCCATGAACCTGGTTCATGTACTGGAATTTGCCGCCTTCCAATCCGGCGGCCTGTTCAACTCGAACGCGACGCGCCAGGACCTCGGCGGGGTTGTCTCCCACGTGGAGAGCCAGGTTCCCGGCGCCTGTATCCGTGAAGGCTACAGAGACGCCGGGCCGAACTTCATTGCGCCACCAGAACACCAGGAATGAGTCTCCGAACGCGGTTTACTTCAGGAAGTCGGGGACGTCGAGGTCGTCGGAACGGCTGCCCGAAAGATCGGGCTCCACTACCGCCGGGAGATCGACGTCGAAGCCGGAGTCGGCAGGGAGTGCCGACGGACGCTGCTGGCCCCAGTTGCTCAAGCCTGCGGCACCGATTCCGGCCGTTGCGTGCTGCGGCGCAGCGGCGCTCGACGGCGCGCTGCTCGGCGCAGCGGGACGATCCGAGGGGACGGGGTTCTGCGCCGGACGCGACTGGTCCATGGAAGGCGAGGTCGCCTTCACGTCATCGAAACCCGCCGCAATGACGGTCACGCGTGCTTCATCGCCCAAGGCGTCGTCAATGACTGCGCCGAAGATGATGTTGGCTTCGGGGTGTGCCACTTCCTGAACCAAACGGGCGGCCTCGTTGATTTCGAAGAGGCCAAGGTCCGATCCACCCTGAATGGAGAGCAGGACGCCGTGGGCGCCGTCGATGGAAGCTTCCAGGAGCGGCGAAGCAATGGCCAGCTCGGCAGCCTTGACCGCGCGGTCTTCGCCGCGGGCGGATCCAATACCCATCAGGGCCGAGCCCGCGCCCTGCATGACGGACTTGACGTCGGCAAAGTCGAGGTTGATCAGGCCGGGGGTGGTGATGAGGTCCGTGATGCCCTGGACACCGGAGAGGAGCACCTGGTCCGCGGAACGGAAGGCGTCCAGGACGGAGACGTTGCGATCACTGATGGACAGGAGGCGGTCGTTGGGGATGACAATCAAGGTGTCCACTTCGTCACGCAGGGCGTCGATGCCGGCCTCGGCCGACCCTGCACGACGGCGGCCTTCGAAGGTGAACGGACGCGTCACTACACCGATGGTCAGCGCGCCCAACGAGCGGGCGATGCGCGCCACCACGGGGGCGCCACCGGTACCGGTGCCACCACCTTCACCGGCGGTCACGAAGACCATGTCAGCACCGCGGAGAACTTCTTCGATCTCGTCGGCGTGGTCCTCGGCGGCCTGCTTGCCCACCTCGGGGTTCGCGCCGGCGCCAAGGCCACGCGTGAGTTCACGTCCGACGTCAAGCTTGACGTCGGCGTCGCTCATGAGCAGCGCCTGCGCGTCAGTGTTGATTGCGATGAACTCAACGCCCCGGAGGCCCACCTCGATCATGCGGTTGACTGCGTTCACGCCACCGCCGCCGATGCCGACGACCTTGATGACGGCCAAGTAATTCTGCGGTGCTGCCACGTTTCGTGCCCCTTGCTTGTGTCCTATAGCGAAACTGATCGAGTCCAACGTGAATCCTTGGACCTTAACCCTCTAGTTGAAGGTTATAGTTATGTCAAGTAACTCTACTGCGACGGTATTTCCTATGCTTCGCACATGCAATCTCCGCTTGCGCGTGTCGTGTGATTGCCGCGAAATAAGGTCACCGCCGGCCGCAGGTTACGTCCTCAAAGCTGCTTATTTTGTGAATGGATGCCGCGGAACGCTGACGTCGTAGACGCTCACTTTAACCTTTGGGTCCGCAGGCATCTTCAGCAGCGCTTCAAGTGCCTTCGCCTTCAGTTCCCTGTCCTCGGCATTGCCCCACACTACCGTCTTTCCGTCCACCAACTTCAGCTCCACGGCGTCCGGGGAGGCGGCAGAGGCCGTGGACATTTTGGCTCGGACATCGGCCGGCAGGGTGTCCAGGACGGCCGCAATGGCCTTGAACAACTCCGTGTTGGTGGCTCCGGCTCCGGCATCGATCAAAGGCAGCGCCACCGCTGACTGGTCCTTGGTAGCCCCGAGCTGCACTCCGTCCACATCAACCATCACGTAGGAGTCTCCCTGCTTCAGCAAGGCCACCGGAACGCGCTCGTTGACATGCACCAGCAACTCCGACGGCGGCCGCGCCTCCATCGTGGCCGAGCGAACCTGCACCAGTGGCTTCAAGAGCTCGTTGATCTCTTGTTCACCCACCTGGGGCAGCGGTTTGCCTTCGAGGCCCGAAAGAGCTTTCTGCACGTCCTCCGGCGTCAGCAGCGTGGTGCCGTCCACCGTGATGGTCCTGACCGCCAGCGCCGGCGAGAAGACCGCTCCTGCGATCAGCGCCGCCACCACGGCTGCCACGATGGACAGCGTCCACATCACCAGCCTCCGTTGGCGCCGCCGCTTCGGCTCCGGAAAGACAATGACGTTGTCCGAGGACGCGGTGGAGGCGGCCGATTTGCCGGTGGCGGATGCGCCGGTGGCCGCTGGCGGCGGGGCCGCGACGGAATTACCCTCCGGCTCAATGGAGCGTTGCGCGCTGATGACGCGGTCGGATCCGCTGCCCGGCCGCGAGGCACCCGACCGGGGTTCCGTTCCAGACCTGTACGTCGGCTTGCGGGTGCTAGCCACCCAACGCCTCCACGATCACTGGCCCATAGGCAGTGACGTCACCAGCACCCACGGTCAGGACGACGTCGCCGTCGTGGGCGACCGCCGTCAGGGCGTCCACTGCTTCGCCGGCCGCCACCAGCCGTCCTGTGGCCAGCTGATCGGCGATCAAGGCACTGGTAACGCCGGGAACAGGATCCTCGCGGGCAGCGTAGATATCCAGGATCAAGGCAGTATCCGCTGCGTCCAATGCTTCGGCGAATTCCTTGGCAAATTCACGCGTACGGGAAAACAGATGCGGCTGGAAGAGGACGTGGACTTTGTTGCCGCCTGCTACCGAACGGGCTGCCGACAAGGCTGCGAGAACCTCCGTGGGGTGGTGGGCGTAATCGTCGTAGACCCGCACTCCCCTCCCCTGGCCTTTCAGCTCAAACCTCCGCGAGGCTCCGGAGAAGTGGCCCAGCGCTGCGGCGGCGGCTTCCGGTTCCACACCAAGTTCGACGGCGACCGCGAACGCGGCTGCCGCGTTCAGGGCGTTGTGACGGCCCGGAACCTGCAACTCGACCCTGTGGACCTTGTCCCCGACAGCCACCGATACGTCGCCCGGACCGCCGTCGAAAAGCCGGATGCCGGCGTCGTCCGAAGTCCCGTACGTCAGTACCCGCGTGGTCCCCTGGGATGCTGTGCGCTCGGCCAGTGCCCTGGCGCCGGCGTCGTCGGCGCAGGCCAGGAGAACGCCGTCAGCCGGCAGGAGCGCCGCGAAGTTGTCAAAGGAGGCGAAGACCGCTTCCGGTGTTCCGTAGTGGTCCAGGTGGTCTGCTTCGACGTTGGTTACTACGGCGATCAGCGGCCGGTAGTTGAGGAAGGAACCATCGGACTCGTCCGCCTCGGCAACAAAGATGTCCGAAGTCCCGTGGGCTGCGTTCACTCCCAATGCCGGGACGTTGGCCCCAATGGCAAAGGAAGGGTCAACGCCGGCTTCCTTGAGCAGGACGGCAATCATGGAGGTAGTGGTGGACTTGCCGTGCGTACCCGCCACTGTCACAACACGGTGACCGGCCATGGTGGCTGCCAAAGCTTCGGAACGGTGCAACACCGGCAACCCGGCGGCCCGCGCTGCGGCGAGTTCCGGATTGTCGGCGCGGATGGCCGAGCCCGCCACGATCGTCTGGGCGTCTTCCAGGTTGCCTTGGTGGTATCCCACCGCGATGCGCGCCCCAGCCGAAGCGAGGTCGTGCATGACTGGAAGGTCCTTGGCATCGGTACCACTGACGGGGACACCGCGGGCCACCATAATGCGTGCGACGGCGGACATTCCCACGCCGCCGATGCCAATGAAGTGGACACGGCCCAAGGACTCGAGGGGGGCGATGCTGGTGGTCATGCGGATACCGCTTCCAGGACTAGATCAGCCATGCGCTGATCGGCGTTTCTTATACCAAGTGCTTCGGATTTGCGCTCCATGTCGACGAGCCGGCTGTGGTCCGAGAGCAGCGGAATGAGTTCTCTCTCGAGCCATTCCGGGCTGAGGTCTTTGTCGGCAACCAGGAGTGCCCCGCCTGCATCCACCAACGGGGCAGCATTCAGTGCCTGTTCCCCATTGCCGATGGGCAGGGGCACGAACACAGCGGGGACTCCGACGGCGGCCACTTCGCTGACAGTTCCGGCGCCGGCGCGGGCAAGAAGGACATCCGCCGCTGCGTAGACGTTTTCCATCCCGTCCACATATTCAACCTGGCGATACCCCTCGGCAGCGAGCAGGCCGCCGTCGTCGTTCAGGACTGCTTTGCCGTTACCGGTGATGTGCAGGGTCTGGATACCGGCGGCCGCCAGGGCCGGCAAAGCCGCTGCGATGGAACGGTTGATGCTGAGGGCTCCTGAGGACCCGCCGGTGACGATCAACGCGGGACGGTTCGGGTCAAAGCCCAAGGCTTCCTTTGCTGCAGGTGCCGCCGTTGCCCGGCGCAGACCGGAAATGGCGCGCCGCATGGGCATGCCCACATGACGGGCGCCCCGCAACCGGGTGCCGGAGAAGGCCACTGCGACGTGATTGCTGAATCGGGCTCCCACCCGGTTGGCCAAACCGGCCTTCATGTTGGCCTCGTGGATCACCACGGGGATGCGGAGTTTACGGGCGGCAAGGTACATCGGAGTGCAGACGTAGCCGCCTACGCCCACCAGGACGTCGGCGTTGGCATCCTTCAGGATCCGGCCGGCCTGGGAGACCGCGGCCAGCAACCGGCCCGGAAGCTTGATCAGGTCAAGAGAGGGCCGGCGCGGGAACGGGACCCGGTCAATGGTGGCCAGTTCGTAGCCGGCCGCCGGGATGAGCCGCGTTTCCATGCCCGACGGCGTGCCGACAGCCAGGATGGAAGCATCCGGGCGCTTGTCCTTGATGGCATCGGCGATGGCCAGCAGCGGGCTCACGTGCCCGGCAGTACCGCCGCCTGCAAGGACGACGGACAAAGGCTTGGACGCGTTGCGGGAGTCAGGAGTCATGAAGTACTAGGTACGCTTTCGTGCGGTTTTTGGAGAACGGCGGGGCAGGAAACGAGGACGTTGCTGCGGCGGCAACTGGCCTCTGGCCAAAGACAAGACTACGCCGATACCGCAGAGCGACATGATCAGTGCTGAACCACCGTAAGAGATGAAGGGAAGCGGTACACCCACCACGGGGAGGAGCTGTGTTACGACCGCCATATTCATGCTTGCCTGGCCCAGCAGCCAAACCATGATCCCACCGGCAAGCGTGCGCTGGAACGGGTCGGTTTGCCGGACCACCACCCGGAAAATGGCGATGCCCAGAATGGCAAAAAGTATCAGGACCACCAGGGTCCCCACCAGGCCAAGTTCCTCCCCGATGATGGCAAAGATGAAGTCGTTGTGGGCCTCGGGGAGCCAGTTGTACTTCTGACGGCTTTGCCCAAGGCCCAAACCGGTCCAGCTACCCTGTGCCAGCCCGTACATGCCGTTGGTTGACTGGAAATCGAAATCGAATTGGTCAGTACACGTTTGGGACGCCGTTCCGAGCCAGGAGGTGATGCGGCAGATCCTGTTGGTACTGCTGACGGTCCCCAGCACGGCACCCACAGCTCCAATGATGCCGGCGATGGCGAGCATCCGGCCGGGCACGCCCGCAAAGTAGAGTCCCGCAGCCGTGATGGCTGCGATGACTATGACCGTCCCGAGGTCGTTGCCCAGCATCACCAAGGCGATGACCAGTCCGGCTCCGGGTACCACGGGAATGATGACATGCCACCAGCGGTGGAGGAATTTCTGCTTGCGCGCAAGGACAGCAGCGATCCAGATACAGAGGATCAGCTTTGCCATTTCGGAAGGTTGGAGGGTTATCCCGCCCAGGTCGATCCAGTTCTTGTTGCCGTTGACGGTGTTGCCCATCACCTGCACCAGGACCAGGAGCACCACCACCGCACCGAGGGCCCACCAGGACAGCCTCTTCATCCAGTTCACGTTGGTCCGCGAAATGACATACATCCCCATCAGACCGACCACGCCGAAACCGGCCTGCTTCAAGGCATCCGCGTAGGGCGATTTCCCTTCGGAAATCGCCTCGACACTTGAAGCGGACAACACCATCATGATTCCGATGGCAGTGAGCGCCAGGGCACAGCCCAGGATGAGGTAGTACGTGGAACTGTTGGGCGTCTTGTCCTTGCCTTCAAGGCTTTCCCAAAAGTTGCGCAGGTGTCCGCGGAGCCCGGAAGGCTTCTTACCCGGCGTGGCCGGAGCCTTGGGTTTCCCGTCCCGTGGGTTCTTGCCGCGGGTGCGGGTGGGCGTGCTGACCATTGTTACTCCTCGGTGGTCGGTGCCTGCCCTTCCACAAGCTCGCGAACTGCCTGGACGAAAGCATCGCCGCGGTGAGCGTAGGAAGAGAACTGATCCATGGATGCAGCCGCGGGTGCCATCAGGACGGTGTCCCCAGGCGTGGCCAATTGGGCCGCCGACGCCACGGCCTGGGCCATGATGGCCTCGCCGTAGATAGGCGAAGCGGCGTTGCCGGCTACGGTCTGCACCTTTTCAGTGTCGCCCTTCGCCTGCGCTATCACGGGGACATCCGGTGCGTGTCGTTGGAGGGAACCTTCCAGCGCCTCCGTATCGGTACCGATCAGCACAACCGCCTTCAACCGGGGCGCATGTTCCTTGACGAGGTCGTCATAGTTGACTCCCTTGGACAGTCCTCCAGCGATCCACACAACCTTTTGGAAGGAAGACAACGCGGCGGACGCCGCATGGGGGTTGGTGGCTTTGGAGTCGTTGATCCACAAAACCTCGTTCTGCTTGGCCACCACCTGGATCCGGTGGGCGCCGGGCAGGTAGTTGACCAGGCCCTGTTTTACCGCTGCCGGCTCAATCCCGTAGGCGCGCACCAACGCAGCAGCAGCCAGGGCATTGGCTACCATGTGCCGCGGCGCCACGGGTCCGAGGTCGGACATCGCGGCCAACTCCGCTGCCGAGTCCTTGCGTTCGGCAATGAAGGCACGGTCAACCAGCAGACCGTCCACTACACCCAGCATGCTGATGGCAGGCGTGTTGGTGGTGAACCCAATGGCGCGGCACCCTTCCACCACATCGGCGTTTTCCACCATGCGTTCTGTTTCGATTTGCTCCGCGTTGTAGACGGCAGCCTTTTGGGTGTTCTCATACACCTTGGCCTTGTCCGCGAGGTAGGAGGCATACGATCCGTGCCAGTCCACGTGGTCTTCAGCGACGTTGAGGCACACGCTGGCCACCGGTGAAAGGGAGTGGCTCCAGTGGAGTTGGAAGCTGGAGAGCTCAACAGCGAAGGCGTCGTACTCCACCGGATCCCGCAGCGCGTCAAGGATGGGCGTTCCCACGTTGCCTACGGCGATGGCCTTGAGCCCCGCCGCCTGCAACATGGACTCGGTCATGCCCACGGTGGTGGTCTTGCCGTTGGTGCCGGTAATGGTGAGCCAATCCGCCGTCTTGCGTCCCTCGCGGATGCGGAGGCGCCACGCCAGTTCAACATCTCCCCAGACAGGGATGTGCTTGCGCTTGGCGGCAGCCAGCAGCGCTTGGTCGGGCCGCCATCCCGGCGAAGTTACAACCAGTTCAGGCAAAGAGTCATCGATCAACGGCAGGGCGCTGACGGCGTCTTCACCCAGCAAAACGTCCACCGCGCCAACAATTTTCAGGGTGTCTGCCTGGGCTTTGGCCTTGGGAGTGGTGGCCGCGTCAACCACCACAACTTTGGCTCCGAGCTCGATCAGTGTGTCAGCTGCCGAGAAGCCGGACACGCCGATTCCCGTTACCACCACCCGCAGGCCGCTCCAGTCAGCGTCCCAGCTGGTAAGTCCGTTGAGCCTGTCCGTAGCGGACGGCGTTGTCTCCGGGCTTCCATTCACAGCAGTACCACCCATTCAGCGTAGAAAATTCCAAGGCCGGCGGCCACGAAGAGACCGGCGAGGATCCAGAAACGGACCACCACAGTGACCTCCGCCCAGCCCTTCAGTTCGAAGTGGTGTTGGAGCGGCGCCATCTTGAAGACACGTTTGCCGCCGCTGAGCTTGAAGAAGCCCACCTGGATGATCACCGAAAGGGTGATCAGGACAAAGAGCCCGCCGATGAAGGCCAGCAGCAGTTCAGTGCGGGACAGGATGGCGAAGGCTGCAACGGCGCCGCCGATCGCCAGGGACCCCGTGTCACCCATGAAGATCTTGGCCGGCGACGTATTCCACCACAGGAAGCCCACCAGAGCTGCACTGAGGATGGCTGCCAACAAGGCAAGGTCCATGGGGTCCCGGACCTGGTAACAGCCGCTGCCCGCTTCACGCGGCGATCCGCAGGCTTGGTTGTTCTGCCAGATTCCCATGATGGTATAGGCCCCGAAGACCATGATGGAGGCGCCGGCCGCCAGCCCGTCCAGGCCGTCGGTCAGGTTCACTCCGTTGGTGGCCGCTGTGATGATCAGGTTGGACCATACGATGAAGAGGATCGCGCCGAGCACGGTTCCGCCGAAGGCGAGGTCCAGCCAGGGGATGTCGCGCACCAGCGAGATTTGGGTGGATGCAGGGCGCAATCCGTCCTCGTTGGGAAACTGCAGGACCAGGACAGCGAAGATGATGCCCACGGCGGCCTGGAGGATCAGCTTGGCGCGGGCGTTCAGTCCCAGGCTTCGCTTGTTGGAAATCTTGATGTAGTCATCCAGGAAGCCCACAAAGCCCATCCCCACCATCAGGAAGAGCAGCAGGAGCCCGGACGCAGAGGGCCCGGGTGAGCGCGGGTTCATCATCCACATGATCAGGTGGGTCACGAAGTAGCTGATGAGGACGGCCGCCACCACCACGGTTCCGCCCATGGTGGGCGTTCCGCGCTTGGTGTGGTGGGACGTCGGGCCGTCGTCACGGATGAATTGCCCGTAGCTCTTGGCCACCAGGAACTTGATGAACAAGGGTGTCCCTATCAGGGCCACCAGAAGGGCGACGCCGGCGCCGATCAAAAGTGCAATCACAGCAGCTCGTTCCCTTCGCTTGCGGCTGCTTCAGCCGCGTTGTCTCCGGTGGGCTCGGCCCGTGGAGGTAATGCTATCCGATCACCCAAATGCCGCAGCCCCACGCCGTTGGAGGATTTGAACAGCACCAGGTCACCGGGTTCAAGCTCGTTCTGAAGAAGCTCATAGGCTTCTTCCACCGTCTCGGTGAACGAACATTCGTCTCCCCAGGATCCTTCCTGGATGGCAGAGATGTAGAGGGCGCGTGCTTCGCGACCCACCACCACCAACCGCGAGATGTTCAAGCGGACCACCTGCGTGCCCACTGCGGTGTGCTCGCGAATGGAGTCCTCCCCCAGCTCCAGCATGGCCCCAAGGACCGCCCAGGTCCTCCTGCCTTGCCCAAGGTCTGCCAGGGTCCGCAGCGCTGCCCGCATCGACTCGGGATTGGCATTGTAGGCATCGTTGATGATGGTCACGCCGTCCGCGCGCTCTGTCCGCTCCATGCGCCAGCGGCTGGCCGCAGACTGTGAGCTCAGGGAGGCGGCAATAGTGGCTGCCGGGATTCCTGCGGCAAACGCGGCAGCTGCGGCGGCCAACAGATTGGTGACGTGGTGGGCGCCGATCAGGCGGCTTCGCACCGGAACCGCAGGCCCGCCGTCGGGCAAGACGAGTTCAAACCCGGGGAATCCCTGGCCATTGACCACCACGTTGCGGGCTTCGACTTCCTCGGTGGTCGCCGGTGACGACGTGAAGCCCAGGACCTTGGCCTTGGTCCGGCTGCGCATGGCGGCAACACGGCCATCGTCCAGGTTGATCACGGCTGTGCCCTGCTCCCCGAGGGCTTCGACGAGCTCGCCCTTGGTTTTGGCGATATTTTCGACGCCGCCGAATTCACCTGCGTGGGCCGTGCCAACCACCAGCACAACACCGATGTCAGGTTTGACCATGTCCGCAAGGTACTTGATGTGCCCAAGGCCCGTGGCGCCCATTTCAATGACCAGGTAGCGGGTATCGGCGTCAGCGGCGAAAACCGTCAGCGGCACGCCCACCTCACCGTTGTAGGAACCCTGCGGGGCCACCGTCGTGCCGGCCACCGAAAGCACTCCGGCGAGGAGGTCCTTGGTGGTGGTCTTGCCTGCCGAGCCCGTGATGCCGATGACGGTAAAGTCCGCGCCACGCTGCGCACGTTCAGCCCGGATACGTCGGACGCTTTCCGCTGCCAACGCGCCCATGGCCAGAACCGCATCATCAACCACGACGGCGGGGAAAGGGCTTCCGGCGGCATCGGTCACTTCACGTTCGGCCAGGACCAGGACGGCGCCGCGCTCGAACGCCGCATCAACGAAGTCGTGTCCGTCGGCGTGCTCGCCCCGTTTGGCCACGTACAGGGAACCGGGAGCCGCCTCCCGTGAATCAGTGACGACGGAGGTGGGCACGACGTCCGTAGCTCCGGTCAATCGGCCATGGGTGATGTCGGCGATCTCCGCCGCAGTAAGTGCAATCATCTCGGTTTAGGACTCTATCCGCTGGTCCGTTGAAACGCTGAATCCCTTGGATGTCAAGGCGGCACGCAATTCCACCCTGTCGTCCAGGGCAAGGTTGACGCCCTTGACCTCTTGCCACACTTCGTGGCCACGTCCGGCGATCAGGATGGTGTCGTTGACAGAGGCCATCTCCACGGCCAGCCGGATCGCAGTGTCCCTTGGGTAGGACTCAATGATCTCGCTGGACAGTCCTTCTGTGTCGCGTGCTTCGTGGGCACCTTGCAGGACCTCGGCGCGGATTGAGGCGGCATCTTCGTCATGGGGATCGTCGTCGCTGACAATCACCACGTCAGCCAAGCGCGCGGCAATGGCGCCCATGGTGGGCCGCTTGCCTTGATCGCGCTGGCCAGTGGCACCGAAGACCACAATGACGCGGGACCCCTCCTGTGGCGAACGCACGGCCTCAAGGGCACGCGCCAGGGCGTCGGGATTGTGGGCAAAATCAACAACGGCCGCCGGTTCTGTTGACACCAGCTGCATTCGTCCGGGAACACCAACGGAAAATGGGTCGCGGGCATCCAACGCACCCTGCAGAGTCCGTTCATCGACGCCGGACGCCAGGACCATGATGGCGGCCAGTGCTGCATTGGCCACGTTGAAGTCCCCAGGCAGACCCGTGTGGACGCGCAGGACGCGTCCGTCGACGTGGCGTAGTTCGAATTCCGAGCCGAGCCCGCGGGCGGTGATCGCTGCTACCTGCCAATCAGCACCGGCAGTGGAGTCCTTGGCAGAGAGCGTCGTGACAGGGATATCTGCCAACTCCGCGAGCTTCCGCCCCCACTCGTCGTCCACGGTCACAACGGCGTGCCGGGCCCTGCCTGCAGTGAAAAGATCTGCCTTGGTGCGGAAATACTCTTCCATGCTTCCGTGCAGGTCCAGGTGGTCCTGTGTGAGGTTGGTAAAGCCCGCGACGTCGAACATCACACCATCCACACGTCGGAAGGAGATCGCATGGGATGACACTTCCATGGACGCAGCCTCCAAGCCGCGTTCCCGCATCAACGCCAAGAGGGCGTGGACGTCCGTGGACTCAGGTGTGGTCAGCAGGCTGGGGATGGGTTCGCCGCCCGCCACGATCTCGATGGTGCCGATGAGCCCCGGTTTCTTGCCAAGCGCCCGCAGCAGCGAGTTGATGAAGTAGGTGGTGGTTGTCTTGCCGTTGGTTCCGGTGACGCCGTAGAGCGTCGGATAGCCACCCTCGGAGGGCTGGCTTCGGTAGATCAGAGCGGCCAAAGGACCCACCGCTGTGCGCGGCTGGTCAATGATGAGGACAGGCACGGGCTGTTCGCCGGCCAGCGCAAGCTGGCGTGCCCCGGCGTCGTCCGTCACCACCGCAACTGCACCGGCTTCCACTGCTTGGGGAACGAAGTCGGCACCGTGGCGCGAAGCTCCCGGCAACGCCATATAGAGGTCGCCGGGTTCCACGGCCCTTGAGTTGAGCGTGATACCCGTTACTCCCCCGTCATGGATTCCCTCAGGGGCGGCAACGCCAAGGACCTCCGCGATGGTGGCCAAAGGCACCGCGGCCACAGACCCTGGGCGGAAGCCGGACCGGCCTGCGTCCGGCGTCGTGACGTTGGTAGCTGCCTCATTGTGCTCTGACACGTAGTTCTCCGTTGGTGCTCGTGGAACGACCGGCTGGGGGCCAGCGGCGCCCGGGCCGTTAGTGATGGATCGAATTTGGCCGAAACAGACGCCCAAGAAGCTTACTTGACGAACTGTGGCAGGCGCGCGGGAGTTCCTGTGGACGGCGCCACGTTATAGGTCCGCAGGACCTGCGCCATCACCGATCGGAAGACCGGCCCGTTGGTGACGCCGTAGATGTTTCCCTTGGGACGCTGCAGGACCACTTCGACGATGAAACGGGGGTCATCCATCGGTGCCATGCCCACCATCGAAGCGGTGTAGCCGTCGAAGCCGGGCAAACCGTCTTCACGGGGCGCCTGGGATGTTCCCGTCTTTGCACCAACCCGGTAGCCGTCGATGGCCGCGTCCTTGATCTGGCCCTCGGTCACGGCGCTCTCCAGAATGTCCCGGACCTGCTGCGCGGTCTCCTTGGACACCACCTGGCGCGAATCCTTGGCCGCAACTTTCTGCTCCTCCCCCTCGGGGGTGACGTAGCTGTCTATAAGCCTGGGCTGCAGCATCACGCCGTCGTTGGCGATGCTCTGGAATGCCCGGACTGTCTGGAGGGTGGACTGGGAAACGCCTTGGCCGAACAGCACCGTGTATTGCTGCCGTTCGTCCCATTGCTCAGGCTTGGCGAGGATGCCCGTGGCCTCAGCCGGCAACCCGATATCAGTTTGCTCCCCTATGCCGAACTTCTTCAGCCAGTCGTAGCGCTGTTCCTTGGTCAACCTGCTGCCTGCCATGACGGTTCCGGTGTTCATGGACCATCCCAGGATGCCCGCCAGGGTGCGTTCCTCCGTGCCGTGCTCAAAGGCGTCCGTAAACGTCTGCCCGTCGATGGTGTACGCCGTGGGAATAGTGAAGTGATCCAAGGGGAAGGACTTGCCCTCCTCGATGACAGCCGCTGCGGTGATCATCTTTTGCACGGACCCAGGTTCGTAGGCGGCCGTCACGGAACGCACGCCCCGATCCTTGGCATCGACTTTTCCTGGGTCATTGGGATCCGGGGCGTTGGTATCAGCCAGGGCCACCAAGTTGCCGGTCTTGGTGTCCATCACAATGATGGACCCCCACTCGGCGTTCATCTTGTCCACTTGGCTTTGGATGGCCTGCTGTGCGAAGTACTGGATATCGGTGTTGATGGTCAGCTTGACGTCGCTGCCGTCCACGGCCGGAGTCAGTTCATCGGTGGCCACCGGAATCCTCAGGCCGTCAGCGCCGATCTCAAAGACCCGCTTGCCTTCAACACCGCGGAGAATCCCGTCCTGGGTTTGCTCGATGCCAGCTTGCCCGGTGGTCCCGTCCTGAAGGAAACCCACCACGCCACCGGCAACACTGCCGTTGGGGTACACCCGCTTGCTGACGCCTTCAGGGACCACTCCGGGGATGTTCAATTTGGAGATGCGGTCTTCAAGTTCAGGCTTGATGTCCTTGGCCACCACGAAGTACTTCTTGTCACCGGTCAGCGCCTCGCGGATCTTCTCCACGTCGGACCCCAGGAGCGTAGCCAGCTCCGAGATGCCCTGCTCCCTGGTAATAGTCTCGATCTCGTCAGACTTCTCGTTGTATCGCTTGAACGTGGCTGTGTTCGTGTTCAATACCTGATCGACCACCAGGTTGTAGCGGATGACGCTGCTGGCCAACACAGTTCCGTTGGCGTCCACAATCTGTCCGCGTTCTGCCGGCAGGACCTGGGGCGTGAGGCGTTTCGCCAGTGCGGCTTCGGCCATTCCTCCCATGTCCAGGCCCTGGACCATGAAGAGCTTCCCACCCACAACCAAGAGCAGGGTCAGCATGATGCCAAGACCAACGCGGAGCCGCTTTCTTGCCGCCGGCGTCTTCGTTTTTTTCGATGTGCCGGGGTTCTGAGCCACGTTGATTCCTTGCTGCTGGCCTAGCTTCAGTGGACTGATGGACTACTGCCCGGGTGCCTTCTGCTGGGGGGCCGGGACGGATCCCCCATTGAGTTCAACCGGAGGCGTGCCTGCCGGTGACGCCGGAGTTTGGGCAGGAGCTGCCGGAGTGGGCGGCGCCACCGGTGATACCGGCTTGAGGTTCTCCAGCGGTTCCTTGGTTGTCACCGAGGGAACTACATCCAGCATGCCCGCCACGGCCGGAGGAGCAAGCTGTGCCAAGGGAGCATCTCCCTTAGCTGCCGGCGTTGCCTTTCCGGTGACGGTCATCGTATTCAGGTCGATCTGTCCCTTGACGGTAGAAGGAACCATTCCCAATTCTGCAGCCTTTGCTGCCAGATTCTGGGGAGCTTCGAAGTTCTGCTTCTTCTGTGTCAGATCCTGGTTTTCCTTGTTCAGCGTGGCTGCCTCCGCCTTGAGCTGCACCAACTGGTACTGGGCAGTGGACACTGAAATGTTCAAGACAAGTACGGTCAGGAGGGCAGCCGCCATGGCCACGAAGCAGAGGACAACAAAAGGCGTCCGGCGTTTGCCCGGAGCGTTTCGCACCAGGGAGAGCGGAGTGCGGGCCTTGCGTCCGGCGTCGGGCTTGCCGGCAGGGGCGGGCAGCGCACGGGCGGTGTTGCCCACCACGGAGGGCAGTGTCTTCGCTGCGGCGTTGCTCATGCGTCTCTCCTCGGTTTGATGCGCTCTACTGCCCTCAACCGGGCGGACGCCGCGCGGGGGTTCTCGGCGATTTCTGCTGCCGTAGGCACTTCGGTGCCCTTGGTGATGGTCTTTAGCTCGGGTTTGTGTTCTTCAAGTTCCACGGGGAAACCCAGTGGGGCTGAGGATTTGGATCCGGCCTGGAAAACCGACTTCACGATTTTGTCCTCCAGCGAGTGATACGACATCACCACAATCCGACCTCCCATGGCCGTAGCGGCCACGGCTGCAGGAACGGCCCGCTCCAGCACATCCAGTTCCTCGTTGACCTCAATCCGCAGCGCCTGGAACGTGCGTTTGGCGGGGTGTCCACCGCTCTTTGCGGCTGAGGCGGGGACTACACTGCGGATCTGTTCCACCAGTTCACCTGTGGTTGCAAAGGGCTTCCCGGCCCGGGCATTCACGATCCTGTTGGCGATTCGCCCCGCGAACTTCTCTTCGCCCCATTTACGGATGATGCGGACCAGATCGTCTTCGCTGTAGTTGTTGACGACATCGGCAGCCGTCTGGCCGCGGCTGGTGTCCATCCGCATGTCCAGGGGGGCGTCGTAGGAGTAGGCGAAACCACGCTCGCGCTCATCCAACTGCAGGGAGGACACGCCCAGATCCATGAGGATGCCATGAACCTCGGGGATGCCAAGGTCCGCCAAGACATCTTCGATTTCGTCATAGACGGCGTGAACCAGGTCCGTCCGGTTCGAAAATGGCTCCAGGCGTGCGCCGGCCAGGGCAAGGGCTTCCTCGTCGCGGTCGATGCCTACCAGGTGCAGGTCCGGAAAACGCTGCAGCATCGCCTCGGAGTGACCCCCCATGCCAAGGGTCGCATCAATGGCAACGGGTGTCTCGCCGCGTTTGATGGCAGCTTCGAAGCCGGGGGCAAGGAGATTAATGCAGCGGTCTTTGAGGACGGGTACGTGGCGCTCCGATGTGGGCTTTGCCGCGTCCTGCTCTTCCACGCTGCCTCCTCTTTCCTCAATCGCTTGCCTGCTGTTTCTTGAATCGGATCCCCATCCGCGCCTATCGTTCGGCCGGCCTGGCTCAGGGGAAGGTGAGCCAGGAAGACTGTTCGATGGGCGGCTGGAGATCCCATTCAAGAAGCGGTACTGCTGCTTCCTCCGACCGGCTAGATGAACCCGGGCAGATTGTCGTCATCCGTTTCCGAGAAGGCTGCTTCCTTCTCGTTGAGGTACTCATTCCAGGCTTCGGCATCCCAGATCTCCGCCCGGGTACCGGCACCGATCACGGCCAGTTCCCTACCGAGGCCTGCATACGCCCGGAGCGCCGGCGGAATCGTCACGCGCCCCTGCTTGTCAGGTACTTCATCAGAGGCTCCGGACAGGAAAACCCGAATGTAGTCACGGGCCTGCTTGGAAGACAGTGGCGCCTCCCGCATCGATTCGTGAATACGTTCGAACTCTTTCTGGCTGAAGACGTAGATGCAGCGTTCCTGGCCCCTGGTAAGGACCAGCCCCTCGGCAAGCTCCTCACGGAACTTGGCGGGAAGGATGATCCTGCCCTTTTCATCGAGACGCGGCGAATGAGTGCCCAGAAACATCTGGCCCCACCGCCCCTCAGTTAAGGTGCCCGTTCATTCCCAACACTGCCACTACCCTCTTATGTGCTCCACTTTACTCCACAAAGCCCCACAGTCAACGCACCATGGGGCGTTTCTCCACCACCTTGAGTTTTCAGATGACCGAAACCGCGCGGCTTTCAGGGCCGTGGCGGAAAGTGGAGGGCGGATGATCCCACCGGTTCGGCGCGTCCATCCCCAGCAAGCAGCCAGGCATCAAATCCCGATATTTGTGCAGCTTGAAGGTGGTGGGTGGTGGAAAGTGGAGACGGGGGTGGGAAGGGGAGGAGGTCCCCACAAACCCTTTTAAACGCAAAAAGACCCGCAGTTTGCGGGTCTTTCGTCACCCCTAGGGACCGTCAGGGGCGCGCGTCAAGCAGGATGGCCGGCAATGCCGGTGGTGGAAAGTGGAACGAACGCTCAGGAATCGTCGCGGCGCCGCTCGTCCCAGCGCTCTTCCAAGCTGCTCATGAAGGAACTCTTGGGTTTGCCCTTCGCGGGCTTGCCTTTGCCGGCTTTGCCAAAGGCTGCTCCGCGC
Organism: Paenarthrobacter sp. NPDC091669; assembly: GCF_044756725.1. NCBI lineage: Bacteria > Bacillati > Actinomycetota > Actinomycetes > Micrococcales > Micrococcaceae > Paenarthrobacter > Paenarthrobacter sp. NPDC091669. The sequence goes on from NZ_JBIVTK010000003.1 coordinate 449,694, forward strand.
AGCGTGGCGAAGTAAACGCCAGCACCCATGACGACGAAGCCGAGGACACCCACTGGTATCGCCTGCATCGACACTCCCACGAGCAGGAGGAGGATGCCGGCAATGGCGCCGAGCACGCCGATAATCACATGCCGGGTTGACCAACTGCGAATGGGATCCGAGCCCATGGTGCTGGCGAACTTCGGATCGTCCTCATGAAGTTGCTTTTCCAGTTGCTCAAGCAGCTTCTGTTCGTGCTCCGAGAGGGGCATCGCGACCTCCTTTAGTCAGCCAGCGTCTGGACACAACGCATTCTGTGCGTCTGTTTCCAAAACGATCGGACCAAGAAAATCGTTCCCAAAATTCCCTCGTGGTTCAGCGGGCATCTCAGGGCCGACTGTTCAGGAAACAGTTTGTCCAGACGATCTAAATCTCTGTAATAAATAGGATAGTTTGTCCGACGCCGTTCTGAAAGACGCCCGGAGCCCGGCGGGACCAAGCTCACAGCCGATCAGGTGCCTGTGGGAGGTTTTCCCGGTTCCAGGAGCCTTGCAGGAAGCAGGGTCTTGGAACCGAAACGTTCTGAAACGCGGTCCAATGCCTGCTCCGCTGCCCGCCAGTTATCATCCCGGCGATCCAGGCTCAGCTGAAGGGACGTCTGTCCGGCAGGCTCAAGCTGCTCGGCCCGAACCCCTACGAGTCGGACACTCATTGACCGCGGGCCCAGGGACTCCAGCAGTTGCACAGCCACTTGGTAGATCATCTGCGCACTGTCCACCGGGGCGTGGACGGTCCGGCTCCGCGTGACGGTTGAAAAGTCCGAGTACCTCAGCTTCAAGGCGACGGTTCTGGCCAGCATGCCTGAACTGCGCAATCTGCCCGCCGTCCGGTGCGATAGGCGCAGCAGTTCCTTGTGCAACAGGGCATCATCCCCGGTGTCGTTGGAGAACGTCTCCTCGGCTCCGATGCTCTTCTCCAACCTGGTGGGGGTCACCGGTCGAGGATCGACCCCCATGGACAGGCGGTGGACATGTTCGCCGCTGGCACCCAGGACCTTCTTCAAAGAGGCCAAGGGAGTAGCTGCCACATCTGCCACTGTCCGGATGCCAAGCCGGGCGAGCACTTCTCCGGTCTTTCCACCCACACCCCACAATGCGTTGACCGGAAGGCTGTGGAGATAGTCAAGGGTGTCCTCGGCGTTGATCTGCAGGATTCCGTCGGGCTTGCACCGCGTCGACGCGATCTTGGCAACGAACTTGGTGCTTGCGATTCCCACGGATGCAGTGATGCCCAGCTCTGACTGAACCCTGCGCCGGATGAGGTGGCCTATCTCCAAGGGTGAACCGAGCCGGCGAATCGCACCGCCAACATCCAGGAATGCTTCGTCGACGCTGAGGGGTTCCACCAGATCCGTAATGGAGGCAAAGATCTCCATGATCTGGCCTGACACTTCGTAGTACACCGTGTGCCGCGGATTGATGATCACCGCGGAGGGACAGCGCCTCATGGCTATGGACATCGGCATCGCGGACTTTACTCCGGTGGCCCGGGCTTCGTAAGAAGCAGAGAGGACCACTGACCGTTCGGCGGGAAATCCCACAATGACTGGCTTTCCCCGAAGATCCGGCCGGCTGCGGAGTTCAACGGAGACAAAGAACGCGTCCATATCAACGTGAAGTATGCTGGTTCGCCTCAGTTCCCGCAGTGCATTACCAGCGCTGCGGGAGGGCTCATGACCGGCCCCTGGGCCGCTGCCGAATGCTTCCTGCCTCACATCGGCAATACTATGCCCGGCCACTGACTAAACTGGAGGCACAGTCAGGCTCAGCCCACGGAAGGATACCCTGTGAAGCTCTTCGGAACTCCTCGATCGCGAGGGTTTGCCCTGCTCGCAGCAAGTGTCGCCGTAGCGGCTTCGGCATGCACGCCTCCCTCAGGAGGCTCAGCCGCCCCCTCCCCCACAGATGCTTCATCGCAGTCGACACCATCCACGCCTGCAGCGTCGGGGTCCGGTTCCGCCTCGGCGTCTGCGTCAGCACCGGAGACTGCAACGGCCACGGAGTCAGCCACCCCGGCGCCCGGTGCAACGGCAACCGTGAACGCCCTTGTTCCCGGCTTCCCTGAGCAATTGATCCCCGTCATGCCCAAGACATCCGTCCGTTCCAGCAGCTTCGACAAGAGCACCTCACTGGCAACTGTTGCACTGGTCGGAACCGTCAAGGCTCCGCCGGAGGGCGTGGTGGATTACTACAAAGCATCCTTGGAGGCCCAGGGCTTCAAGCTTGTCCCTGGCCCTGCGGCCGTGGGCAACGTCACCTCACTGGACTTCATCAGGGGCGATGGCGAGACCGTGAACGTATCAATACGGCAGAAGGAAGGCGTATCCACGTTCACCATTGGCGCCAATGTGGCGTCGGGATCCATCAAGTGACGGCACTCTCCCAGGTGGCATCCGAACAGACCGGGTTCATCAACGGCGTTGCAGGCAAGCTGGGAGACTTTCTGTCAGTGCAACAGGAAGTCATGGCTACGGTGTCCCCGGACGTCGAACCGCTGATCGGCTCAATATCCAACCTGGTCACTGGTGGCAAACGCCTCCGTGCGCTGATGTGCTACTGGGGCTGGAGGGGCGCAGGCGGTGAAGCCGGAGACCCTGACATCGTTACTGCCGGATGCGCGCTGGAACTGTTCCAGGCAGCGGCGCTGATCCATGACGACATCATTGACCGATCCGATACCCGCCGCGGTGGACCCAGCGTGCACAAACGCTTCAGCCAACTCCATAAAATGAATGGTTGGGCTCTGGACAGCGGGCGCTTTGGGGATGCCGCTGCCATTCTGACCGGAGACCTTTGCTTGTCCTTCAGCGAGGAGTCCTTTACCGAAATCGGAGTGCGGGCCGCCGCGGGAACCCCCGCGCGCCGCATTTTCAATGTCATGAGGGCCGAGGTCATGGCGGGCCAATACCTCGACATTCTTGAAGAGGTGGCCGGCCCTGTTCGTGACCGGGCGGGCTCGGTGGATCGCGCACAATCGATCATCCGGTACAAATCAGCAAAGTACTCCACTGAACATCCGCTGGCATTGGGCGGAGCGCTTGCCGGCGCCCCCGCGGGGCTGCTGAAGAACTACTCAGAGTTTTCCTTGCCGCTCGGCGAGGCATTCCAAATGCGGGACGACGTCCTTGGAGTCTTTGGCGATCCCGAAACCACCGGCAAACCGGCTGGCGATGACTTGTTGGAAGGCAAGCGCACCGTGCTTGTTGGATTTGCCTTGAACCAGGCAACCGCCGACGAAGCGGAATACCTTGATCGCATGCTGGGTAATCCGGACCTTGGCGAAGACGATGTAGCCCATATCCGCCGCATCATGGTGCACTGCGGTGCTTTGGATGCCACGGAGTCGCGGATTGCCGAGCTGAGCAACCAGGCTTTTGAAGCGTTGGAACAACTGCCACTCGATGACGTGCCGCTCACAGCCTTGAGGCAGTTGGCGGAGGCCGCCGTCAGCCGCGCAGCATAACGCGCAGCCTCAGCTGGGTGGTTCAGCCAGTGGTGACCGGCTCCGGGAGGACATGACGCGACGACGGCGGTGGAACCCGCCGTCGTCGTCGTTTTAATTCAGTTCCGGGTTTTTCAGCCGGGGAGGCACCTTTACCAGGCGAGAGACTGGGCGCGACGCCTGATTTCAGTTTTCCGTCCCTCGCGCAGGGCGTCGATGGGACGGCCCCGCAGTGATTCATCCGGGGTGAAGAGCCAGATGATCAACTCTGCGTCGTTGTAGCCGGCATCGCTGAGAACCGCGATGGTTCCCTTCAAGCTGTCTACAACATGCCCATCCTGAAGAAACAAGGCCGGGACGGAGCGGATATTCCGCTCTCCCCGCCTGATGGCTACCAGCGCACGCTCATCAAGGAGTCCGTGGACTTTGGTGATGGAAACTTCCAGCAGCTCGGCGACATCCGGCAGCGGGAGCCAGTCGGAAACAAGGCTTTCTACATTACTCACGGAACAAGGTTGCCACGCCGCACTGCCCGGCGCCTAGCCGGGGTTCGACGACGGCACCCGGCCGCCGCCTTTAAGTCGCCATTTCTTGGCAATAATTCGGTATCCATAATCCCGTACGACAGGAATTGTTGTGTCGATTGAATAAGTGTGAGAGATTCACACTGATCACACTTGCACCATTGATAACATCAGTAACATTGGCAACACTGACAACAGCGCCACCCAACACCCCGCTGTTGAGATGAGGACACTTCATGACGACGCCCCGCTCGCCGAAACGAACCATGAGCATGCCGGTTATTGCGGCAACCACGGCTGCGCTTCCCGCCGTGGTCTTGTCCTCGCTTGCCCTGGCCCAGCCGTCCATGGCTTCCCCGGCACCCCAGCCCCGCAAAGTCCCTGCCACACTTGCTGCAGCAATGAAGGCGCAAGCCGTCAATGCCGGCACCGTCATCCCCGCACAGGCTGTGGCGGCCACGCTGCCCGCAGCCCTGCGCCCCATGGCCCCTTCGGTTCCGGATACTTACACGATCGTTCGTGGCGATACCATCAGCGCGATCGCCCGCCGCTTCAACCTGGACACCAATGCAGTCCTCCAGCTGAATAAGCTTTCGGCCACCACGTTGATCTACCCGGGCCAGACCATCAAGCTCACGGGCACCGCCACGAGCACGCCCGCCCAGCCCTCCGCGCCGGCGGCCCCGAGCGCCCCTGGCAACGCCGGCATCTACACAGTGGTTTCCGGTGACACCCTGGGCGCGATTGCCGCCAAGCATGGCGTACCCCTGTCAAGCATTTTCAGCTGGAACAACCTCAATGGAAGCTCCATCATCTATCCGGGCCAGAAGATCAAGGTCAGCGGCGGCTCTGCGCCCTCCACGCCCGCTGCCCCCGCGCCTGCCCCGGCGCCCGCGCCTGCCCCCTCGGCAAGCACAGGTTCCTACACCATCAAGGCCGGCGATACACTCAGCTCCATCGCCTCGCGCCACGGCGTTTCACTGAGCGCGCTGATGACCGCCAACAAGGTGTCTGCAACCACAGTCATCTACCCGGGCCAGAAGCTCACCATCCCCGGACCCGGACTTCAGCCGGCCGGCGAGACCAAGCCGCTGGTTCCCAGCACCTTCCTGGGCTTCACCTACCCGGCGGCCGTGGTGAGCTCGGCCAACGAGAACAAGGCCCTCCTCAACGCTTCCCCGGTGCCCAGCCGCGCCGAAATGAAGAGCATCGTGGCAGATACGGCCAGGCGCATGGGCGTCAGCCCCTCCCTGGCGCTTGCTTTCGCGGAACAGGAATCCGGCTTTGACCAGCGGGCTGTATCACCTGCCAACGCCATCGGCACCATGCAGGTCATTCCGTCGTCCGGCCAGTGGGCCTCGGACCTGGTGGGCCGCAAGCTGAACCTTCTGGACCCCTACGACAACGCCACGGCAGGTGTCGCCATCATCCGCGCACTGATCGCCACCAGCAAGGACCTGGACACCGCGATTGCCGGTTACTACCAGGGCCAGTACTCGGTCAGCAAGTACGGCATGTACGACGACACCAAGCGTTACGTTGAATCGATCAAGGCCCGCCAGCGCACTTTCGGCTAGGCTTCAGCAGCACCTCGGAAGGGGCCCGGATCCCATTGGCCAGCCCAATGTGGATTCGGGCCCCTTCCCTGTCTCGTTTAGGATCGTATGGTGCAAGAACCAACGCAGGACCACTTCATTGGGACCATGGTGGACGGCCGGTACCTGGTCCGTTCCCGCCTCGCCAAGGGCGGAATGTCCACCGTCTACCTGGCCACGGACCAGCGCCTTGAACGCGACGTGGCCCTCAAAGTCCTGCACCCACACCTGGCAAACGATCCCACCTTCCTGCAGCGGCTGAGCCGCGAAGCAAAAGCCGCCGCCAGCCTTTCCCACCCCCACATTGTGGGCGTTTTGGACCAAGGCGAAGACGGACACGTCGCCTACCTGGTGATGGAATTCGTCAAGGGCCACACCCTCCGCGACGTCCTCACCGAGCAAGGCGCCCTGGCACCGAGGCTTGCCTTGGCACTGATCGATCCTGTCATCGAAGGACTGGCCGCTGCCCATAGCTCCGGCTTGATCCACCGGGACATCAAGCCCGAGAACGTCCTCATCGCCGACGACGGCCGTATCAAAGTGGGTGATTTTGGCCTGGCCCGGGCGGTCTCAGCCAACACCAGCACCGGCGCCCTGATCGGCACCGTGGCTTACCTGGCTCCCGAACTGGTTCTGGGGCAACCTGCAGATGCCCGGAGCGACATCTACTCGGCGGGCATCATGCTCTACGAAATGCTAACCGGCAAGCAGCCCTACGACGGCGACTCCCCCATTCAGGTGGCGTACCAGCACGTCAACGCGGTGGTGGGACGCCCCTCGGACATTGTTCCCGGACTGGCCGAAGACCTTGACGAACTGGTTCAATGGTGCACGTCAACAGATGCAGAGAACAGGCCTGTGGACGGCACTGCCCTCCTGGCCGAACTCCGCCACATCCGAACCACGCTGACCGACCAACAGTTGGACCACCGGCAAGGCCCGGGACCCAACCCCTACCCCGCCGCGTCCGCAACCACCGCGCTGGGTGGCGGCGCCGGCAGTCCCACGGAAGCGCTGCCAACCACGGCCTCACCTACCGAGTTCATCAGCCACCAGAGCAACCCGACCACCATCATGGCCGCCGGTGGTTCTGCTGTTCAGCACTCCAGGGCAGCGTCAGGCGGGGATGTCGAGCAGGATCTTCGCCAACCGGGTAAGCGTGAGCTGAAGAGGCTCGAGAGGCAACAGACCAAAGACCGCGCACGCGCTGCCGCAACCCCTGTCCGCCCCCTCAGGGAAGGCAATCCCCGCCGTCGTGGCGTGATCTGGACCATCGTGATCATCATCCTGGCGATGCTCGCGGCCGCAGCCGGGTGGTTCTTCGGCATGGGGCCGGGATCACCCGGGACCGTACCCGACGTCAAAAACAAGACTGTTGCCGAGGCACAACAACTCCTCCGTACTGCTGGCTTCCAATCGGAGCCACGAGACGTCTTCGACGACGACATCCTGGCCGGACTCGCGGTCGGAACTGAGCCCGAATCCGGCGCCGAAGTACGGAAGTTCCAGCCCATCACCCTTTTCGTTTCCAAGGGGGCCCAACTCTTCCCCTTGCCCGATTTGACCGGCGGCACCCTGGACGAGGCCAAGACGGCACTCAATGCCGCGGAAATGGCCTTGGGGAACGTCACCGAAGCCTTTGACGAGAAAGTACCTGCCGGCGTCGTGATTGCCCAGGACCCGGCCAAGGGCACTGAAGTACGGCACGGTACGCCTGTGGCCCTGGAAGTTTCCAAGGGCCCTCAGCCGATTCCTGTGCCGGACGTCCGCGGCAAGGCCCAGGACGCCGCAGTCAAGGCCCTCCAGGACGCCGGGCTCAAAGCAGTGATCGCTCCGGAGACCGTCAATGACAGGTCGGTCCCCAAGGGCGCAGTGGTCTCCCAGACGCCGGCCAACGGCACCCTCATCCGGGGCGAAGCCGTGACGCTGACCGTGTCCAAGGGGCCCAAGATGGTGAAGGTTCCCAGCTTCATTGGCAAACAGGCCGATGAGGCTGAGAAGGAGTTGAAGAAGCTGGGTTTCAAGGTGGAGATCAACAAGATCCTCGGCGGCTTCTTCGGCACCGTCCGTGACCAAAGCCCCGTCAATACTGAAGTGCCGGAAGATTCCGTTGTTACCCTGACTGTCGTCTAGCGGCCCGCTCCAATCAGCTGAAGACAGCAAAAAGGCGCGGTCCGGATTCATCCGGACCGCGCCTTTTTTGCTGCTTGCCTACTGCTTGGAGAGGGCTCCTGCCACCAGGAAGGCCATCTCGAGGGACTGCATGTGGTTGAGGCGGGGATCGCACACTGACTCGTAGCGGTCCAGGAAAGCGTCCTGGTCGATGGGATCAGCACCGCCCAGGCACTCAGCGACGTCGTCGCCGGTCATTTCGACGTGAAGGCCGCCGGGGACGGTACCCAACGAGTGGTGGACCTCGAAGAAGCCACGGACCTCATCGATGACGTCGTCGAAGTTGCGGGTCTTGTAGCCGTTCGGTGACGTGACAGTGTTGCCGTGCATGGGATCGGTGACCCACAGCACCTGCGCCCCTGAGGCGGTGACGCGCTCGACGACAGCTGGCAGCTTTTCGCGGATGTTCGTAGCGCCCATGCGCGTAATGAACGTCAGGCGGCCCGGTTCCCGGTTGGGGTCCAGTTTGTCGATCAGGCGCAAAGCATCGTCACCGCTGGTGGTGGGCCCAAGCTTGACGCCGATCGGGTTCCGCACGCGGGAGAGGAAGTCGACATGCGCGTGGTCCAGTTCACGGGTCCGCTCGCCGATCCACAGGAAGTGTGAGGAGGTGTCGTAGGGCAGGCCCGTGCGTGAGTCGATGCGGGTCAGGGCACGCTCATAGTCGAGCAGCAACGCTTCGTGGCTGGCAAAGAACTCGACCCGCTTCAGTGCCTCGAAGTCGGCACCACAAGAGTCCATGAAGCTGATGGCACGGTCAATATCGCGTGCCAGCGACTCATAGCGGGCGTGCGCCGGGTTTTCCGTGAAGCCCTTGTTCCACTGGTGAACGAGTCGCAGGTCCGCGAAGCCACCCTGGGTGAACGCACGGATGAGGTTCAGGGTGGAAGCAGAGGTGTGGTACGCCTTCAGCATGCGGCCGGCGTCATGGGCGCGGGACTCCGGGGTGAAGTCGTAGCCATTGACGATGTCGCCGCGGTAGGCGGGAAGCGTCACGCCGTCACGGGTCTCATCGTTGGACGAGCGCGGCTTGGCAAACTGGCCGGCCATGCGGCCCATCTTGATGACGGGCATGGCAGCACCGTAGGTAAGCACCACTGCCATCTGCAGGATGGTCTTCACGCGGGCGCTGATCTTGTCCGCGGTGGCGGCCTCAAACGTCTCAGCGCAATCGCCGCCCTGCAGGAGGAAAGCCTTGCCCTGTGCCGCAGCTGCCAGTCGCTCCCGGAGAACGTCCACTTCCCCGGCGAAAACCAGCGGCGGCACCACGGAAAGCTCCTTGACCGAAGCCTCGAAAACGCCGGCGTCGGACCAAGTGGGCTGCTGGGAGATCGGCAGGTCCCGCCAGGCGTCGAGCCCGGGATAGTTTGCTGCCCCGCTTTGGGCGGTGCTGGCGAGGGGATCTGCTGTGGAGGATGCGGTGTTCGCGGTTAGCTCAGTCACCCTTCAAGAGTAGTAGCCTCCGGCAAGGTTGCGGGACAGAGGGCGTAACCGATGCGGCTGCCCGCGTCACAGTTTCCGGGATGTTCCGTCCCCGCCGGCTCCAGGTTCATCCCTGTCCTCCGCAATGTCTTCGGTGGCCTCCTCTGTGACCTCGAGCTGGTGGACAGGCTCCGGGCCCTTGCCGGCCAACTGCGCCTTGACCACGGCGGCATACTCATCAACGTATTCCTGGCCGGAGAGACGCATCAAGGCGTACATGATTTCGTCCGTCACTGCCCGCTGGATCAGGCGGTCGTCCTCCATGCCGTAGTAGCGGCTGAAGTCCAGGGGTTGTCCAAAGATGATGCCAACCCGGCGGATACTGGGTAGCCGCTTACCGATGGGCTGGACTTTCTCCGTCCCGATCATGGCGACCGGCACCACGGGGACCCGCGTTTGCAGGGCGAGCCGCGCTACACCCACCTTGCCGCGGTAGAGCCGGGCGTCAGGGCTGCGGGTGCCTTCCGGGTAGATTCCCAACAGGCCCCCGGAGGCGAGGACGTCCTTGCCTGCCTGCAGCGACATCTCGGATGCCGCCCCTCCGGAACGGTCCATGGGGAGCTGGTTGCTCAGCCTGAAGAACAGCGCCGTGAGCCGCCCCTTGAAGCCTTTGCCGGTGAAGTACTCGGACTTGGCCAGGAAGATCACCGGCCGGTGCACCATCAGAGGCAGGAAGATGGAGTCCGAAAAGGACAGGTGGTTGGACGCCAGGATTGCGGCGCCGCTTTCAGGGACGTTGTCCAAGCCCTTGACCCATGGCCTGAACAGGAGTTTGAGGATGGGACCCAGGAAGATCCTTTTCATGACCCAATAGAACACGGTTGTCCTCTCACGGCCGACGGTTGGCATGCTTCCGGCAACCCGGCGGGCACTCAACTGCAACCCTACTCCAGTGAGAAATGTCCGGAACAGTGACACGATGGGACACATGACGGAACGCCACACACCTGCAGCGCCGCTTGCCTTCCACCATGCCGGGCACGGACCCAATGCCAGCACCGGAGTTTCCATCTGCCACGGATTCACCGGTAGTCCGCTCAGTGTCCTCCCGTGGGCGGAGTACTTGGCCGAGCAAGGATTCGCCGTTTCAGTACCACTGCTGCCCGGTCACGGAACCACGTGGCAGGACCTGGCAACAACGCGGTGGCAGGACTGGTACCGGACTTTTGAGCAGAGTTACCTGGACTTGGCGGGGCAGACTGAAAAGTGTTTCGTGGCGGGATTGTCAATGGGCGGCGCTGTGGCACTGCGGGTGGCTTCCCTGCATGATGTTCCCGGGCTGGTCCTGGTCAATCCGGGCTTGAGCTTCTATGACCGCCGCGTGAGGTACGTAGCTGCACTGAAATACGTCATGCCCACCACTACACCCATCGTCGAAGACAAACCGGCTCCGGTCTCCACCCAGGATGGCGACTACTCCAAGACGCCCCTGAAGTCAGTCCATGAACTGAAGAAGCTCTTTCGGGCGGCCACTCTCGGATTGCCCAAGGTGCAGGCTCCGGCCTTGGTTTTCAAGTCCTCCGTGGACGAGGTGGTCCCGCCCAGTTCTGTAGCGGCCATTGAGCGCCACATCGCGTCCTCCCGATTGAAAGTGGTGACGCTTCCGCACAGCGGCCATGTGGCCACACTGGATGTTGACGCACCCACCATTTTCGAAGAATCAGCCAGGTTTTTCCGTCAGCACGCCGGGGACAGAGTAGCCTCGGAGTCATCATGAACATGCTTCCGGATTTCTCGCCGTTCCTCAGCAGTTGGAACGGGACAGGCCCCCGCGTGGGTGTCGTCATGTCCCACGGTTTTACCGGCAGTCCGCACAGTGTCAGGCCATGGGCCGAGCATCTGGCGGCGGCCGGTTATGCTGTCAGGCTGCCCTTGTTGCCCGGGCACGGCACCACGTGGCAGGACATGGCCACCCGGTCCTGGCAGGAGTGGCACCGGGCAGTGGATGACGCCTACCTTGAACTGGCCGCCGAGTGCGATTACGTCTTCAGCGCCGGCCTGTCCATGGGTGGCACCCTGGCGCTGCGCATCGCGGCGACGCGTCCGGTGGCAGGAACCGTGGTGGTCAATCCCGGCTTGGTCCTCGATGATCCACGGGCAGTCATTGTCGCTGCGCTTAAGTACGTGGTGAAGACAACGCCGGCCATTGCCAACGACATCCTCAAACCGGACCAGAATGAAGGCGCCTACGCCCGCACACCTGTTGCCGCAGCGCACCAATTGAAGAAGATGTACAAGGACACTGCAGCGAACCTGCCCCGCATCCACTCCCCTGTCCGGGTCTACAAATCCACCGTGGACAACGTGATCTCAGAAGCGAGCCTGAATTTCCTGCGCGCCCGGGTCAACGCACCGGTAGACGTCAGATACCTCAGCAACAGCTACCACGTGGCTACTCTCGACAACGATGCCCCGGAGATCTTCGCGGGTACCGTGGACTTCATTCAACAAACCGTAGCAACCCTGGCCGGACACGGGCCCTCCCCCGAAAAGGACACTGCCCATGAACAGGCCTGATGCCAACTCTGCCGATCAGAGCGCCAACAAGGACGACGACGCCGTGTGGCTGGATCTGGTGGCCCGGTTGGAGGGGACAGGAGCCTCCGCCGCCGGGAGCCCGCCGTCGGCCGGTCCCCTGGACCCGGCTCCCGGCGACGCCGGGGGGCCACAGCGTGGGTCCAACAAGGCCTTCAAGGATTTCGACCCCCTGGGATTGACCACGCCGCCCGCCGAAGCGGCCGCGGTTCCCGAGCCTTCCGAAGGTGCCGGCCGCCCCTTGGGGCCACGTGACTTCGAGGTAGGGGACGACGACGATGACGCCTTCGTTCCCGAGGAGCCTCCGAGCCTTGCCGGCACGGAGCCGTTGACCATGCTGGCGTGGGTTGGTGCAGTGGGAGGGCCCATCGCGCTGCTCTTCACCGCAATGTTCTGGCGGTCCGCTCCCCTTGTTGCGATCCTGGGAATTGTTGCAGCTTTCGTGGCGTCGGTGGTGTTCCTCATCATGCGGCTTCCGCAGGAAAAGAATGAGGACGACGACGGCGCCCGCATCTAGGTGCCGACGCCCCCTCTCCGGCGAACAGCTTAGCTGTGGGCGCGTCCGCTGACACGTGAAAGGTCCGCGGCGCCGATCATGCCGGCACGGGGACCGAGGGCCGCGAGCGCAATCCCCGCCATGGGTCGGAACCCCCTGCCGGTGAGGTTCTTCGCGAACGACTCCCGGGCCGGTCCGGCCAGCAATTCCCCGGCATCGCAAAGTCCCCCGCCGATCACGAACATCCCGGGGTCAAGGGCAGCGGCCAGGTTGGCCAATCCCAATCCCAGCCATTCGCCCTGATCTGCAAGAAGTTCGCGGGATGTCGCATCACCCTCCAGTGCCAACGCCGTGACTGCTGCCCCTGTGAGGTTCTCTGCAGTTCCGCCGGCCTTTTCCAACAGAGCCCGGCCCTCCGGTGAGTTGGTCCGGACAAGTTGGCGGGCCTCGCGCCCCAAGGCGTTGCCGGAGGCGTACTGCTCCCAGCACCCGCGGTTCCCGCATTCGCAACGGTGTCCGCCAGGGAAGATGATCTGGTGTCCGAATTCTCCGGCCACGCCGTAACGTCCTCGTTCCACCCGGCCATCCATGACCATGGCCCCGCCAATGCCCGTGCCCAACGTCACGCATACCAGGCGGCTTTCGCCCTGGCCGGCACCGAAGCGCCACTCGGCCCAGGCGGCGGCATCGGCGTCGTTCGTCAGGAGGACCGGACGCCGCAGCAGCTTCTGCAGGCTGGCCCGGAGGGGCTCATTGCGCCAGGCAAGGTGCGGGCTGAACAGCACAGTCCCGCCGTCGAGATCCATCCATCCCGCTGCGCCGATTCCGACGGAAGCCACGCGGTGCTCGGCGCTGAGTTCGTCCACCAGCTCCACGATGGTCTGTTCGACTGCCCGGGGGTCGGCACCGGGAGTGGACCTGCGGGCTTCGGCGAGGACCCGCCCTTCGGCATCCACCACGCCGGCCGCAACCTTGGTGCCGCCGATGTCTATTCCAATTGCCAGGCCGCGACGGCCCAAATGGCTGCGGCGGGCAGCCCACGGCACGTCCTTCCATGCTGAGGCCGGTGGCTTGGGTCTGGCACGAAAAGAGGACCGTAGTGCGGGCATCCCATCATCATATTCCGCTGGACTGCGGGCCCCTGCATCGGCGGGTCGACGGGGCCCCGAGTTGCTTGAAATGACGGGGCATCCGTAAAGTTACTCGCCAGTAGGTGAAATAGGACACACCTCCGCGAGCGGGCATACTAGAGTGAAAGCAGCCCCTCGTGGCCCGTGGATATCAAAGGAGCTACCGTGCGTGAAATCAGTGTTCCTCCCCTCGTCAACATCGCCCCGGAAACCAACATCACGGACTTCGTGATCCGGGAAGCAGAAAAGGCGTCAAACCCAGCGTTGTTCTCCAAGCTGGACAGCAATGGGCAGTGGCAGGACATCCGGGCCACGGACTTCCTCGCTGATGTCAGGGCCCTGGCAAAGGGCCTGATTGCCAGCGGCGTGGCCACCGGCGACCGGGTGGGCATCATGTCCCGGACCCGTTACGAATGGTCCTTGGTGGACTTCGCCATCTGGTTCGCCGGAGCAGTCTCGGTCCCAATCTATGAAACGTCATCTCCCTCCCAGGTGGCCTGGAACCTGGGGGACTCAGGTGCGGTGGCAGCGTTCGGCGAAGCAGCACACCACGAGGACGTCATACGCCAGGCAGTAGCAGCCGAGGACATCAGCTCGGTGGCCCACGTCTGGCAGCTTGAGGGTGCGGGCCTGGATGCCCTGCGGGCAGCCGGGGCAGGCGTACCCGACGACGAACTCGAGTCCCGCCGCTCCTCCGCGGGCCTGGCCGACCTCGCCACCATCATCTACACCTCCGGCACCACCGGCAGGCCCAAGGGCTGCGAATTGACCCACGGCAACTTTGTGGAGCTCTCCGAGAATGCCCGCGCGTCCCTTCCCGAGATCATCAATGAGTCGGGAAAGACCATTATGTTCCTGCCCCTGGCCCACGTCTTTGCACGGTTCATCTCCGTGCTTGCCGTGGCGGGCGGCGTCCAGGTAGCCCACACCCCGGACATCAAGAACCTGCTGGCCGACCTCCAAAGCTTCCAACCAACGTTCATCCTTGCCGTGCCCCGTGTCTTCGAGAAGGTGTACAACTCGGCATTGACCAAGGCTGAAGACGGCGGCAAGGGTGCCATCTTCCACCGCGCCGTGGACACCGCGATCGCCTACTCCAAAGCCCGCGAGGCAGGTTCGCTGGGCCTCGGCCTGAAGATCAAGCACGCAGTGTTCGACAAATTGGTTTACGGCAAACTCCGCGCGGCCATGGGTGGGCAGGTGGCCCACGCTGTGTCGGGCGGCGGCCCCCTGGGTGAACGCCTTGGCCACTTCTTCCAGGGCATTGGCCTGCAGATCCTGGAAGGTTACGGACTGACCGAAACAACCGCGCCCATCTCCGTCAATACGCCTTCCATGATCAGGATTGGCACCGTTGGGGCTCCCCTGCCCGGGAACTCCGTCAAGATTGCCGACGACGGCGAAATCCTCGCCAAGGGAGTCTGCGTCATGCGCGGCTACTACAAGCGCGAAGACCTCACGGAAGAGACCTTCGCCGACGGTTGGTTCCGCACCGGCGATATTGGCGAGTTGGACAGCAACGGATTCCTCAAGATCACTGGCCGCAAGAAGGAAATCATCGTGACGGCCGGCGGCAAGAACGTGGTTCCCGCGTTGCTTGAGGACCAGATCCGCGCTGATGCACTGGTCTCCCAGGTTTTGGTGGTGGGAGACAACCGCCCCTTCATCGGCGCTCTGGTCACCCTCGATGAGGAAGCCCTCCCGGGCTGGTTGGAACGCCACGGGCTGCCATCCAGCACGTCGCTGGGCGAGGCCGCAGACCACGCAGTAGTGAAAGCTGCGGTTCAGGAACTCATCAGCAAGGCCAACCAGTCAGTGTCCCAGGCTGAGGCCATCAAGTCTTTCCGGATTGTTCCGGCGGACTTTACGGAAGCCTCAGGGCACCTCACACCGTCCCTCAAGGTCAAGCGGGCACAGGTCATGAAGGACTTCAACGCCGTGATCGAGGAAATGTACTCGGCTCCTCGCGCTTCCTAGAGAACCACGACAAAAAAGTACCCCGTCCGGACATTTCCGGACGGGGTACTTTTATGGGTGGATTGCTAGCCGATCACCAGCAGCAAGTCGCCACCTTGGACCTGCTCCACCGAAGATATGGCCAGGCGTGAGACTGTGCCTGCTACCGGCGTCGTAATGGATGCTTCCATCTTCATGGCCTCAATGGTGGCCACCGTATCGCCTGCGTTGACTACGTCGCCCGCCTTGACCGTGACCGTCACGGCACCCGCGAACGGGGCTGCAACCTGGCCCGGCTGGGCAGGATCGGCCTTCTCTGCTGCCTTGACGTTGCTGACTACCGAACGGTCACGGACAACCACCGGGCGGGACTGGCCGTTGAGCGTGCACATCACCGTGCGCATGCCCTTCTCATCGGCTTCGGACACTGCTTCGAGCTGGGCAATAAGGCGGACGCCCTTTTCCAGCTCAATCACATGCTCTGAGCCTTGCTGGAAACCGTAGAGGTAGTCACGGGTATCCAGCACGGAGATGTTGCCGTAGGTCTCCACACTCTTCAGGTAGTCCTTGGTGGGACCGGCGAAGAGCAAGCGGTTCAGCGTGTGCTGGCGCGTCGTGGAATCGGCCTTGAGCGCAGCGCTGTCTTCGGCGCTGATATCCACATCGCGGACCTTGACGCTGCGGCCCTGCAGCGCCTTGGTACGGAACGGCTCGGGCCAGCCTCCGGGAGGATCTCCGAGTTCGCCGGACAGGAAACCGATCACGGAGTCAGGGATGTCGTAGTTCTGGGGGTTCTCGTTGAAGTCCGCCGGATCAGCGTTCAACCCAACCAGGTGCAGGGCGAGGTCACCCACCACCTTGGAGGACGGCGTCACCTTGACCAGCCGGCCCAGGATGCGGTCGGCAGCGGTGTACATGTCCTCAATGGCTTCAAACTGCTCCCCCAGCCCCAGGGCAATAGCCTGCTGGCGGAGGTTGGACAGCTGGCCGCCCGGGATTTCGTGCTGGTACACACGGCCTGTGGGGCCCGGCAGGCCTGACTCGAAGGGGGCGTAGACGCGGCGGACCGCTTCCCAGTATGGCTCCATGGCGCCGACGTTGGTCAGGTTGAGGCCGGTGTCCCGCGGGGTGTTGGCCAAGGCTGCCACCAAGGCAGAAGCGGCAGGCTGGCTGGTGGTCCCGGCAAGGGAGGCAGCTGCGACGTCAACGGCGTCCACGCCGGCTTCGACGGCAGCCAGGAGGGTCGCGAGCTGCCCGCCGGCGGTGTCGTGCGTGTGGAGATGCACCGGCAGGTCGAAGCGCTCGCGCAACGCCGTCACCAGCTTTGTGGCCGCAGCCGGACGCAACAGGCCTGCCATGTCCTTGATGGCGAGGATGTGTGCACCGGCGTCGACGATCTTCTGGGCGAGGTCCAGATAGTAGTCAAGGGTGTACAGGTCCTCGTTGGGGTCAAGGAGGTTGCCCGTGTAGCAAAGCGCCACTTCTGCGACGGCGGTTCCGGTGGCCCGGACGGCCCGGATGGCCGGAGCCATCTGGTTGACGTCATTGAGGGCGTCGAAGATACGGAAGATATCGATGCCGGTGGCTGCTGCTTCGTTAACGAAAGCCTCAGTCACTTCCTCGGGGTACGGCGTGTAGCCAACGGTATTGCGTCCGCGGAGGAGCATCTGGAGGCAGGTGTTGGGAAGTGCCTGGCGCAGTGCGGCCAGACGGTCCCAGGGGTCCTCACCGAGGAAACGCAGGGCGACATCGTACGTGGCACCGCCCCAGGCTTCCACGGAAAGGAGTTCCGGCATCAGGGCAGTCACCGCCGGACCGGCCGCGACGAGGTCACGGGTGCGGACGCGGGTGGCCAGGAGCGACTGGTGGGCGTCTCGGAAGGTGGTGTCCGTGACAGCCACTGCCTGCTGCTCGCGAAGGGCCTTGGCGAAGCCCTCGGGCCCGAGTTCCATCAGCTTCTGGCGCGAACCTGAGGTGGGAACCGGTCCCTCGATCGGCGGCAGCTTACTGGCCGGATCTGAGTGGACCGTCAGTTCACCGTTCGGCTTGTTCACAGTCACCTCAGCCAACCATGTGAGCAGCTTGGTGCCACGGTCGGCGGAGATGTGCGACTTCAGCAGCTCCGGGCGCTTGTCGATGAAGTCCGTGGCCACGTTTCCGGCGTTGAAGTCCGGATCCGCAAGGACAGCCTGCAGGAACGGGATATTGGTGGACACGCCTCGGATACGGAACTCTGCGAGGCCACGGCGGGCACGGGCCACCGCTGCCGGGTAATCCCGGCCACGGCAGGTCAGCTTGACCAGCATGGAGTCAAAGTGCGGGCTGATCTCGGCACCCGAGTAAACGGTGCCGCCGTCGAGCCTGACGCCGGCACCGCCGGCAGAGCGGTATCCCGTGATCTTTCCGACGTCCGGCCGGAAGCCATTGGCGGGATCTTCCGTGGTGATGCGGCACTGCAGCGCGGCGCCCTTGATGGAAACGGACTCCTGGCTCAGTCCAAGGTCCGCCAGGGTCTCACCCGAGGCGATGCGCATCTGCGCCTGGACGAGGTCCACATCCGTGATTTCCTCGGTGACGGTGTGCTCCACCTGGATGCGGGGGTTCATTTCGATGAACACGTGCTGGCCGGCGCGCTCACCCTCGGTGTCCACGAGGAACTCAACCGTTCCTGCGTTGACATAGTTGAGGGCTTTCGCGAAAGCTACGGCATCGCGGTAGAGCGCCTGCCGGATGTTCTCATCCAGGTTTGGCGCCGGTGCGATTTCCACCACCTTCTGGTGGCGGCGCTGCAGCGAACAGTCACGTTCGAAGAGGTGCATGACATTGCCCTCGGCGTCAGCCAGGATTTGCACTTCGATGTGCCGGGGACGAAGCACGGCCTGCTCAAGGAACATGGTGGGATCGCCGAACGCAGCGTCAGCCTCGCGCATGGCGGACTGCAAGGCCTCCGGGAGGGCTTCGCGCGTCTCAACGCGGCGCATTCCGCGGCCGCCACCACCGGCGACAGCCTTGGCGAAGATGGGGAACCCAATGTCGTCCGCAGCCGCGATGAGCTCGTCAAGGTCCTTGGAAGGCTGGCTGGACTTCAAGACGGGCACACCGGCCTTGCGGGCGGCTTCCAAGGCTGCAACCTTGTTGCCGGCGAGTTCCAGCACCTCCGCAGGCGGGCCCACGAAGGTAATTCCCGCTGCTTTGGCAGCACGTGCGAGGTCCGGGTTCTCCGAGAGGAAGCCATAGCCGGGGTAGATGGCGTCTGCGCCGGCTTCCTTGGCGACGCGGACAACCTCCTCCACGTCCAGGTAGGCGCGGACGGGATGGCCCACCTCGCCGATCAGGTAAGCTTCGTCGGCCTTCTGCCGGTGGATCGAGTTGCGGTCCTCGTGCGGGAAGACGGCTACGGTCTTGGCGCCCAGTTCATAACCAGCGCGAAACGCCCTGATCGCGATTTCGCCGCGATTGGCCACCAGAATTTTCGAAAACATACTTCTCCTGCATCATTGCGGGTGGATCGGTCGGTGGTCACAGTGTGTAGTGCCGCCAGCATCAAACACAAATCTTTGTGGCAACCATCACAAAGGAATCGTCATGTGGGCCGTATATGCGTGCGCGCGATCCGACGGCATGCTATTGCCGCCCTTGTCTCCCGCGGCCGGGCGCGTAGAAAGCGGGATTCGGCCGCGATGCACCATATGATGTTGAGGGGGCTTCGGCAAGCCCCGGCTCCGGCGCTTCCGGAGCCGAATCAGCGCGATACGGCAACCGGCGTTAGGTTTTGGGTTTTCAAGTGCAAGTAGTCAGCATCAGCAGCCTCAAAGGTGGAGTGGGAAAGACGTCCGTGACCACTGGTCTGGCGTCCGCGGCCCTTGCCGCCGGCATTCCTACCCTGGTGGTGGACCTCGATCCCCACGCCGACGCCACCACGGCACTGGGGGTTCAGCCTGGCGGGCAACTCGACATTGGCCGGATGCTGAAAAGCCCCCGCAAGGCCCGTCTCCAGGAAAACGTGGCGGGCAGCAGCTGGGTTTCCAACGGTTCCCGCGACGGCACCCTTGATGTCGCAGTAGGTTCAGCGTTCACCGGCATCTATGACCGCCCGGACCTGGGGCGGCGCGACCTCCGCAGGCTGTCAGCAGTACTGGCCGGCACCACCAATTACGAGCTGGTCCTGGTGGACTGCCCTCCGTCCCTCAACGGGTTGACGCGCATGGCGTGGAGCGCCAGTGACCGGGTGGTCCTTGTAGCTGAGCCCGGGCTTTTCTCCGTGGCCGGTACTGAACGCACCATGCGGGCCATTCAACTCTTCCGGCAGGAGTTTGCTCCCAATCTGGCTCCCGCCGGCATCGTAGCCAACCGGGTCAGGACAGGCTCCGCAGAGCACACCTTCCGCCTGGCGGAGATGGAGTCCATGTTCGGTGACCTGCTGCTGACTCCCCACATTCCGGAACAGGCGAATTGGCAGCAGATCCAGGGTGCAGCCCACTCCGTGCACCACTGGCCCGGTGATTCAGCCAAGAACTCCGCCAAGCTGTTCGATGCGCTCCTGGAGAGCCTCTTGGCGGGACAGCCATCCTTGCGGGACCGCCGGCAGCGCTGACTGATGCGCCGTGGCTGAAATCAGCCTCGGAACCGCAGGGTTTCCGCCAATGGAAAGAGCCTCCTCCCTGATGGGAAGAGGCTCTTTCTCTTTAAGCTTTGCTGCGGTTCGGGATTTGCTGCGCCGTGCCGGCGTTCAGCTGATGCGTCGGGCCACGCGGCGCTTGCTCAACTCGTCGTCGGGAAAGGACTGCTCCACGGCGTGCTCGCTCGGAAGTGCGGCCAGGCTTCCCTCTACTTCCCGCCATACGCGTCCAACGGCGATGCCGAAGACGCCCTGTCCGCCTTGGACAAGGTCAATGACTTCGTCCGCAGAGGTACATTCATAGACACTTGCGCCGTCGCTCATCAGGGTAATCTGCGCAAGGTCCTCAACACCCCGCTCACGGAGGTGCTCCACGGCGGTTCGGATCTGCTGCAGGGAAACACCTGTATCAAGGAGTCGCTTGACCACTTTGAGAACCAGGATGTCGCGGAATCCGTAGAGACGCTGGGACCCTGATCCGGCCGCGCCGCGCACAGCCGGCTCCACCAGGCCCGTGCGGGCCCAGTAATCAAGTTGACGGTACGTGATGCCTGCGGCTTTGCATGCGGTGGGACCGCGGTAGCCCGCGTCCTCGTCCAGCACAGGAAGGTCCTCTGTGAAGAGTAAACCTTGGGCGCCGGATGCGGGCGCAGCAATGCCGGTCGAGGCCTGCTTCAGCTCGCCTGCTTCGCCTTTCGGACTCACGTGACCTCCTTGTTCTCAGTTCCCTTGGGGACGGTGCATACCCTGTTACAACACTGAAATGCAGCAGTGTAATTCCCACAAGCCCGCACCTTCCAGTGTGACTTGCGCAGGCAGTGTATGCAACGGGAACTTGATATCTTCGACGTTAGGCCCGTCGGGGGCCGAGGTCAAAGACCTTGGCCCCAATTTCCAGTCGTGTCGAAACTTTCACCCTCAACTTTAGGCTTAGGGTGTCTCAGCCTTCGAAGTCTTCGGGTTCCACGTCGTCCAGGAACTCCCTGAAGCGGCGCATTTCCCGTTCTTCGTCCACGCTGGGATCCGGCTCGGAGTCTTCGCCTTCGTCGTGTTCGGTGATCCGGACGCCGGCTTCTTCCATCACGGCATCTGCGCACCAAATGCGGCACTTGGCCCGGAGAGCCAGCGCCAGCGCGTCCGAAGCCCGGGAACTGACCACAGTGCCGTCGTCGAACTGCAGTTGTCCGTAAAAGATGTTGTCCTCAACAGCAACGATGTTGACGCTGATGATGGAGTGCCCCAACGATTCGACAACGTCCACCAGGAGGTCGTGCGTCATGGGCCTGGGCGGAACCACTCCCTGCTGGGCCAAAGCGATGGCACTGGCTTCCGGGGTGCCGATCCAGATAGGCACATGCCGTTCGCCATTGAGTTCGCGAAGGAGCACCAGGGGTTGGTTGGACGGCAATTCAATGCGGACGCCTACGATTTCGACTTCGATCATCAGCTGTCCATCCGGGAGATGCGATCATGGACGAGCGCCCTGTGAAGAGTGAGGCAGAGTTCACTGATCTCGCGGGCAGCTTCTGCTGCGCGGGCTTGGGACGCGGCGTCGCGGCGGGACGTCAGGGGCGCTACGGCCCGTTCCACCAAGCCGAACTCACGGTCTGCCGCAGCCTGGAAAGGACGAAGGTGCCGCGGTTCGAGGCCGTGCCCTTCAAGCTGCACGCAGGCCCGTGCCACTTGGAGGGCGTGTTCATCGAAGCGGCCGCCGACGTGCCTGATGAGCCCAAAGCTCAGCAGGGATTCCAGCAACGGCACGCTCGCTCCCGACTCGGAGCGCAACTGCTCCTCGGTCAGCGCCCGAGCCCTTCCTTGCCTCTCAGCAGCCATTCCGGCCGAGACAGCTTGGGGCGCCACTGTCACGCCGGGTGGCAAATTCTCCGGGCGCTCTCCGCGATCGATGGCGTCCAGGTAATCCTTGATGACTTTCAGCGGAAGGTACTGATCGCGTTGAAGTGCAAGGACGAACCGGAGGCGCTCGACGTCACCGTCCGCGTACTGCCGGTAGCCTGCAGCGGTCCTCTTGGGATTGATGAGTCCCTTTTCCTCCAGGAAACGAATCTTGGACGCAGTCATTCCAGGGAAGTCGTCACTCAGTTGGGCGAGGACTTCCCCAATGTTCAGGACCTGCGGTCCGCGGCGGTCCGGCTGGGCGATAGCCACAGGCAGGTACCCCGTCAGACTTGGCCTGCTGCGCGGACAGGGCTCAGGTAGTAGGTCAACCGGAACTTGCCGATCTGCACCTCGTTGCCGCTCTTCAGGTGCACGCGGTCAACGCGGTCGTGGTTGACATATGTTCCGTTGAGGCTGCCCATGTCCACCAGTTCGAAGCCTGATGCCGTGCGAAGGAACTGGACGTGCTTGCGCGACACCGTGACGTCATCCAGGAAGATGTCCGCATCCGGGTGCCGGCCCGCAGTGGTGGTGTCCGCATCCAAAAGGAACCGCGCTCCGGCATTGGGCCCGCTGTGGGCAATGAGCAAAGCCGAGTTGGGCGGAAGTGCTTCCACGGATGCGCGCTCTTCAGGGGCCAACTTGGGGGCGATGCTTGGCTCGTCCCACGTTGGCGTGATGCTGATGGAGGTGGTCTCCGACGTAGGCTGTTCCTCCGCGCCGTTCCCGACATTGGCTTGATTCTGTTCGCCGCCAACCATGGAATTTCCTCCTCATCTGCCGGCAGTTCAAAAACCTGCCAGCCACTTCCGCTTCCCGGTACCGCCGGGCAAATCGGTTGCTGGCCCGCCGTCGCGCTTTTCCCGCTAAGGAAATTCAGCCTGGCGGGCCAGATAACTTTAGCCTACCTGTTGTTCGTACTCTGATGCACTGAGCAGGGAATCCACTGCATCTGCTTCTGCGAGCTTGACCTCAATGAGCCACCCTTCGCCATACGGATCCGAGTTAATCAGCGCAGGATCGGTGTCCAACGCGTCATTGCGATTAATGACCTCGCCGCTCACGGGGGCGTAGATGTCGCTGACGCTCTTGGTGGACTCGACTTCCCCCACCACCTCATTGCCGGTGACCTTCGTCCCGGGCTCAGGCATCTGGGCGTAGACGACGTCACCCAGGGCGTCCTGCGCAAAGTCGGTAATACCAATCCGCACAATGCCCTCGGCATCGGGAGCGGTAACCCATTCGTGCTCCGCGGTATAGGAAAGATCTTCTGGAATATTGCTCACGAGTGGCCTTTCATCGGGACAATGACGAACCTCGACGGCGGCCTGTGCTGGTGGCCACCGCTGAAAGTATAGGCACATTTCCCCTGCGCCCAAGGGGGTCTCTGCCATGATTGACCCATGACTGAACAAGCACAAGTGCCAGCTCCGAAAAAGCGCAATTGGGGCGTCAAAATAATCCTGATACTGGTGGCATTGCTTGTCGCTGTGGCCGCCTACTTTATTCTGGGCGCCATTCTGCCCCGCTGGTGGTCCGATGTCATTGCCGGTCAGATCAAGCGGGATCTCGGAGCCAGTGTCCTGGTGGGCATGTTCTATGGTTTTGTTTTCACTTTCATCCCCCTCCTTGTGGCCTGGCAAGCCACCCGCAAGGCAGTCGCCTGGCCGTGGAAGATCGTCATTGTCCTGGTGGCAGTCGCCATCGCCACCCCCAACCTCTTGACCGCCGGTATTGCCTTTGGCACTACGGAATCAGCCCATGCAGGCCAGCGGACGTTGAGTGTGGACGCCGGCTTCTTTACAACCTGGACTGCCGTTTCGGCCATTGCGGCAGTGGTGGTCTTCATCGCCGTCACAGTCCTGTGGGCTCTTTGGCGGCGACGGGGCAAACAAATGAAGGCGCTGAAGCAGGCGGAGAGCCAGCGCGTCAAGGCGGCGAAAACCGCAGCAGCGCAGACGCAGGGACCCACACCAAACGCCTAGAGCACCCCACAACACGAAGCCCGCCGCGGAACAATCCGCGGCGGGCTTCTTTTGCTGTTGGCACACGTCAGGCGACGGTAGCCTCGCGTGGCTCGCGTTCGACGTCGGGCGTTGCAGCAACTGCCGCGACTCCCCCGCGCTTGGCGGCAGCGGAAGCAAGGACCATGACCAGCAATGCAGCGACGGTAATGCCGGCACCGGCCCAGATGGGCGAGGTGTATCCCAGGCCGGCGGTGATGGTCACGCCGCCCAGCCACGCCCCGAGGGCGTTGCCCAGGTTGAAGGCACCGATGTTGGCGCCGGACGCCAGCGTAGGTGCAGTAGACGCGAAGTGCATGACCCGCATCTGGAGTCCTGGAACTGTGGCGAACCCAAAACCGCCCATCAGCGCAAGGGATACCAGTGTGGCGATACTGCTGGAGGCTGTCAGCGCAAAGAAGACCAGCACCACGACGAGCCCGGCGAGGATGGCAATGAGGGAAGCGTCGAGGGCCTTGTCGGCAGCCTTGCCGCCCAGGAAGTTACCGGCAAACAGGCCGCCGCCGAAGAGCACCAGGAGCCATGGCACAGCCCCGGATTCGAATCCGGATACTTCCGTCAGCGTGAACGCGATGTATGTGAAGGCACCGAACATGCCCCCGAAGCCGAGAACGGTCACGGTGATCGAAAGCCACACCTGACCTGACTTGAAGGCGCCCAATTCACTGCGCAGTCCCTTGGTGGGCTCAGTGGAAGCCTTGGGAACCATCAGCGCGATTCCCACCAGGGCGATCACACCAATCATGGTGATGGCCCAAAACGTTGAACGCCAGCCAAAGTTCTGGCCGAGCAGGGTTCCGAACGGCACACCCAGGACGTTCGCGGCAGTAAGGCCCGTAAACATGATGGCGATGGCTCCGGCTTTCTTGTGGGCCGGAACCAGGCTGGCGGCCACCACCGAACCGATGCCGAAGAAGGCGCCGTGGCAGAGCGCGGCCACAATGCGCCCCAAGAGCATCGACGTGTAGCTGTCGGCGATTGCGGATAGGAAGTTGCCGGCAATAAACAGTACGAGCAGACCGATGAGAACAGGCTTGCGCGGCAGCCTGGTGACGGCGGCGGTGACCAGGAGGGCGCCCACCGTAACGCTCAGGGCATAGCCGGAGATGAACCAGCCGGCCGAAGCCTCGCTGACCTGGAAATCGGTGGCAACCTCGGGCAAGAGGCCCATGATGACGAACTCAGTCAGTCCGATGCCGAATCCGCCGAGGGCAAGGGCAATCAACCCTGCGGGCATGTGGAACTCCTTAGATGGTCGGTTCCCGCGTGAAGTGGAAGTGCGTCGACAGGAACCGTAGAATATAGTTGCAGACGCTTTATATATAGTTGCACACGCTAGATACTTGCGCAAGCAACTAGTTCGGGCGTCCCGATCTACACGACATCAAGTCAGGAGCACAGCAAACATGGGCATCAAGGATGACGCCGTAGAAGTAAGGGCACAGGGTTGGCGGACCCTTGCCGCCCTGCATGGAAGCATCGAGGCGGAGCTGGAGAAAGCGCTCCAGGCTTCAAGCGACCTGTCGGTAGTGGAGTACACGGTATTGGATGCCCTGAGCCGCCAGGACGGCTGGCACATGAGGATGCAGCAGCTGGCCCGCGCCACTGCCCTGTCCAGCAGCGCTACCACCCGCCTGGTCAACCGCCTGGAGGACCGCGGCCTGCTCACCCGCATCCTGTGCGCCGACGACCGCCGCGGCATCTACACCGAGCTCACAATGACCGGCCAGAAACTGCTCGAGGCCGCCAAGCCTGTCCATGATGAAACGCTGGCCTCCGCCCTTGAGGCTGCCGAATCCGTGCCGGAGCTTGAACCGTTGGTGCGGGCACTCGGAGCGCTGCAGAGGGTTTAGCCCTACCCCGCCACCCGCCGTTTCACCCGACGCTGAACGCCGGGTGAAACGAATAAGGCCGGAAACAAGAAAGGACCGGAATCCCGCGTCTCCGCGTGATTCCGGTCCTTCATTGTCGGGCTGACAGGATTTGAACCTGCGACCCCTTGACCCCCAGTCAAGTGCGCTACCAAGCTGCGCTACAGCCCGCTGGTTCCACCGTTCTCCGCCTAAGTTTTCCTCCGAAGAGTCCCACCTAAGCAGTCCGGCCGAACCACCTCCAAAAGCTTACACGAAGTTGGAGGCCGGAGACGCCATCACAGCCAAACTCGGCTGTGATGCCCGTCTCACTTAGCGCTTCTTGCCACGCTTCTCGCGGACGCGCATGTTGACCTCGATGGGCGTGCCCTCGAAGCCGAACGTTTCGCGGAGGCGACGAGTGATGAAGCGACGGTAGCCGGGGTCCAGGAACCCGGTGGTGAAGAGCACGAACTTCGGCGGGCGGCTGGAAGCCTGGGTGCCAAAGAGGATGCGGGGCTGCTTGCCACCACGGACCGGGTGCGGGTGTGCAGCGACGAGCTCGCCGAGGAACGCGTTGAGGCGGCCCGTGGGGATGCGGCGGTCCCAGCTCTCCAGTGCGATGTCCAGGGCAGGAACCAGGCGGTCCTTGTGCCAGCCGGTCTTGGCGGAGATGTTGACGCGGGGCGCCCACTCAACGTGCGCCAGGTCCTGCTCGATTTCGCGTTCCAGGTAGCGGCGGCGTTCGTCGTCCAGCAGGTCCCACTTGTTGAAGGCGAGGACCAGCGCACGGCCGGATTCAATGGCCAGCTGAAGGATGCGGACATCCTGCTCGCTGAGGACCTCGTCGACGGCAAGAAGCACGACGGCGACCTCCGCCTTTTCGAGCGCGGCCTGCGTCCGCAGGGAAGCGTAGAAATCGGCGCCCTGGGCCATGTGCTGGCGGCGGCGGATACCTGCAGTGTCCACGAAACGCCACGTGCGGTCGCCAAGTTCGATGAATTCGTCCACGGGATCACGCGTGGTGCCGGCCAGGGGATCCACCACGACGCGCTCAGAGCCTGCAAGCTTGTTCAGCAGCGAGGACTTGCCAACGTTAGGACGGCCGATCAAGGCGATACGGCGCGGACCGCCGGAGCGCTCAACGCCTTCCACCAGGGAGAACTCGGGAAGGGTATCCATGACATGGTCCAGGAGGTCGGCAACGCCACGTCCGTGCAGTGCCGATACCGGGTACGGTTCCCCGAAGCCCAGGCCCCACAGCGTTGCCGAATCAGCTTCCTGTGCGAAGTCATCCACCTTGTTTGCCACCATGATGACCGGTTTCTTGCTCTTGCGGAGCATCTTCATGACGCCCTCGTCCGTGGCCGTGGCGCCAACGGCGGAATCCACCACAAAGAGAACGGCGTCGGCAAGCTCAACGGCCATCTCGGCCTGCTCGGCTACGCGGGCGTGGATGCCCTTGGCATCGTGCTCCCATCCACCGGTATCAACCAAGGTGAAGTTGCGGCCGTTCCAGCGGGCCGAGTACATGACGCGGTCGCGGGTAACGCCCGGGGTGTCCTCCACCACGGCTTCGCGGCGGCCCAGGATGCGGTTGACCAACGTGGACTTGCCCACGTTGGGGCGTCCGATGATGGCCAGCACGGGGTCCAGTTTAAGGGGACCTTCGTCTCCTTCATCGCCGTATTCACCGCTGAGAAGTGCGGCATCCTCGTCGTCGAGATCGTAGTCGTCCAGGCCGGCCCGGAGGGTGGCCGCGCGGAGCTCGGCCTCGTCATCGTCCAGGGCAGCCAGGTTTTCAGCCACCTGGTCGGTGCCGGTGGGCGTGTATTCGTCGTCGCCGGCTCCGTGGAGGCCGGATTTTTGAGTCGTATCGCTCATTGCACTTTCCTTAGGGGTGGTCTGCCGGCGTCCCGGCTACTGCTGTATGGCGGTGCTGCGGAGTGGATTCTCCGGGTGCAGGATCCTGGGGAAGGCCCTGGCCTGTGGCCCGGATGGCATCCTGGACGTGATCGGCCAGGGCTTCACGGATTTCCGCAGCCGCCCTGTCCATTGAAACACGCCCCGGTTCGCCCTTCCGGCGCTTCACCGTGATGGGTTCGCCGAAGCTCACGTGGAGCTTGCGGCGTGGTTTGGGGATATGGTCGCGGTGCTCGTCGCCCTGGCGGGTTCCGAGGATGGCGACCGGTATGACTGTTGCTCCGGAGTTAATGGCAAGCCAGGCAACCCCGTTGCTGATGCTTTCGGCTGCACCGCTCCCCCGCGTGCCTTCCGGAAGAATCCCGACGCAACGGCCGTCGTCGAGCAGTTGCTTGCCGAGATGCAGGGCGGCCCGATCCCCCGAACGGTCCACCGGAATCTGTCCGGAGCCCCGCAGGACAGCTCCAAGGAAGCCCCTGAACATCTCCTTCTTAACGAGGATGTGCATCGGCCGCGGGGAGGCTCCGAACATCACGGGCCCATCGAGGAAGCTGATGTGGTTCGCGGCGAAAATCACCGGTCCGCCGGCGGGCACGTTGCTTTTGCCCGTCACGACGGTCCGGTACATGACATGGTCCAGGAACCACCCGACGGGGCGGCTCCACACTTTGGTCCACGGAGCGGGAAGCCCGTGTCCTTGTTCCTTAGTCGCCATAGATCACCTTGCTGACGATCGCCAGGGCGGTCTCCACTGTTTCCTCGAAGTTCAGGTCCGAGGAATCGAGCGTCACCACGCCATCAGCTGCCTGGGTGAAGTTCACCACCGTGGAGTCCTTGGCGTCACGCTGGGTGACCTGGGCTGCCAACTGCTCTTTGCTCTGGGTGCCACCCAGCTGGATACCCCGGCGCCGAAGCCTGGCTTCCTCGCTGGCGGTCAGGAGCATGCGGACCTCGGCATTGGGCACGACGACGGTGGTGATGTCCCGACCTTCGACCACCATGCGGTGGTGGTGCTGGTCGATCAGCTCACGTTGGCGGCGGATGAGCTCGGTGCGGGCACCGAGCGTAGTAGCAACAGCGCTGACGGACGAGGAGATCAAGGGATCCCGGATTTCGTCCGTGACGTCGGTGCCATCCACTGCCACGTACTCCGTTGCGGTGCTGGTGCTGATCTCCAACGGCATGGCCTTGGAAGCCTGCTCCACTGCTGCGCCGTCCTGGAGGTCAACGCCGGTCTTGAGGCAGTACCAGGTCAGGGCCCGGTACATGGCACCCGTATCCAGGTAGGCCAGCTTCAAGCGCCGGGCAACTTCCTTGCTGACGCTGGATTTACCCGATCCGGACGGGCCGTCGATGGCAATCACCAGCGGCTTGCCCGGGCGGGCTACCGTCTCCGGTCCAAAAAATTCACGCGTCATTACTGGAGTACCCGCCATCCACGGTCAGTCAAAGCTTCAACAAGGAGGTCGTGCTTGCTGGGAAGCACGGAGAGCTCCACCATGCCCACGTTTTGTCCCGACGAATGGTCGAGCCGGAGGTCCTCGAGGTTCACGCCAATCTCGCCGATCTCCGTGAGGAGGCGGGCGATCTGGCCCGGTGTGTCGTCCACCAGGATGGTGAGCCACGAGTAGGCCTGCGGAGGCCCGCCGTGCTTACCGGGGATCCTCGCCTGCCCTGCATTGCCTTCACTGATCAGCTGCGCAAGATCCAGCCGCGCGCCGGGCGCCAACGGCTCTTCAAGCGTTCCGATCAGGCGGTTCAGGTCTTCGCGAACGCCATGCAGGATGGAAACCACTTTTTCCGCATTGCCTCCCAGGATCTGCACCCAAAGGGTGGGATCGCTGGCGGCGATGCGGGTAGTGTCCCGGAGCCCGTTGCCTGCCAGGGAAAGGGCATGCAGCGGAGTACCCTGCAGACGGCTCGCCAGCAGCGAGGACATGATCTGGGGCAAATGCGATACCAGGGCCACAGCTTCATCGTGTTCGTCTGCCGTGAACTGGGAGACGATTCCCCCAAGATCCCCGGCCAGCGACCGGGCAGCCTGAAGCGCTGCATCAGAGGTTTCCCCGGACGGGCATACAACCCACGGCATGGAGGTGAAAAGCTCTCCCCGGGCAGCAACCGGGCCTGACTTCTCACGGCCGGCCATAGGATGCGTCCCCACGTAGCGGGACAGGTCCACACCACGCTCGCGCAGCTGCGCCTGAATGGTCGCTTTCACGCTCGCGATGTCAACGACGACGGCGGACGGGTAGTCCGCCAGAGCCTTCTGCACGACGTCGGCGGTAACGTCCGGCGGAGCCGCGACAACTACCAGCTGGGGTTCTTCGCCCAACTCGCCCAACGGCCGTCCCGCTCCGATATCCACCGCGACCGCCTGATTGGTGGGCGAAGGATCGGACAGGAAGACCGGAACTCCGCGCCCGCGCAGCCCGAGACCAATGCTGGCCCCCAGCAAGCCCGTACCGAGAACGACGACCGGGCCATCAAGATGGCCCCGGCCGTGCGTACCGAATGCCGACATGCCCTAGAGCCCTACAGATGCCAGGAGGTGTCCGACTTCCTGCCTGCCGAGGTTGCGGATGCTGCCCTGGCGCTGGTCGCCCAAGCCAATGGGGCCGACCTTCACGCGGACAAGGCGTTCCACCGGGAACCCGACGGCGTCAAACATGCGGCGCACAATGCGGTTCTTGCCTGAGTGGAGCACAACCTCGATCAGGACGTGGCCCGGGGTGGAGTCCACCAACCGGAACGAGTCCACTGCGGCAACACCGTCTTCGAGCTCGACGCCGTTCTTCAGCTTCGCGCCCACGCCCTGCGGGAACGGTCCACGCACCTGGACGAGGTACGTCTTGGGTACCTCATAGGAAGGGTGCGTCAAGCGGTTGGCGAGTTCGCCGTCGTTCGTCAGCAGCAGCAACCCCTCAGTGGCGACGTCGAGACGGCCAACGTGGAACAGGCGTTCGCCCTTGTTCTTGTTGTTCTTCAGGAAGTCGCTGATGCAGGGACGGCCTTCGGGGTCCTCCATGGTGGAGACGACGCCCTTGGGCTTGTTGAAGACCATATAGACGAGGGTTTCGTCGAGCTGGATCCGGATGCCATCGACGTGGATCACGGCAGCTGTGGGATCCACGCGCATACCAAGCTCGGTGGTCACTACGCCATCAACCTCCACGCGTCCCTCGAGGATCATTTCCTCACAGACGCGGCGTGAAGCCACGCCGGCTTGGGCCATGACCTTCTGCAGGCGTACGCCGTCAACATCGTGAAGGTCCGACTGCGGGACTTCCTGACGAGGACCGCGGTTGCGGCCCGGCTTGCGGATGGGACCGAGGTTCTGGCCGAATCGTTCGCTGCCGAATGCCTTGGAGCCGTACTGCCTGGCAGGCTTGGCCTTGGGCTTCAGTGCGCCCGGCGTACCGGGTGCCTTGCCAAAGCCGGGCTTGTTGGAGCCGGGCTTGCGGAAGGGCTTCGCGGGCCTGGCTGCCTGGCCACGGTCGAAGTCGCCCGCAGTTGTGGGGTTGTCAGGATCGAATGGTGCCGCTTCGCGCGGCTTCGGAGCCTTGAAGGGGCGGCCCTCGCCCTGGGTGAAGTTGCGCTTTCCAGCGCCGGCGCTGCCGCCGCGGCCGGAGAAGCCGCCGGCGTTGGTGCGCCCTGCGCCGCCCTTGGCCTCATTGCGTCCAGAACTGTTGCGTCCCGAACTGTTACGTGGTGAACTCTGGCGTCCCGCCTGTGTCATGACCCGTCCTTGTGTAGTAATGGCCGGCTTTCCGTGCTGCAATCAACACTAGCCAGCCGGGCAGACATCGTCTGCCCCTTGTCGCTGTGCACCCTGAAGGTGCCGTGAATCCATATGAAGTTTTCTTGCGGTGCCGGGCATGGCCTGTGGCTACATCCGGCTGGCGTCGTAGTACTCGTCAATCCCTTCCAAACCTGGAAGGTGTGGCGAAAGCTGTGGCAGTTCAGCCACTGAGCCTATGCCCATCCGCTCCAGGAAGTACGAGGTTGTCCGGTACAGGACAGCCCCGGATTCGGGATCGTTTCCGGAGTCCTCGATCAAACCCCGTTGGGTGAGGGTCCGGACTACCGAATCGACGTTGACGCCACGAATGGCAGACACCCGGGCCCTGGAGACCGGTTGCCGATAAGCAATGACCGCCAGGGTTTCAAGCGCTGCTTGAGTGAGCCTGGTGGTCTGCCCTTCGAGTACGAACCTGCCCACGATGTCGGCAAAGTCCGACCGTGAATAGATGCGCCACCCGCCGGCGACATTCCGCAATTCAAAACCCCGGGGTGCAGTGCTGGCATCGGCAAAGCCGACAGCATCCACGTCCGGGGCTTTAACAGTATAGCCGCTATACTCCCGTTGCAGGTCATGCAGCAAATCCTCGACGACGGAGACCGTCACGTTGAGTCCGGCGGCCAACTCTTCCGAGGTAGCAGGCTCGTCGATGACCATGAGCACCGCCTCCAAGGCTGCCCGCGCACCGCCGGGCAGCGCTTCCAGGTCAGCCAGCCCCTCCTGGGCCGTTTCCTGCTCATTCACTGCTGTACTCTCCGTCTTCCGGCACGACGCCAGTTTCATACTCTTCGCTCAGGCTGGAACTGTCCCACCCGGCGTCGTCGCCGGTCCACCGAACCGTCAACTCTGCCAAGGGTTCGGGCTGCTCGAAAGCCACCACGCGGTCCCGGAACATTTCCAGCAATGCAAGGAAGCGTGCCACGACCACCAGGGTGGTTTCGGCGTCGGCTATCAACGTCTGGAAGGACAAGGGCGCGCCCAGTTTCAGGCGGTAGCCCATGATCTCAGCCTGCTCCCTGACGCTGACCGGCGGAGCGTGGAGATGGTCCAGACCCACCTCAGCTGGAGCCGCATCCTTGGGTTTCAGCGCCTTGGCGGCAAGTTCCGCGAACTGTTCCGGGGTATGGCGCCATACGAGTTCGGGCAGCAGCGCGGCAAAATGGACTTCCAAGGCGACTTGGCGCGGATAACGACGCGCTTCCTGTTCCAGGGTTTCGCCCAGGATCCCGGCTACCTGCTTGAAAGCCTTGTACTGCAGGAGGCGGGCGAACAGGAGGTCCCTCGCCTCCAGGAGCGCAATATCCTCGGCGTCCTCCACCTCACCGGCCGGCAGGAGTCGCGCGGCCTTGAGGTCCAGCAGAGTGGCGGCGATGACCAGAAACTCGCTGGCTTCGTCCAGCGCCCAGTCCTCCCCCAGTTCCTGGAGCCGGCGGATGTACTTGATGAACTCATCGGTGACGGTGGCCAACGCCACTTCGGTGATGTCCATCTTGTGCTTGGAGATCAGGCCAAGCAGGAGATCGAACGGGCCCGTGAAGTTGGCCAGCCGTACCTCAAAGCCGGGTTTGCGTGCTTCGGAGGTACCGGCGTCGGGCGCTTCCGTGGTGGTGGCGGCAGCGCCCGCTTCCGTAGCCGGAGCGAGAGACGGTCCCACGGTCGGCTAGGGCGCGCCGCCGCGCGAGATCAGTTCTTTGGCAAGCCGGCGGTAGGCGTCGGCGCCAATGTGGTTGCCTGCATAACTGGTGATGGGCTCGGCGGCCACGGTTGCATCCGCGAACTTGATGGAGCGCTTGATGACGGTCTCGAAGACCTTGTCACCGAAGGCTTCCACGAGGCGCGAAATCACTTCGCGGCTGTGCAGGGTGCGGGCGTCGTACATGGTAGCCAGGACACCGTCCACTTGCAGCCGTGGGTTGAGGCGGTCCTGGACCTTTTCAATGGTTTCCACCAGGAGGGCCACCGCCCGCAAAGCGAAGAACTCACAGATCAGCGGAATAATGACGCCGTGGGCGGCAGTGAGTGCATTGACGGTCAGCAGTCCCAGGGACGGCTGGCAGTCGATCAGGACGACGTCGTAATCATCCTCGACGCTCTTGAGCGCGCGGTCCAATACCTGCTCGCGTGCAACCTCGTTGACGAGTTGGACTTCCGCGGCGGAAAGGTCGATGTTGGCGGGAAGAAGGTCAACGCCCTCGACGCCGGTCTGCTGGATGGCATCCCGGATACTCACCTTGCGGTCCATCAGGACGTTGTACACGGTGAGGTCGAGCTCGTGCGGATTGGCGCCGAGACCCGCGGAGAGCGCACCCTGGGGATCGAAGTCCACCAGCAGGACACGCCGGCCGTATTCGGCGAGCGCAGCGGCGAGATTGATGGTGGAGGTGGTTTTACCCACGCCACCTTTCTGGTTGACCATGGCGATGACTCTCGCCGGTCCGTGGGAAGCAAGTGGAGCAGGTTCCGGAAATTCGCGGTAAGGGCGGCCTGTCGGCCCCATGATGGCGTCTTCCAGATCGAGCTCGGTGCCTCCCAGCGTAGCTGTTCCTCGTTCGATGCTCACGTATCTAACCACTCTTTCGACGACGATCTTCCCTGCCGCTGGCCCCCAGCTACAGCGCTACTACCCACCTAGGCTACAGCGCCCGACACGGTTATTTGGGGAACTTGACTTTGTCCGGCTCGTGAGCCTTGACCCTCTAGCTGAGGTAGAAGGTTGCCTTCGTTGCCGCTCCTTGGCGGCCACATGCGGAAGGCCGGCACCTGGAGAGGTGCCGGCCTTCTGTACTGATGCGATGCTTTGATCCCTGCCCGGGTTAGACGGTTGCCTTTTCGCGGGTTTCAGCTTCAGGGGCGGCCTCTTCTTCGCCGCCGTGGGCGATCATGGTCTGCTCATCGAAGGGCTCGCTGCCGGAGAGGACGCGCTCCACTTGGCCGTTGTCGATTTCCTTCACCCAGGTACCGATCAGCACGGTCGCCACTGCGTTGCCGGTGAAGTTGGTCAGGGCCCGGGCCTCGGACATGAAGCGGTCGATGCCCACGATCATGCCCACGCCGCCGAGAAGCTCCGGCTTGTGTGCCTGAAGACCTGCGGCAAGGGTGGCAAGTCCGGCTCCAGTGACACCGGCAGCGCCCTTTGAAGCGATGATCATGAAGACCAACAAGGAGATCTGGGCGCCGAGATCCAGCGGGGTGCCCATGGCATTGGCGACGAAGAGCGACGCCATGGTCAGGTAGATCGCCGTGCCGTCAAGGTTGAAGGAGTAGCCCGTGGGAACGGTGACGCCAACTACCGGCTTGGAGACACCCAGGTGTTCCATCTTGGCAATCAGGCGGGGCAGCGCAGCCTCGGACGAGGAGGTGGAGAAGATCAGGAGGTACTCGCGGGCCAGGTACTTCATGAGCTTGAAGATGTTGACGCCGGCCACTGCACGAAGCAGGGTTCCGAGGATGACCACGATGAACAGTGCGCAGGTGACATAGAAGGCCAGCATCAGGGTGAACATGCTGAGGATAGCCTGGGCGCCTGTGGCACCAACGACGGCGGCGATGGCACCGAAAGCGCCTACCGGGGCCAGCCACATGATCATGATGAGGATGCGGAAGACGAGGCGCTGACCGTGTCCGATCGCGGTTAGGATAGGGGCTCCCTGCTTGCCCATCTTTTGCAAGGCGAAACCGACCAGGATCGCGGCAAGCAGTGTAGGCAGGACCGGGATATCACCGGGGATGATGCCCAGAAGGAAGTCAACAGTGCTGTTGGTGTCCGCCTTCTTGGTGGGATCGTAGGGCGTCAGCTTGAGTCCCTCACCCGGGTGGATGAGGTTGCCCACCACGAGGCCGATGGCCAGGGCGAAGGTTGACATGGCCACGAAGTAACCGAGGGCGAGGCCGCCCACCTTGCCAACGGTGGCAGCCTTGGCGATGGAGCCGATGCCCAGGACGATGGTGCAGAAAATGACCGGCGCGATCATCATTTTGATGAGCTTGATGAAGCCATCGCCGAGTGGCTTGAGTGACTTGCCGACTTCGGGGAACATCAAGCCGACCACGGCGCCGAGTACTACGGCCAGGATGACCGCGATGTACAAGTAATGCGACTTGTCGAGCCCCTTGCGTCCAGCTTTGGCAGCTACTGCCGACTCTCCACGTTGAGAGGTCATGGGATTCTCCTTTGGATACTGTGTAAGGCGCTGCGGTCCTGCACTGATGTCCACTCCGCTGCCCTTGTGTGATATCCATCATTGAGCCGTTGGTGACACACATCACCGTTGCGGTCATATTGGTCATGGAGGTCCACGTGTTTCACAGCTGGAGCATCGCCCGCAGATTGTTTGTGGCAAACCTGCTGTTTGTCCTGGTCCTGACGGCGGTGTTTGGAGCCTTTTCCGTGGTGGAAGCCCGGGACAGGGCCTATGACAACGCCGGGGGTCGGATGCTGGCCGTGGCGACGTCCGTAGCCGACAATCCGTTGGTACTGGAAGCGGCTTCAGCTGCGCAGCCCAGTGCCAGGCTGCAGCCGTACGCGCTGGACGTCATGGATGATGCTGACGCCGATTTCATCACCATCATGGCTCCGGACAGGACGCGCTGGACGCACCCGAGGGTTGAGGAGCTCGGCAAGCCCTACATCGGAACCATTGAGCCCGCGCTGCGGGGCGAGACGTTCACAGAGGTCACGGCGGGCACCTTGGGTCCGTCGGTTCGAACCATCGCACCGGTCAAAGCTGCCGACGGGACCGTCAAAGCCCTGGTGGCGGCGGGGGTTACCGTCCGGACAGTAGACACGGATGTGGCCGAGCGCCTGGGAGTGATCGGAGGCATAGCCCTGGTGGTGTTGAGCTTTGGCTCCGTGGCTTCGTGGCTCCTTGGACGGTATTTGAGGTCGGTAACGCGTGGCTGGGGACCGGAACAGCTGGCTCAGCTCTTCGCTTACTACGAGTCGGTCCTGCACTCCGTACGCGAGGGTGTGATCCTGATCGACAACCATGGCAAGGCGGTGATGTACAACGACCAGGCCGCCGAGTTGCTGGGCCTGCAGCCTTCCGACGCCGACCGCTCCCCTGACGATGCCCCGAAACTCGCTGATCTCCCCTTCGACGGCAGCCTGCGGGCGCTGTTCGAATCGGGCAGGCCCGCACACGATGAGATTCACCTGACCGGTTCCCGCATCCTGGTAGTGAATCAGGCCCCTGCAGTAGGGCCGGTGCCTGAGCGCAGCCGACAGAAAGCCGCCGTCTACGGCACAGTGGCCACCATCCGCGACCGTACCGAGATCGAATCCCTGGGCACGGAACTACAGACCATGAAAACCCTCTCTGATGCGCTGCGCGCGCAGACACATGAACACGCAAACCGGCTCCACATGATCGTCTCCCTGCTGGAACTTGGCCGCACACCCCAGGCTTTGGACTTTGCCACCAAGGATCTTGAACTCAGCCAGCAACTCACTGATGACATGGTGGCATCGGTGGATGAGCCCGTCATGAGTGCGTTGGTGATGGGCAAGGCGGCAGAAGCCCACGAACGCGGGGTGGAGCTGGCGGTCCGGACGTCAGGGAGCTCCGGTGTCCGTGGACTGGAGATCCAGGATCTGGTGACCATCCTCGGAAACCTGCTGGACAATGCGATTGACGCCGCGGCTGCCGGTGACTTCCCACGGAAGGTGGAGCTGGACGTGGAAGCCGGGCCTGCCGCCGTCGAATTCACGGTCCGGGACTCCGGGAGCGGCATCAATCCGGAGTCCATTGATGACGTACTGCAGTACGGCTTCAGTACGAAGTCTCCGGATAAAAGCCCGCGCGGTTCCCACGGGCGCGGCGTCGGCCTTGCCCTGGTACGCCAGGCCGTGGATCGGCTCAACGGTACGATGACCATCAGCAATCCCGGCGGAGCGCAATTCCATGTATTGCTGCCCGCGTCGGTTCCCGAGGAAGAGAAGGCATGACAGACATCCGCGTCCTGGTAGTGGAGGACGAGCCCATAGCTTCGGACGCCCACTCCGTCTACGTCGGCCGCCTGGACGGGTTCTCGCTGGTGGGAACTGCCCCTGACGGCCAGTCGGCACTGCGCATCCTTGGGGAGTTCGCTGCATCGGGGTCCCCCGTGGACTTGGTCCTGCTGGACATGAATCTGCCTGACCTTCACGGGCTCGACGTTGCCCGGCGCATGAGGTCTGCGGGAGTTTTTGCCGACATCATTGCCATCACGGCCGTCCGGGAACTGAACATCGTGCGCAGCGCCGTCTCCATCGGCGTCGTGCAGTACCTCATCAAGCCCTTCACGTATGCAACGTTTGCGGACAAGCTCAGCAGCTACCGGACATTCCGTGAACAGCTGGCCGGTTCAATGTCAGGAATCTCCAAGTCAGGAGCCTCCCAAAGCGATGTGGACCAGGCCTTTGCGAGCCTCCGCGCTCCGACGGAACTACCGCTGCCAAAGGGCCTTTCGGGGTCCACCCTGGAAGCCGTGAAAGACCTGATGCGCGCGCGGCAGGAAGCGGTTTCCGCTAGCGAAGTCATGGACGCCCTGGGCATGTCCCGCGTCACCGCGCGCCGGTATCTGGAATACCTTGCCGACGCCGGCACAGTCACCAGGGCGCCCCGGTACGGCACCCCTGGCCGGCCGGAAAACGAGTACGGCTGGAACCGCGGATAGGTCCTCCCGTCCCGTGCGGCCCGGCGGTAAGCTGGTGGCGACTTATGGAGAACCATGTCACCACAGCAGCTCCCCGGACCCCCGCTACCGCCACCGCCGCACCAGCTGGTGGACGCCCGCGAGGCATTTGCCCGCGGAGACTGGGATGCTGCGCGTCGGAGCATGGAACGTGCCGGTGCTGAATTCCCACTGAGCCTGGAAGACCAGGAAATCCTGGCACGCTCCAAATGGTGGCTCGGCGACGTTCAAGGATCCATGGCGCTGTCCGAAGACGTCTTTCGCGGCTTGGTGGCGGGTCAACAGCTCCAGGCCGCCGCCAAGTCTGCACTGACCTTGTCCTTGCAGTGGGGAGTCCGCGGGAACATCGCCGTGTCATCTGCGTGGCTGAACCGGGCACGACGACTGCTGGACAGCCTTCCCGAGTCTCCGGAACACGGCTACCTGCTGTATCTGGAGGGCAACGACGCAATCTACCTCGAAGGTGATGCGGACTCGGCCCTGGCTGCTTCCCGCCAGCTGACGGCCATGAACAGCCGGCAGAAAGCTCCCGAGCTGGGAAGTTTCGCGTTCATGTTGTCCGGTCTCGCTGCCGTCCGCAGTGGCCAGGCACGTCGCGGCTTCGAGGACCTCGATCAGGCTCTGCTTCCCGTGATGGCCGGCCAGGTGTCAGCGGAGTGGGGAGGCGATATTTACTGTTCCGTCATCCATCTCTGCTATGAATTGGCGGACTACTCACGGATGAGGGCGTGGACCGACGCTTTGGCCGCCTGGTGCGCCGGACTGTCAACGTCCTTCATGTACTCGGGGATTGCACGTGTCCACGAACTGCAGCTGATCAGTGCTGAAGGGGGCTGGAAGCAGGCGGAGGAGGAATTGGCGCACCTCGGCGAGCGCCTCCGACATGCTCATGCCTGGATCGCGGCAGACTGCTTTTGTGAACTGGGCGATATTCGACGACGGCAAGGAAACCGGTCCGGCGCCGCGACGGCGTATGCCACGGCGCGTGCCTTGGGCATTGATGCCCAGCCAGGCTCGGCCTTGCTGCTGGCTGATGCCGGAAGGAACGACGAGGCGCTCACGGACCTTCGCGCAGCGTTGGCAGACCGGGGACGCCTGGGGCGGGCCTGGTTGCTGCTGCCGCTCGTAGAGTTGCTTGCCCCACGGGACGCTCAACGCGCCGAGGTGTATTGCTGCGAGCTGGAAGGAACTGCTGCCTACTACGGAACGGCGGGCTTGCTTGCCTGGGCACATCATGCCAGGGGTGCTATCTTGATGGCCGAAGGCCATTGGATCCAGTCACTGCCCGAGTTCGAGGCGGCAGCACAGGGTTACCGCTCCCAGCATTTACGTTACGAGCTGGCGCGGATCCATGAACGGATGGCATCCGTCCGGGCAGCGCTCGGCGAGTCCGGCCCGGCCGACGCCGAGCGCTCCACTGCCGTCGCCATCCGTGCCCAACTCGGCGCTGTCCCGTTGTCCGTGCCGGCTCTTGATCACGGGCCGGAGGGGCTGACAGCCCGGGAAAGGGAAGTACTGGGCTGCGTGCTGTCCGGCTCCAGCAACAGGGAAATAGCTCAAACCCTCACCATCTCCGAAAAAACAGCCGGCCGCCATTTGGCGAACATTTTCACCAAGATCGGCGTCAACTCGAGGACCGCGGCGGCCGCTTGGGCGCGTCACCACGGAATATCAGAGCGCCCCCCGGCTTGAGGCCTGCATATTTTTGCCCACGGAGAGCATAAAAATGCATCATTTCCCGGACGCTGCGGCCACGGCGGCAGCCATACCTTGAAGTACGGACAACCGGCCGGCACAAGCCGGCCTCCGGATCATCAAGGGACCAGCGATGAACAGTACCCAGGCTGAGCAGCAGGAAGCATCCACGGCGGCGGAAGCCGTCCAACAGGCCACCGGCCGGTTAATCGGAATCCTGAACGATTCTTCCATCGCCCTTTTGGTGGCCCTGGGCCACCAAACAGGCCTGTTCGAGACGCTGTCTGCCCTCCCGGCGGCGCCAAGTGGCCTCATTGCCGATGCCGCCGGCCTCAATGAGCGGTATGTCAGGGAATGGTTGGGCGGCATGACCTCGGCCGGGTTCGTGGACTACCAACCGGTCGATGGAACGTATTTCCTGCGTCCGGAATTCGTTCCTGTCCTCACCGGTGCCGGCACCGAAAATCTCGCGCGCACACTGCAGTACGTGCCGCTCATGGGAGAAGTCGCCCCGAAGATCTTCCACGCGTTCCGGGCGGGCGGGGGAACACGCTACGAGGATTACCCGCGATTCCATCACATCATGGCTTCTGAAAGCGCCGCCGTGAACGACGCGTCACTCGTGGAGGCGATTATCCCCCTGACGGGTTGCCTGGGGGCACTGCGCAGCGGCATTTCCGTAGCCGACATCGGTTGCGGGGAGGGCCATGCCCTGAATCTGCTGGGGGCCACTTTCCCTGACAGCACCTTTACCGGGTACGACTTCTCCGCCGAAGCGTTGGCAACCGCCACGGCAGAGGCATCATCCTTGGGACTGTCCAACGTCCGCTTCGAACTCCAGGATGTTGGCCGCCTGGAAGTTCGGGAGGCGTTCCACTTGGTGACAGCGTTCGACGCCATCCACGACCAAGCCCACCCGGCAGAGGTCCTGAAGAACATCTGCGCTGCCCTCAAACCGGGCGGAACCTTCCTCATGGTGGACATCAACGCTTCAAGCCGGCTTGAGGAGAACGTGCACCTCCCCTGGGCTGCGTTTCTGTACACCATCTCTTCGTTCCACTGCATGGCCGTCTCCCTGGGACAAGGCGGCGAGGGCCTGGGCACGGTATGGGGCAGGGAGCGGGCTGCGGACATGCTTCGGGATGCCGGTTTCCGGTCCGTGAAGGTGAAGGAACTGGAGGAGGACCCGTTCAACGCGTATTTCATCGCGCTGGCTTGAATGTATACACAGAATGAATTCTTGCCCCCAGTAGTGCCATATGACCCCCTTCATGTATACACTGAGGATATGCGTGCCAGTGATCGGGCTTACAACGCCCTCCGTGAAGACATTATTGAATGGCGTCTTCGGCCGGGCACGGTCCTCGCCGAAGTGGAGCAGTCCGAACGCCTTGGAGTGTCCCGCACCCCGGTCCGGGAGGCGCTGAGCCGGCTCACCGCGGAAGGATTGACGACGGCGGCAGGAGGCCGCGGCGTCGTCGTCACCGATATCTCGCTGGACAGCATCGACGAACTCTTCGAACTGCGCGAAACCCTGGAAGTGAGGGCCGCCGCTCTGGCTGCCGAACGTGGTGAGCCGGGTGTCTTCGTCGAGTTGCATGCCCAGCTGCTGCTGGCGCCTGAGCTGCTCAGCGACGACGATCCCGCACGCCACGAGTACTACGCCTTGGTGAGCCGCCTGGACGACGCGATCGATGCTGCGATCTCCAATTCCTACCTGGCACATGCCATGAGGAGCCTGCGCGTCCATCTGGTTCGCGTCCGGCGTCTGGCAGCCGATGACTCTTCCCGGCTTCATGCCGCAGCTGCGGAACATGCCGCGATTGCCGAGGCCATCGCCGCGGGCAACTCCCGGCTGGCCGAGGCCGCCACCACAGTCCACTTGCACCGCAGCCTCACCCACGTCAAAGCCACCCACACTGCCCTGAAACACCCTGCCTAGAAGGAGCACCATGGTTAAGAACCATCACGTCCGTGTCTACAAGAGCGAAGAGAACCTGCCCCGCGAGGAGCAGTTGGCGCACAAGATCGCCGTGGTCGCCGCCGACCCCGTCGAAGTCACCCCCGAGGTCACCGACATGGTGATCAACCGGATCATCGACAACGCCTCCGTGGCCATCGCGTCGCTGAACCGGGCACCGATCGTCGCGGCCCGCGCGCAGGCCCTCACTCACGGCCCTTCCACCGGCGGCAAGGGTTCCCATGTTTTCGGTATCAGCGAGCAGGTCTCCCCCGAGTGGGCCGCCTGGGCCAACGGCGTGGCCGTGCGCGAACTCGACTACCACGACACCTTCCTGGCTGCGGATTACTCCCACCCCGGGGACAACATCCCGCCGATCCTGGCTGTTGCCCAGCACGTGGGTTCCAATGGCGCGGACCTGGTCCGTGCCATCGCCACCGGGTATGAGATCCAGGTGAACCTGGTCAAGGCCATCTGCCTGCACAAGCACAAGATCGACCACGTGGCCCACCTCGGCCCCTCCGCCGCCGCTGGTATCGGCACGTTGTTGGGCTTGGACGTTGAGACGATCTTCCAGTCCGTGGGCCAGGCGCTTCACACCACCACCGCCACCCGGCAGTCCCGCAAGGGCGAAATTTCCACCTGGAAGGCCCACGCCCCGGCCTTCGCAGGCAAGATGGCCGTCGAAGCCGTGGACCGCTCCATGCGGGGACAGACTTCCCCGGTGCCGATCTACGAAGGCGAAGACGGCGTGATCGCCTGGATGTTGGACGGCCCGGACGCCTCCTACGAGGTACCCCTCCCCCTGCCCGGCGAAGCCAAGCGCGCCATCCTGGACACCTACACCAAGGAACATTCCGCCGAGTACCAAGCCCAGGCATGGATCGACCTCGCCCGCAAACTCCACAAAGAGCACCCGGAAACCACTGACCCGGCCAACGTGAAATCGGTGCTGATCAAGACCAGCCACCACACCCACTACGTGATCGGTTCCGGGGCTAACGACCCCCAGAAGTACTCCCCCACCGCATCCCGCGAAACCCTGGACCACTCCATCCCGTACATCTTCACCGTCGCTCTGCAGGACGGCGCGTGGCACCACGTGGACTCCTACGCCCCCGAACGCGCCGCCCGCCCGGACACCGTGGAATTGTGGCACAAGGTCACCACGGTGGAAGACCCGGAATGGACCCGCCGGTACCACTCCCTGGACATCGCGGAGAAGGCCTTCGGCGGCACTGTTGTCATCACACTCACGGATGGGTCTGTTGTCACGGACGAGATCGCCGTGGCCGACGCCCACCCGCTCGGCGCCCGGCCGTTCGCCCGCGAACAGTACATCAACAAGTTCCGCACCCTCGCTGCCGGTCTCGTGGAGGAAGCCGAAATCGAAAGGTTCCTCGCCGCCGTCGAACGCGTCACCGAACTCGGCGAAGGCGAACTGGACCAACTCAACATCACCGCAGCACCCGGCGTCATCGACCTCAACAACGCACCCAAGGGACTGTTCTAAATGCTGTACTCCAAAGTCACCCCCGAACAGAAACGCCTCAAGCTGCGGGAACTCCTCGCCTCCGGGACCGTGCAGCAGTTCCCGGGGGCATTCAACCCGCTTTCGGCACGCCTGATCGAGGAGAAGGGCTTCGCCGGCGTCTACATCTCCGGTGCCGTCCTGGCCAACGACCTCGGCCTGCCCGACATCGGCCTCACCACTCTGACCGAGGTGGCCACCCGGGCCGGGCAGATCGCCCGGATGACGGACCTGCCCTCCCTGGTGGACGCCGACACCGGCTTCGGTGAACCCATGAATGTGGCCCGCACCATCCAGGAACTCGAAAACGCCGGACTGGCCGGCTGCCACATCGAGGACCAATTCAACCCCAAACGCTGCGGCCACCTGGACGGCAAAAACGTCGTCGACATCCACACCGCCACCAAACGCATCCGTGCCGCGGCAGACGCCCGCCGGGACCCGAACTTCCTCATCATGGCCCGCACGGACATCCGCGCCGTCGAAGGAATCCAGGCCGCTCAGGACCGCGCCAAAGCACTCGTGGACGCTGGCGCCGACGCGATCTTCCCCGAAGCCATGCGCGACCTGAGCGAGTTCCAAGCCATCCGCGACGCCGTGGACGTGCCCATCTTGGCCAACATGACAGAGTTCGGCAAAAGCGAGCTCTTCACCGTGGACCAACTCCACAGCGTCGGCGTGAACATGGTCATCTACCCCGTCACACTCCTCCGCATTGCCATGGGCGCTGCAGAGCGTACTCTGGAATCGATCAGGGCTGCGGGGACCCAAGAGGCGGAAGTGGAAAACATGCTCACGCGTGCACGCCTTTACGAACTCGTCGACTACGAGGCATACAACCAATTCGATACCGGCGTTTTTAACTTCCAGGTTCCTGGCATCCGCTAGGTACCGGATTCATCAAGGGGAAAGCAGGTACTCCGGAATCACCGGTGCGCCTGCATTATGAACGAAGGAGTTCAGCATGGCTGCTGAAGACGTCAAAAAAGGCCTTGCCGGAGTCGTGGTGGACTACACCGCCGTCTCGAAGGTCAACCCGGACACCAACTCGCTGCTCTACCGCGGGTATCCGGTCCAGGAACTGGCCGCCAAATGCAGCTTCGAAGAAGTCGCGTACCTGTTGTGGAACGGCGAACTGCCCAACGACGCAGAACTGGCTGAATTCACTGCCCGGGAACGCGCCGGCCGCACCCTGGACCCCGTGGTCAAACAGGTTATCGATGCCCTGCCCACCAGCGCCCACCCCATGGATGTGTGCCGCACGGCAGCATCCGTGCTCGGCGCCCGGCATGAACTGGCTGAGGATTCATCACCCGAAGCAAACATGAAGAAGGCAATCGACCTCTGGGCTGCCATGCCTTCGGTGGTTGCCTACGACCAGCGCCGACGCCGCGGCCAGGAACCCGTGGAACCGCGCGGGGACTTGGACTACTCGGCCA
This sequence comes from Paenarthrobacter sp. NPDC091669, assembly GCF_044756725.1. Lineage (NCBI taxonomy): Bacteria > Bacillati > Actinomycetota > Actinomycetes > Micrococcales > Micrococcaceae > Paenarthrobacter > Paenarthrobacter sp. NPDC091669. Next base: position 494,474 of record NZ_JBIVTK010000003.1, read on the forward strand.
ACTTCCTTTGGATGACGTTCGGCGAGGAACAGGTGCCCGAAGTGGTGGAGGCGTTCAACGTCTCCATGATCCTTTACGCCGAGCACTCGTTCAACGCCTCCACGTTCACCGCCCGCGTGGTCACCTCCACGCTCGCTGACCTGCACTCAGCGGTGACCGCCGCGATCGGCGCATTGAAGGGTCCGCTGCACGGTGGCGCGAACGAGGCAGTGATGCACACGTTCGACGAGATCGGCATCCGCAGCGAAGAGTCCCTCGACGAAGCCGCCACCCGAGCCCGGGCCTGGATGGAAGACGCCCTGGCGCAGAAAAAGAAAGTCATGGGATTCGGACATCGTGTCTACAAGCACGGCGACTCCCGCGTGCCCACCATGAAGGCCGCCTTGGACAAGATGATCGCCCACTACGGGCGCCCGGAACTCCTTGGGCTGTACAACGGCTTGGAGCAGGCCATGGACGAGGCCAAGGCCATCAAGCCCAACCTCGACTACCCGGCCGGCCCCACCTACCACCTGATGGGCTTCGACACCCAGACGTTCACCCCGCTGTTCGTCGCCAGCCGCATCACCGGCTGGACCGCCCACATCATGGAACAGGTGGCCTCCAACTCCCTCATCCGTCCCTTGAGCGAATACAACGGGCCTGAAGAACGGCACGTTCCCTAACGTTTCGGGTTAGTGCAGGAAATGTACGACGCCGGGCCGGTCACCGAAAGGCGACCGGCCCGGCGTCGTACGTTCCACGTAGCTGCTACGGCTGCTCCACCCACTCAATGGTGTGGACGTCAGCCACGCTCTCGTTATCTGCTGCCAAGGCCACCCGCACCGCAATGCGCTGGCCTGCGATCATGGCCGGCAGCCAGTGTTCGGCGTCGGCCCACATCCGGTCCACCGGGAGTTGCATCACCGGGAACCATGCCGGCGCAATCTCGTCGCTTTCCGAAGGTTCCCCCTCCCACGTACGGGTCAGGAACACGGTGGTGGCCATGTTCCACTCCGGCCTTGCCGGAAACACAAAGTCCACAGTGCCCGCCGGAATCAGGTCCTTCGCGGCAACCACCACGTTGATTTCCTCCATGACCTCCCGGCATGCGGCCTGAGAGGCGGTCTCCCCCGGCTCCACATGGCCGCCGACCCCCACTACCTTGCCCCTTCCGAAGCCAGTCTTCTTGGTGCCGAGGAGGACGTGCCCGCCGTCCGCGCCGTCGCGGAGGAGGAAGCACAAGGTCACATGGGCTGCAGTCATGCTGCCTACCTTAACCTGATCTCCCCTGCCACTGCCGCCATTGCTACAGTGAGCCCATGACTGAAGGTGGGGGTAACAGGCCAGCCAAGGCGGCCGTCGTCGACGACGCTGCAGATCCTCCGTCCGCCGAGGAAAGCACGGCTGCCGGGCCCGCCACAAAAGCCATGCCCGAACGGGACCTCTGGCTGCCCCGTTGGCTGGTGGCACGTCCGCTCTATGCAGGGTGGGCCTGGACCGTGGTGTGGGCCGGGCTGATTGTTTTGGACGAAGTGGTGGACCTGGCCGGCTGGACCTGGTACCTGCTGGTCCTCGTGGCAGCACTGCCCACGTTGATCTCCACGCTGGTGGTTCTCCATGCCACGCCCCGCAGCCATCTCAGGGCAGTGGATGCAACAGTACTGGGTCACTTTTTTGTACGGTTCCTGGCGCTCGTGGCGGCGTTCATGGTGTGGGCCGCCTCCGTGGTGATGAGCGCTTCCATCTCCACCACCGTCCAAACCGTCATTGGCGATTCCGAAAAGGAAGTTACGGCGCTGGGCTTCAACCTCATGTTGGCCGCCGTTCCACTGGTGCTCTCCATCCTCTGGATGGCCTTCATTGTGCGCTGTGCGTGGTTCCTTCGGCGGTTGCGCGGCTGGCGGCAGGTGCCGGTGAAGACCCGGGTTCCCAAAAAGTTCCTCAAGGGACGGCCCCGGCTCAAGCGCGTGGTGGTGGGCCTGGCACATCCGGGGCTCCTGCTGGTGGCCGGCCTGGGGACATCGCTGTTGGCGCTGTTCGTGGACGCCGTGGAGTTGACACTGAACGTTCTTGGGTAGTTCGCGGAACGCCCTCTTGACCCGGCGCCCTCTTAGCCCAGCGCCCTTGGGTGCGCCGCCGCATAGACCTCGCGCAGGGTGTCAGCGGTGACCAAGGTGTAAACCTGGGTGGTGGTCACCGAGGCATGGCCCAGCAGTTCCTGCACTACCCTGACGTCAGCTCCGCCTTCCAGTAAATGGGTGGCGAAGGAGTGGCGGAGTGTGTGCGGCGAAACGTCCTTGGTGATGTTGGCTTTCTCAGCCGCCGCTTTGAGGATGGTCCAGGCGCTCTGCCTGCTGATGCGGCCTCCGCGGGCGTTGAGGAACAGCGCCGGCGTCCCTTTGCCCTTCGATGCCAGCAGCGGTCTGCCGCGGACAACATAGGCCCCGACAGCGCGGGCTCCGTAGGAACCGAGAGGCACCAACCGCTCTTTGGAGCCCTTGCCGAACAACCTGACGATCGCAGGATCGCCACCGGTGTCTTCGAGGGAGATGTCATCCACGTCCAACCCGACAGCTTCGCTGATCCGGGCACCGGTGGAGTAGAGGAATTCCAGGAGAGCCCGGTCTCTGAGCCCTGTGGGCGAATCGGCTCCCGCAGCTTCCAGGATCCGCGTGACCTCGCCAACGCTGATGGCTTTGGGAAGCCGTTTGCCCGGCATCGGCGGGTGGACATCGCTGGCGGGGTCCGCCGTCGTGGTCCCTTCAAGTGCCCAGAATTTGTGGAGTCCGCGGACCGCCACCACCGTTCGCGCAGCGGAGCGGACACCCAGCACAGCGCCGCCATCGCTTCCATCCGACAACGCCTGGGCAAAGGCGGTCACGTGATGCCGTGTGATGTCGCCGGGCCGTTCCACGCCCTGGTCCGTGAGGAAGCTGGAGTACCGTGCCAAATCCCTGCGATAGGCCGCGAGGGTGTTCGCTGCCAGGCCGCGCTCCACACCCACATGCTGCAGGTAGTCGGTTACTGCGCGGTCAATGCCAGTGGGGGTTCTGGTGGCAGCCTCGGCCATGCTCAGCGCTGGCTCGGGTGAGCCGGCCACGGCGCATTGGCGGGACGAAGCCCGGTGAACCCATCGGCCTTCGCAGCCGCGGCCGCCAGGATGCCCAGCACCGCCGACGGATTGTGCAGGCGGCCTTCCAGCACTGCCTTCACGGCGTCCTCGAGCGGCACCCAGTGGAGTTCAATCTCGGCCTCTTCATCCGTGCGGACGTGCCGGTCCGCCACGGGAACGTCACTGATGCCGCGTGCCAAATAGATCCGGACTGCTTCGCTGGACGAACCGGGTGAGTTGAAGAAGTCCACCAGGACGTTCCACGTAGCCGCGACCAAGTCGGCTTCCTCCGCCAACTCCCGGGCGGCCCCCACCACGAAGTCTTCGCCTTCGACGTCCAACAGGCCGGCCGGGATTTCCCACAGATCCATGCCCACCGGATGCCGGTATTGCTTCAGCAGCAGGATCTCGCCGTCCACGTTCATGGGGAGCACCGCTACTGCGCCTGGGTGGTCAATGTAGTCACGAACCAGGGTGTCCGTGCCATCGCTGAGTTGGAACGAGTCGCTGACAACGTCCCAAATACGGCCTTCGTAGACCTTGCTGGTAGACAAAAGACGGCGCGGGCTCGGCATGTCCGAAACCTGCCTTGATGTGCGGGGGGTTTCAGAAATACCGGGCATCGCGCCGTCCTTCGTTAGTACTTGCGTTTACTTGGCAGCTACCGTGCGGGCACCGGTCTTGGTGGCCACAGGGGCACCTTCACGACGCTCCAAGGCAGCCTTGACCAAACCTGCGAACAGCGGGTGAGGGCGCGTGGGGCGGGAGCTGAGTTCCGGGTGCGCCTGCGTTGCCACATAGTACGGGTGGACCTCGCGGGGAAGTTCCACATACTCCACCAGCTTGCCGTCAGGAGAAGTACCGGAGAACACCAGGCCTTCTGCAGCGATCTGGTCGCGGTACTTGTTGTTGACCTCGTAGCGGTGACGGTGGCGTTCGCTGACCGTGGTGGTGCCGTACGTCTCGGCGATGACCGAGCCCTCGTCCAGCTTGGCTTCGTACAGGCCCAGGCGCATCGTGCCGCCGAGGTCTCCCTTGCCTTCCACGATGTCCAACTGCTCTTCCATGGTGGCGATGACCGGGTACTTGGAGTCCGGCTCGAACTCGCTGGAGGAGGCACCTTCGAGGCCAACGACGTTGCGGGCGTACTCGATCACCATGCACTGCAGGCCCAGGCACAGGCCAAGGACCGGGAGCTTGGATTCACGGGCAAACTTCAAAGCGCCGAGCTTGCCTTCGAGGCCGCGGATACCAAAGCCACCCGGGACGCAGATGGCGTCCACTCCGGCCAAGGCCTTGGTGGCACCGGCATGGGTTTCGCACTCGTCGGAGGGGACCCACCGGATCTTAACCTTGGCTTCGTTGGCAAAACCGCCGGCACGAAGGGCCTCGGTGACCGAGAGGTACGCATCCGGGAGGTCGATGTACTTGCCCACCAGGGCGACCTCGACCTCATGCTTGGGGTTGTGCACTGCTTCGAGCAGTTTGTCCCACTTGCTCCAGTCAACGTCCTTGAACGGCAGGTCCAGTGCACGGACGATGTAGGAGTCCAGGCCCTGTGAGTGCAGCGTCTTGGGGATGTCGTAGATGCTGGGGGCGTCGGCTGCGTTGACTACGGCGTCGATGTCGACGTCGCACATACGGCCGATTTTCTCCCGCATGGCGTCGGGCACTTCGCGGTCGGAGCGGATCACGATCGCTTCGGGCTGGATGCCAATGGAGCGGAGGGCTGCCACGGAGTGCTGCGTCGGCTTGGTCTTCAGTTCCTGGGACGGTCCGATGTAGGGAACCAGCGACACGTGCAGGAAGAAGACGTTGTTGCGGCCAACATCCTGGCGGACCTGGCGGGCCGACTCCAGGAACGGCTGCGATTCGATATCGCCCACCGTGCCACCGATTTCGGTGATGATGACGTCCGGAGCGTTCTTGCCCTCGGCAGGCAGGCGCATGCGGCGCTTGATTTCATCGGTGATGTGGGGAATGACCTGGACGGTGTCTCCGAGGTATTCGCCGCGACGTTCCTTGGCGATGACGGTGGAGTAGATCTGGCCTGTTGTGACGTTGGCCGAACCTTCGAGGTTTTCATCGAGGAAGCGCTCGTAGTGTCCGATGTCGAGGTCGGTTTCGGCGCCGTCGTCCGTCACGAATACTTCGCCGTGCTGGAAGGGGTTCATCGTGCCCGGATCCACATTCAAGTAGGGATCGAGCTTCTGCATAGTTACAGACAAACCGCGTGCCCGCAGCAGGTGACCGAGGCTGGAAGCCGTCAGACCCTTACCGAGCGAGGACGCCACACCACCGGTGACGAAGATGTGTTTGGTCGTCTTGGACGAGCCCGGGAACCGGGAATTTACACGGGAATTTGATCGCTGCACCACGGAATTCGAGCTTATCATCAATTACGCCTTCCAAGCGTCTGTTCGGATTCCCCAAATGGTCAATAGTTGCCCACCAGCGCATTCCAAGCAAGAGCCGGGCGGGATTAAGTGCGCCGATGTGATGGTGCTCGCATTCCGGCCAACAGCGGCTAAGCGCGCTGCGGCAGGAGCTTCGCGTCGTCCAGCAACTCCTGGGCGTGGGCCTGCGCCGACTCGGAATCCTCTTGCCCTGCCAGCATGCGGGCCAATTCCTTGACGCGCTCGTCCTCGCTCAGCAGCTGCACGTCGCTGGAGGTGAACCCGGTGGTTGTCTTACCATCAGCACCGCGCACGGAGGTTTTTGTCACCCGGATGTGCTGATCGGCGAAGGCAGCAACCTGCGGCAAGTGAGTTACCACCAGCACCTGGACGTGCCGGGCAAGCATGGCCAGCCTCCGGCCGATTTCGACGGCGGCCCGGCCACCCACGCCCGCGTCCACCTCATCGAACACGAACGTCGGCACAGGATCCACCGCGGCGAGGACTACCTCGATGGCCAACATCACCCGTGAGAGTTCACCGCCCGAGGCTCCCTTGCCCAGAGGCCGGGCCGGAGCCCCGGAGTGCGGCTGAAGAAGGAAGGCGATTTCGTCGGTGCCCCAAGGGCCCAACGAACCACTGTCACCGACCTCAATGACCAGCGTGGCGTCAGCCATCGCCAGCGCCTTGAGCTCAGCACTGACCCGTGCTGAGAGGTCCTTGGCAGCTTTGAGGCGCGCCTTGGAGATGGCCGCTGCCTGTTTCCGAAGAGTGGCTTCCGTCGAAGCCACCTCAGCATCCAGGGATTCGATGCGGCTGGAATCGTCCTGGAGCTCGTCCAGGCGGGTCCTGGCGGTCGCGGCCCACTCCAGCACTTCATCAATGCTGGGGGCGTATTTGCGGATCAACTTGGCAAGGGCTGCCCGGCGCTCCTCGATTTCGGAGAGCCGCTCCGGACCTTCCGTATCCAAGGCGGCCTGGTAGCTGGACAGCTCTGTTGCAATGTCGTTGAGGAGGAACCCGACCTCCGCGAGCCGGGCAGCGGCGGAGCGCAGCTCCTCGTCGTGATCGGCAACATGCTCAAGTGTCCTCTTGGCAGCATCCACCATGGTGGTTGCGTCGCCCGCGTCCCCGAATTCCTCGGCGATAAGGGACTCATGGGCAGCGGCCGCCGCCAGCCTGAGCTCTTCGACGTTGGCGAGCTTCACAGCCTCGGCCTTGAGTGTCTCATCCTCCCCTGGCTGGGGATCCACCTCGTCGATTTCCTTCAGGGCCGCATCCAGGGACTCAGCTTCCCGCAGCCGCTCCCGGGCTTCGCTGCGCAGCGTTTCAAGTTCGGACTGGATGTTCTTCCAGTGGTTGTACAGCTCCTGGTACTCCCCCAGAGTCTTGGCAAGGGGCGCACCGGCGAACCGATCCAGGGCATGCCGCTGCGCAGTGGCACTCTTGAGCCTGATCTGGTCCGACTGCCCGTGGACCACCACCAGGCTTTCGCCCAGCTCAGCCAGGACCCCCACAGGCGCGGCGCGCCCGCCAACGTAGGCACGACTGCGCCCGTCGGCACCCACGGTACGGGCCAGCAGGAGCTCAGCAACGCCGTCGAACTCTTCCGCCTCACCGCCTGCCTCCTTGGCGCGCTCAACAGCGCTGTGCGCCGGATCGAGCTTCAGCACCGCTTCAGCAGACGCCGATTTGGCACCGCTACGGACGGCACCTGCATCTGACCGGGCACCAAGAAGGAGCCCGACGGCGGTCACCACCATCGTCTTGCCGGCACCGGTTTCGCCGGTGACGACGCTCAGGCCAGGGCCCAGCGGCAGTGCGGCGTCGGTGATGACGCCAAGGTCACGGATTCGGAGTTCTTCAAGCATGGTTCACTTCGCATTCGTGGGGTCGGAAAGGTCACCGTCCCGGGGACCGTCTACATCCCGAGGACTGGGTAACGGAGCCGGTGAAAGGGTCCGGATGACCGGAAGAGGGCCCGTGTGGACTTCCCCGCTCCGGGGAGCAGGTCCACGCCAGCCGTGGATGGGGAGTTCAAACTTGCGGACGAGCCGTGCAGAAAAGGGCGTCTTGTGGGTACGTGCCAAGCGCACCGGAGTGGCCGAACGGGTCACTTCAACACGCGCGCCGGGCGGCAGGTCCACGGAACGCCGTCCATCGCACCAAAGGACACCTATGGCTTCGGTCCGGTTCATGATTTCGACGGCCAGCTTGGACCTCGGCGATACCACCAACGGCTTGGCGAACAGGGCGTGGGCACTGATCGGAACAATCACCAGTGCTTCCACCTCCGGCCACACCACTGGCCCGCCCGAAGAGAACGCGTAAGCGGTGGAACCCGTAGGAGTTGCGAGGACCACGCCGTCACAGCCGAAGGACGTCAACGGTCGCTCGTCCACCTCCGTGACCACTTCCAGCATGCGCTCACGGTTGGCCTTTTCAATGGCAGCCTCATTCAACGCCCACGTGTGCCAGATCTTCTGGCCTTTGACCCACACCTGGACATCGATGGTCATGCGTTCCTCCACCGTGTACTGGCGGCTCGCGATCCATTCGACTGTTTGTGCCAGGTCGGCACGCTCGCTTTCAGCCAGGAAGCCCACGTGCCCCAGGTTCACGCCCAACAACGGGACGTCCACCTCACGCACGAGTTCCGCGGCCCGCAGAATGGTTCCATCCCCACCCAGGACCATCACCAACTCCACGTCCTCCAGGTTGACGTGGTCGTTGAGGATCTCAATGGGTGTATCCAAGGCACCGAAGAACCGTTCAATATCGGCAAGTTCGGACTTCTGCAGCACGGGAACCAAGCCGGAGGAATGCAGTTGCGTACAGGCATCCCACGCTGCGCGGAGCGATTCTTCCCGCCCTGTGTGGGCAAGGACAAGTACACGCCTGCTCATCGGGTTCTGCTTTCTAGTGGTTTGGCCAGAATTTCTTGATCAATGCAGCAACGTCCCCGTCCCGCTCTTCGATCTTAGGCAACACCGCGGACATCCCGCGCTTCATCCACAGGAAGTATTCAACATTTCCGTCCTGGCCCGGCAGCGGACTGGCGGCGAGGTCCATCAGGACAAGCCCGGCATCCACCGCGGCCCTGGCCACCTGGGCCACGGCCCGGCGTCGTTCATGGTCCGATGACACCACTCCGGTTCGGCTCAGCCGTTCCTTGCCCACCTCGAATTGTGGCTTGACCATCAGGACCATGTCCCCGCCGGGTTCAGTGCAGTATGCCAGCGGCGCCACCACAAGGGTCAACGAAATGAAGGACAGGTCCGCGACCGTCAGGTTTGCGAGACCACCGATCTGCTCCGGGGACATGTATCTGACGTTCATACCCTCATGGACCTCCACGCGGGGGTCATCGCGCAGGTGTGGCACCAACTGGCCGTGTCCTACGTCCACCGCCACCACACTGGCCGCCCCCTGCCGCAGCAGGACGTCGGTAAAGCCACCAGTGGAGGCACCGGCGTCGAGACACCGCTTTCCGGCAACCTCGACGGCGGGAAACGCCTCCAGCGCGCCAGCCAACTTATGACCGGCACGGCTGACGTAGATGTCCTCAAGGTGGGCCTCCACGGTCAAGTCCGTAGTCGGGTCTACCTGGAGTGCGGCTTTGGCGAGGACAGTCCCCGCGGAGCTGACTTTGCCGTCGCTGATGAGCTTTGCTGCATGGGTACGTGACCTCGCCAACCCACGGGTGACGAGTTCCTGGTCGAGTCGTGCCATACGCTAGCTGTCGCCTTCCGGGCGGGGTGTACTTTGTGGCGCGGCAGGGAGCCCGGGTTCAGCGTCCAGGGCCTCCAGCAAGGAGTCATGGACCGCTGCGTACAGGTCTCCGTGCTCTGCCACGTGAGTCGCGGGCACGTTGTCCAGGACGGCCAAGGCCCTGTCCACCAGCGGGTCCCCCGTGGGGGTCGCCGGGTCGGGCCACTGGACCTCCGGGCGCACAGGCTCCGCGTTCTCAGTCACGTGGCCCTCCTGGCCCGCGAGGCCTTGTGGTGCGGACACCGGTACGTTAATGGGCTCGGTCATCGCACCAGTCTAGTGAGTTCGCCATTCCACCTGCGGCGCTTGCGCCACGGGCATTTCGGGGAACCTGGCCCACCACGCGGCACAAGCCGCGCGCCAAGCGTCAAGGTCATCCTCAGCGCCCGTGACCGTGACGGTCCCGTCCCCGGCGACCGCCGAGGCTTCACCGCAACGGAAGGTTCCGTCGTCGCTGATGACCTCAGGATAAGGCGCGTAAAGGCCCTCCAAATCTGCCAAAAGATACGTGGGGCGCTCGTCGGTCCGCGCCGCAAGGATCGTGTATGTGGTGTCCACGCCGGTGAGGACGGCCGCCGTCGCAAAACCCGCACGGTTGCCGCCCAGGATGTCCGTGTCCAAGCGGTCCCCCACAACCAGCGGACGATCGGCGTTCAACCGTTTCGCTGCCGCATGGAAAAGGGGTGCTTCAGGCTTACCCGCCACCAAGGGAGTCTTTCCCGTGGCAGCCGCCACAGCAGCAACCAGCGTTCCATTGCCCGGTGCCATGCCGCGGGCCTGGGGAATGGACATGTCCGTGTTGGTGGCAAACCACATTGCTCCGCCGGCCACTACATACGACGCCTCCGCAAGATCCTTCCAACCGATCTCAGGGTTGAATCCCTGGACCACGGCAACCGGGGATTCAGCGGCACTGTGCACCGGCTTGAGTCCCACCAATTCGATCTCATGGGCCAAAGCCGCGCTGCCGGTGATGAGTACATGCGCCCCCGCAGGCAGCATGGAAGCAAGAAGCTCCCCTGCTGCCTGGGAGGAACTGACCACTTGATGGTCCTCCGCCGGCGCACCGAGCTCACGCAAGTGCGCAGCGACCTGGGCCGGGGTGCGGGAGGCGTTATTGGTGACATAACCCAGCCCGACACCGACAGTTTCAAGACGCTGCAACGACTCCACCGCACCCGGAATGGCATGCGGTCCTGCATAGACCACACCGTCCAGATCGGAGAGGACGGCATCAAACAATGAGATGAGTGAATCAGCCATGCTGAGAGTCGGTGCCCTGGTTTTCGGCGGCTTCTTCCTTGGCTTCTGCTTCTTCTTCCTCAGCGTCGTCTTCTGCGGAGTCGATGTCCGACTCGGCGTCATTGGACTCGAAGTAGTCAGATTCGGCGTCATCAAGTTCAACGTCATCGTGCTCAACGTCAGCGGCTGCGGCTTCGGCAATAACTGATTCGGTCTCAGGCTTCACGACATCGGACTGCGGAGCCGACTTGACGAAGCGCGGCTTGCTCGCAGCTGCTTCTTCCTGCTCATCCCACCCGAGGTCAAGGATTTCCGGCTCAGCGAAATCGCCGACGCCCAAAGCATTCTCAGCCACCAAAGCCTGGCGGGCCCACTTGTCCGCTTCCTCCGTGCGACCCACAGCGCTGAGTGCTTCAGCGTAAGCACGGAACAGTCGCGGGCTGTAGGAGAAGGCCCTGTTGATGTCCAACTGGGGAATCTCCAGTTCGGTGACGGCAGCATCAAACTGCTTCAGATCCGCACGGGCACCGGCAGCCACCATCGCCAGCTCCACCTTGCCCGGAGCGTCGAGGTCCTGGGCTTCTGGAGAACGAACCATATCCAGCGCACGGTCAGGGCGTCCGAGTCCTCGCTCGCAGTCAGCCATCACAGGCAGGTGCACATTAGAGCCACTGATGCGGCGGTACGTACGGAATTCACGCAGCGCCTCGCCATAGTGGCCCGCGGCGTAGGCCGTCAGGCCCACGGCTTCACGAACAACCGAAAGGCGACCGCCACGACGGCTTGCAGCCAATGCGTGCTGGAAAGCCAGCTCAGGCTCAATGTCAATCAGGCGGCCAGCCATGACCAGGTGCTTGGCGACCCATCCCGCGCTCTGCTCCTCGAGCGTCTTGATCTGGTGGCCCGTGGCGCGGTCGAGTTCCTTGCCCGTGACGTCCTCATCGATCTCGGGAGACCGCTCACGGTCAGGGCGGTTTGAGCTACGGATGTCCTTGGCGTTGGGTACCCTGGCCGGGCGCTCTTCCCAGGAGTTACCGCGGTCGTTGTTGAACGGGCGGCGCTCACCATCACGGGCCGGACGATCACCACGGTCGCCGAAGGGCTTACGGTCACCACGGTCGTTGTTGAACGGACGACGGTCATCGCTGTCGCGACG